>NZ_MDZA01000106.1 GCF_001816125.1 Hymenobacter coccineus | reverse complement strand
GTCACCCGCCGGGCGGCCCGTACTTTTGCGCCAATGAGCAGCTTTCCCGATTTTTTGCGCTACGCCACCTTGGCCGGCTACCAGTGGCAGCACCCGCTGCTGCTGCTGCTCATCGGGGCGTGCCGCTGCTGTTTCTGCTGCGCCGGGGCCTGGCCCACCGCTGGCGCGCGCAGGTGCCCGTGACGCTGGCGCCCGGCGTGGCCCCCGGCGGCGGGGCGGTGGCGCTGCTGCGCTTCGTGCCCGATGCCGTGCTGGGCCTGGCCCTGGCGCTGGCCATCGTGGCGGTGGCGCGCCCCCAGCGCACCGACGAGCGGGTGGAGCAAACCGGCCGCGGCATCGACCTGGTGCTGGCCGTGGACGTGTCGGGCTCGATGGAAATCCAGGACCTGCGCCCTAACCGCCTCGAAGCCGCCAAGCGCCTGGCCACCAGCTTCGTGAACCGCCGCGCCGGCGACCGCCTGGGCCTGGTAGCCTTCGCCGGCACGGCCTACTCGCTGGCCCCGCTCACCACCGACTACGACCTGCTGCGCGAAGACCTGGCCAGCCTCAAGCTGGGCCTGATTGCCGACGACGGCACGGCCATCGGCACGGCGCTCGGCGTGGCCATCAACCGCTTGCGCGAATCGACGGCCCGCTCGCGGGTCTGCATTTTGCTCTCCGACGGCGAGAACACCGGCGGGGCCCTCGACCCGCTGCTAGCCGCCCGCCTGGCCCACGCCTACGGCATCCGCCTCTACACCATCGGGCTGGGCAAGGACGGCTTCGTGCCCTTCGGCCAGGACTCGCTAGGCCGCCCGCGCTACGTGCAAACCCGCCTCGACGAAACCACGATGCGCGAGCTGGCCCAGGCCGCCGACGGCCAGTTCTTTCGCGCCACCGACAACGCCGCCCTGAGCCAGGTATTTGCCCGCATCGACGGCCTCGAAAAGTCCGATATCCGCCAGCTGCGCTACCGCAACACCAAGGATTTCTACCGCCCCTACCTGGCCCTCAGCATCGCGCTGTGGCTGCTGTGGCTGGCCCTGAAAAGCACGTTCCTCAGCAACCCACTGGAGGACTAAATCACTGATTAGGCAGATTAACCGTGATTTCACTGATTTTTTGAGCCTTTGCAGCAGAGCCGGGCCGGGCAGCCGGCTTTTTAGCCGGCTGCCCGGTAATCGCTGCACCGTTAGCCAGCCGCTGCACGGGGCCCCCAACTCCTCCCTACTATTAGCGGGCAGCCGGCGAAAAAGCCGGCAGCCCGCCCCCACCGCCCAACGACTCCCTTCGCAGGCCTTACGCCCAACCCAATGGCAACATTGGTTATTTCTTTGTTAAACCTCCGAGCCGTGCCGTTGCAATTAGCGAAATCACGGTTAATCAGTTAAAATCAGTGATGAGTATTGCCGACAACATCCGCGCGTTTGAAGAGAAGCTAGCCGGCACCGGGGCCCGGCTGGTGGCCGTGACGAAAACCCACCCCGTGCCGCTGCTGCAAGAGGCCTACGCCGCCGGCAGCCGCCTATTTGGCGAGAACAGGGCCCCGGAAATGGCCGAAAAAGCCCCCCAGCTGCCGCCCGATGTGGAGTGGCACCTCATCGGCCACCTCCAAACTAACAAGGTCAAGCTTATCGCCCCATTCGTGCACACGGTGCAGAGCGTGGACAGCTTGCGCCTGCTGCAAGAGCTTGACCGCCAAGCCGCCCGCCACAACCGCGTCATCCGCGGGCTGCTGCAATTCCACATCGCCCAGGAGGACGCCAAAACCGGCCTCTCGCTGCCCGAAGCCGAGGAAATCCTGGCCTCGCCCGCGTTTGGGGCCCTGCAAAACGTGCGCCTCACCGGCGTAATGGGCATTGCCACCAACACCCCCGACGAGGCTCAGGTAAGCCAGGAATTCGGCCAACTCCGCGGCTACTTTGATGCGCTGAAGGCCAAGTTCTTTGCTGACGACGCTGAGTTCCGTGAAATTTCGATGGGCATGAGCGGCGACTACGCCCTGGCCCTGGCCGCGGGCAGCACGCTCATCCGCGTGGGCAGCGCCATCTTCGGTCACCGCGGCTAGCGCACTGTAGCGCGGCTGTAGCGCGAACTTTGTAGTTCGCGGCTCTCGCTTCGTCTTGCCGATTACCGTTCGGCGACCGTTCAGAGCCGCGAACTATAGAGTTCGCGCTACATATCGGACTTCAACCGTTCAACCGCGCGGACTCGCAGAGTCCACGCCACAGCCTTTAAACCAAAACTTTTCTACTATATGACTGCTCGCCTTCTTATTCAAATTGCGGCCGGCCTCGGCTTTTTGGGCGTGGCCATCGGCGCCTTTGGGGCCCACGGGCTACGGCCCATGCTCGAAGCTTCGGGTCGCTTCGACACCTTCGAAACCGCCGTGCGCTACCAGTTTTACCACACGCTCGCCATGCTCGCGGTGGGCGTGCTGTGGGTGATGCGCCCCGAGCTGCGCCTGGGCCTAGTGGGCAACCTGTGGCTGGCAGGCGTGCTGGTGTTCAGCGGCTCGCTCTACGCGCTGTGCTTCACGGGCGTGACGAAGCTGGGGGCCGTGGCCCCGGTGGGCGGCCTGCTGCTCATTGGCGGCTGGCTGGCCCTGGCGCTGGCTGTGCGCAACGTGTAGGGCCCCAGCCGGGGGCCCCGGTTCGCTCCAAACCGCATGCAAAAAGGGCGGCCCGCTGGTGCGGGCCGCCCTTTTTAGCTTTGGCAAAAGCCTGATTTAAATACTAGCAAGAGAGCCAATGGCTAGCAGCTAAAAGCTAACGGCTCAATACTTAGTTGGCTTTGGTGGTGCTAGCGGCGGCGGCAGCGCCGGCCTCCTTCACGTCGCCCACGAGCGATACGGTGGCGGGGCCCGCGGTGGCGTTCGACTCGATGGTCAGCACTTTGTTCTGCATGCCCATTTTGCCGGCCGAGTTGAAGTGGGCCGAGAGGGTGCCGGTTTTGCCGGGCATCACGGGCGCTTTGCTATACTCAGGCACCGTGCAGCCGCAGCTCACCCCGATGTTGGAGATGATAAGGGGCTGGTTGCCAGTGTTCTTAAACTTGAACGTGTGGTCAACCATACCGCCCTGGGCCACCGAGCCAAAGTCGTACTTCGACTCTTCGAAGGTGATGGCGGGGCCAGCCGTTTTGGCGGCGGCCGTGGCGGGCTTCATGGTTTGGGCCTGGGCGGTGAAGCCGGCGGCGGTCAGGCTCAGGGCGAGCAAGAGGGCTTTTTTCATAATCGTAACGGAACGGGTTGGGTTGAGGAGCAGTAGAAAGGCGACGGGTAAAATTACACGTTTTGGCGGGCTTGGCAAATCCGGAGCCAAAGCCGCCGCTAGGGCCATGCACTGGCGGCGCAACAGCGCCCGCGCCGCGAAAATTCCGCCCCTTCCGGCCGCCGCGCCCCAACGGCAGCGCCGCCAGCCCGGCCCGGGGCCCAAAATCAGCCGAATCAGTGGTTTAGTCCTCCACGGGCGGGTCGCTCACCAGGCGCTGCTGGAAATTGAGCAGAAACAACCGCTCCGAGGCCCGCGTGATGGCCGTGTACAGCCAGCGCGCAAACTCGCCGGCTAGCGGCTCGTCAGGCTTCAGGAAGCCGTGGTCCACGAACACGGCCTGCCATTGGCCGCCCTGCGCCTTGTGGCAGGTGAGGGCATAGGCAAACTTGATTTGCAAGGCGTTCAGGTACGGGTCTTTGCGCATTTCCTTGTAGCGCTCGGCCTTGGTTTTGAGGTGGGCGTAGTCGGCGGCCACGGCCTGGTAGAGCTCGTTGTTGCGGTCGGAAGGCAGGGCCGGGCTCTCAGTGTGGAGCGTATCGAGGAGCAGCTTCACCTCCAGCTCGGGCTCGTCGGGGTAGTCCACCAGCCGCACCCGGGCCTGGGCAAAGTGGAAGCCGTACACCTCCTCGCGCCGGATGATCTTGCTGATTTGCAGGAAGTCGCCGTTGGCCAAAAACCCAATTTCCGAATCCTTGTCCAGCCAGTAGTAGTTGTTGCGCACCACCATCAGGTAGTCGCCGCCCTCAATCTCCTCCTCGGCATCGAACAGGGCCCGGCGAATGAGCTGGTTGTACTGGTTGGCGTTGCGGTTCGAGCGGCAAATGATGGTCGTGTTCTCGTGCCCAAACTCGCGGTAGGCCCAGCGCAGGCCGTCCTCCAGCTTGTCGCCGCCCATCTTGAACATGTCGCGGAAGCCCAGGGTGTGCAGCTGGATGTTGGGCACCGGCTGCCGCAGCTCCTCGCGCAACTCGGTGGCGTTCACCAGAATCCCCGAGTTCAGGGCCTGGCGCATCACCTGGCGCAGCTCCACGGTGGCCACTTGGGCGCGGAAGCGGTGGGCCAGGCCCTCGGGGTCGAGGGCGGGGCTTAGGAGCTGGCCCACCGGCGGCAGCTGCGCCGTGTCGCCAATGAGCAGCAGCTTATTGGTCTGCTTCTCAAACACGAAGTTCATCAAATCATCCAGCAATCCAGTTTCACCAAACGCCTTTTCGTCCGAAATCATCGAGGCCTCGTCCACGATGTAGAGCATCTGCTCCACGCGGTTAGGCTGCCGCTGGAAGCTGAGCCGCTCGGCCGGGGCCCCGAGGTTTGGCGGTAAATCTTTTTGTGGATGGTGCCGGCCGGTACGCCCGCGTAACCAGCCATCACTTTGGCCGCGCGGCCCGTCGGGGCCATCAGCGTGTACTTGCGCTGGAGTTGGTGCAGCCACTGCACCAAGGCGCTGATGACGGTGGTTTTGCCCGTGCCTGCGTAGCCGCGCAGCACAAACACCTTGCGCCCGGGCAGCTGGTCGCGCAAAAACTCGTCGAGCTTGGCAAAAAGCAGCGCCTGGTCATCGGTGGGCTCGTAAGGGAAAAAGTCGCGGACGGACGGGTAGCGGACGGAAAGCATTAATTATTTAATTCGGTACAAATCACCATCCTCAAAACCAGCATAAACCGGTCTATCATTCCCCAGAAAAGAACTATTCACTGGACTTTTCCTCAGTACTCTTCCAAGAGAATAAATAACCTGGAGCAATACCCAATGCCATTCTTGCTCCTCCGCAACTGCAATAATTAACTCTTCTTCAACCAGAAATTCTGGAGGGTAAGAAGCCCAATCATCGTCTGCTTCATCGTAATTTTTCGAGCCTGCTAAGTAGAGCACGTAGCCTTCTTCTGCTTCGCCGAGTCCAAAGCGGAAGGCGGATATTTCTTCAACAGGTTTCTCGCGCTTTATAATCCCGTGTAACCAACTTTCTAATTCGTCCTGAAAAGGATTTGCGCTACCCATGCTCATTTTTAGTGAATTAGGAATTTGGCTCAATCACCGCCATCGTGGCCGAGGCTTTGGCCACCAGCAGGCCGTCGCACCACACCTCGGCTTCGCAGAAGTGCAGGCGGCGGCCGGCCTTCAGCACCCAGCCGATGGCGGTGAGCTTGCGGCCCACGCTGGGGTGCAGGTACGACACGCGCAGGTCGGCCGTGACTACGACGTGATCATCGGGCACGAGCGTGACGGCGGCAAAGCCCGCGGCCAGGTCGGCCATCGTGGCCACCATGCCGCCGTGCACGAAGCCGCGCTGCTGCTTGTGCTGCTCGCCAATGAGCAGCTCGGCCTCGATGCGGCCGGGAGCAATCAGGGTCAGGTCGGCCCCCACGTGGTGCATGAAGTGCTGGCGCAGCAGCTTGCGGCGGATGCGGGCTTCGAGGTCGTCGGTGGGGTCGGGGTGGGGCAGGTCAGGTGTCAAAGCGTGGGTGGAGCAGGTAGGCGCACGGCGTTATGTACCGTTTTATACTTGTCATAATTTTTAAGGGCGTTTAAGAACCGAATCAAATCTTATTTCTACCGTTCACCCCAGCCTGGGGGCCCTGGGCAAAGATAGGCGGCGGGCCGAGTGCACCCAGCCGGGGCCAACTGGCAACTTTCTCTACTACTTTAACCCTCATGGAAACCCTCCCTTTTACCGAATACGTCGTGGCTGGGGCCCTGGGTCTGGGCTTGGCCGCCAGCAGCGGCTTCCGGGTGTTTGTGCCGCTGCTGTCGGCCAGCGTGGCGCACCATTTTGGGTGGCTGCCGGCGGCCCCGGGCTTTGCGTGGCTGGGCTCGTGGGCAGCCATGCTGGCGCTGGCCGCGGCCACGGTGTTTGAGGTGCTGGGCTACTACCTGCCAGTGGTCGACAACGTGCTCGACACGCTCACCACGCCAGCATCCATCGTGGCGGGGGCCCTATTGATGACGTCCTCGCTGCCTCACCTCGACCCGGCCTTGCGCTGGGGGCTGGGCATTGTGGTGGGCGGCGGCACGGCCGGGCTGGTGCAAGGCGGCACAGCGCTGCTGCGGGCCAGCGCCACGGCCACCACCGGCGGCCTAGCCAACCCCGTGCTGGCCACCCTCGAAAACGTGCTGGCCGTGGGCGGCACCGTGCTGGCACTGGCGCTGCCGCTGGTAGCCGGCGCAGCGGCCGTGGCG
Source organism: Hymenobacter coccineus (assembly GCF_001816125.1). GTDB lineage: Bacteria > Bacteroidota > Bacteroidia > Cytophagales > Hymenobacteraceae > Hymenobacter > Hymenobacter coccineus. The sequence continues at coordinate 1,070 of NZ_MDZA01000106.1, read as the reverse complement.
CTGCTGCTGTTTGGGCTGGGCCGGCTGCGGCGCTGGCGGCAGCGACGGGCGGTGCGCCGCGCCGGGGCGCCGGCGGCGTAGGGCCCCGGGGCCCTTTTGCCACCCTGCGGTCTTTCCTTGCGTACAGTACGGCACCCGGTCTACTCCCCGGCCTTTTTTGAGCTGTAATGTCCGATTCTTCCGTTCCGCCCTCCGACGCGCTGCTGGCCCTCTACACCGGCCAAGTGCGCGTGCGCGTGGGCGGCCTGCTGCTGCACAACAACCGCTTACTGCTGGCCGCCCACCGGGGCCTGCTGCCCGTGGGGGCCCCCTTCTGGTCGCCGCCGGGCGGGGGCTGGCAGTTTGGCGAGAGCCTGCACGAGGGGCTGGTGCGCGAGTTTCAGGAAGAAACCGGGCTGGCGGTCCGGGTGGGCCGTTTCCTGCACTTGCACGAGTTCCGGCGCGATGGCTTGCAGGCGCTGGAGCTGTTTTTTGAAGTATTGGCCACCGGCGACGGCCCGCTCGCCCCGCACCTGGGCCACGACCCCGAGCACGCCCCCGATGCCCAGCTGCTCACGGAGCTGGCCTGGCACACGCCCCGGCAGCTGCTGGCCTTGCCGCCGGCGCACGTGCACCCGGTGCTGCGCGGCCTGCTCAGCGTCGACGACGTGTTTGTGCCGCAGCTGCGGTTTGGGGGGTAAAGCGGGCCGGGCGCGCGGCTGTATCTTGCGGAGCCGTTCGGCTTTTTGCTTCGCCCGTGTCCGTTTCCACCGCTCCTTTCTCGGCTTCCTCGGCCGCGCCCGCTCCCCCCGCCGCGCTGCTGCGCCTGCGCGACGACGCCTTCGACCCCAACCACCGCGCCGCTTACAACCTGTACCTGGCCGTGGGGGCCGGCCGCCTGCGCGTGGCCGCCGTGGAAGTAGCCCGCCGGGCCTTTGTGCTGCTCGAAGACTACGCCCTGCCGCCCGGGGGCCTGCCCGCCCTGGCGGCGGCCCACGACTGCCTGGGCCGCGCCGGCTGGCACGCCGTGCGCCTGGCCACCACCGGCCGGGCCTTCACGCTGCTGCCCGCGGCCTTGTTCCGGCCCGGCG
>NZ_MDZA01000105.1 GCF_001816125.1 Hymenobacter coccineus | reverse complement strand
GCCAGGCCCACGCGCTGCTGCTGCCCGCCCGAGAGTTGCACCGGTAGCATGCCGGCAAACCGGGCGGCGGGCAGGTGCAGGCGCTCGAGCAGCTCGGTGGTGCGGGCGGCGGTTTCGGCGGGCGGGCGGCCCAGCAGGCCGGGCACCACGCCCACGTTCTGGGCCACCGTGTAGTGCGGCAGCAGCCCCACCTGCTGGATGACGTAGCCCATGCCGCGCCGCAATTCTTCGGGGGCCTGCTGGCGCACGTCGCGCCCGTTGATTTCGATGGTGCCGCCGTCGGGCTCGATGAGGCGGTTGAGCGTTTTGAGGAGCGTGGTTTTGCCGCAGCCGCTGGGGCCCAGCAGCACCAGCGTTTCACCGGCGGCCACCTCAAACGAAAGGTCATCGACCACCACCTGGGCCCCGAAGCGCTTGGTGAGGTGCGAGACGCGGATGACGGGCAGGGGTGGGGAGTCGGGCATGGGTAGCCGGCAAGATACGGCTGCCCTTCGCCCGTTATTGCCCGCATTGGCCGGGGCCCCACCGGTCTACCCCACAAAAACGCCCCTGCCGGTGGGGCAGGGGCGTAGCAAAAGTGAAACCGGCAAGGATATTATTCCACCACCAAGCGCTGGGTGCGGGTGGTGGTGCCGGCCGTGGCTTGCAACAGGTAGAGGCCGGGAACGAGGCCATCGAGTGCTACGACGGGTCCGGTAGCAGTGCGTACCAGCCGGCCCTGGGCGTCGAATAGCTGCACGGCGGCGTTGCCGCTCAGGCCCCGCAGCTGCACTTGACCTTGGGCGGGGTTGGGGGCCAGGTGCCAGCCGGCGCTGGCGCTGGCGGGGGCAGTGGCCAGGGTTACGCTGGGATATGGAATGTTGATCGGAAAGGGGTTGGCGTTGGACTGGCTAGTTTGGCCATAAACATTGCTGCCCCAGACCCAGAGAGTACCGCCGGCGCGGATGGCCGCGGTGTGGTACTGGCCGGCGGCAACGCTTTGCCAGGTGGTGGCAATACCTACCTGAACGGGGCTGGTTTGATTGATGGTGAGGCCGTTGCCTAATTGGCTATAGCCGTTGAAGCCCCAGGTCCAGAGCGTTCCATCGGTGCGGGTGGCCACAGAGTGGTAAGCACCTGCGGCCGCGTTTTGCCAAGTCGTGGCGATACCCACCTGGGCAGGGGTGGTTTGGTTGGCCGTCGTGCCGACGCCCACTTGGCCGTAAGTATTCTGGCCCCAGGCCCAGAGGGTGCCGTCGGTGCGGGTAGCTACGGTGTGGTAGCTACCGGCCGACACGCTTTGCCAAGTGGTGGCGGTGCCAATGCGAATGGGGCTGCTCTGGTTAGTAGTAGTGCCATCGCCCAACTGGCCAACAGCGTTGAAGCCCCAGGCCCAAAGGGTACCATCGGCGCGTACGGCCACGGTGTGGCCAAAGCCCGATGCAACGCTCCGCCAATTCGTAGCCGTTCCGATTTGCACCGGCGCGTTTTGTTGAGTAGTGGTGCCGTTGCCAAGTTGGCCGTATCCATTGCTGCCCCAGCCCCAGAGGGTGCCGTCGGTGCGGAGGGCCAGCGTGCAAGCAAACCCGGCGGCTACACTTTGCCAGTTCGTGTCTGTGCCGACTTGCACGGGCGAAGGTTGCGCAGAAGCGGACGCCATTCCACTGCCCAGCTGGCCCGATTGGTTGGTGCCCCAGGCCCAAAGGGTGCCGTCGGCCCGCACGGCTGCCGTATGGAAAAGACCAGCCGCGATGCTCTGCCAAGCAACAGTACTGCTTACTTGGGTAGGGATGGGCTGGTCCTGGTTGATGTTGTCGCCGATGCCCAACTGGCCGTTGGGGTTGCCACCCCATGCCCACAGCGTTCCGTCGGGGCGAATGGCCAGCGTACAGTCGTACCCCGTGGCCACGCTGCGCCACGTAGGGGGAACCACTACCTGGAATGGCGTCGGCTGCACGTTATAGCCGCTGCCCAACTGGCCGTCGGTATTGAGGCCCCAGGTCCAGAGCGTGCCATCGGTGCGGAGGGCTGCCGCGTGGACCGCGCCCGCGTTGCTAGCTACCAGCTGCCAAGTGGCTCCACTTCCGGCCTGCACAGGACTAAGTTGGTTGATAGCGGTGCCGTTTCCAAGCTGCCCCGACCGGTTATTACCCCAGGCCCAGAGCGAGCCATCGGCCTGAATTGCCGCCGTGAAGTACTGGCCGGTAGCCACTTGTCGCCAAGTTGCGGCAGTGCCCACCTGCACCGGGCTGGTTTGCTGAGCGGTGGAGCCCAGGCCCAATTGGCCGTTGGTGTTCAGGCCCCAGGCCCACAGCGTGCCATCGGTACGCATGGCTACCGTGTGGTTCGAGCCCGCAACGGCGCTTCGCCAGGCCGTGCTGGTCCCGATTTGTACTGGGGTTGATTGGCTGGCGGTGGAGCTCAGGCCCAGTTGGCCATTGGTATTTAAGCCCCAAGCCCACAACGTGCCATCTGTGCGCACGGCCACCATGTGCTGGGAGCCGATGCTGATGCTTTTCCAGTTTGTGTCGGTACCTACCTGCATGGGCGTGGGTCGGCTGGTGGTGGTACCGTTGCCAATTTGGCCGCTCCTATTGTCGCCCCAAGTCCAGAGCGTGCCGTCCGTGCGAATAGCGGCTGTATTGAGCTGGCCCGCGGCCACGCTCTGCCAGCTGGCCGCGGAGCCTATTTGTACAGGCGTGGGCTGGTTGAACGGACTGCTATTACCCAATTGGTTGCTGCCACCGTTGCCCCAGGTCCAAAGCGTGCCGTCGGGAAAAATGGCAACCGTGTGAGCGGCCCCTACGGCGATGCGTTGGGCCCGGGCCGTGCCCGCCAGCAGCCCCAGCAGCAGCAAGGTCCAGAGTCGAAAAGTAAAATTTGTCTTCATAGAAAAATAAGAATAGGGAATGGATAAAAAATTAAGGAAGTGAAATTCTGTGCAAGGTATGCAGGGTGAAGGCCAGTGCGAAGCAGTAATTCAGTGTTCCGCCTTGTAGCTGCGGGCTAGCCATTTGGCGGGCCATTGCCCGTATAAGTTGCCGGCCGTTCATCGGCCGAAAAGCCTTTCCTATCTTTTCCTCTTTCCAACCCATCTTTCCCTTTCCTCATGCACCACCGCACCCTCGGCAAAACCGGTTTTTCTATTTCTGAAATCAGCCTCGGCACCTGGCAGGTGGGCGGCAAGTGGGGCGAGCCCTTCTCCGACGCCACCGCCGACGCCATCCTCGACGCGGCAGTCGATGCCGGCGTCAACTTCATCGACACGGCCGACGTGTACGGCGACGGGGCCAGCGAGGCCGCCGTGGGCCGCCTCGTGCGCCGCCGCTCCGAGCGCATTTTCGTGGCCACCAAGTGCGGCCGCCGCCTTCAGCCCCATACCAACGCCGCCTACCAGCCCGCCGCCCTGCGCGGCTTTGTGGAGGACAGCCTGCGCAACACCGGCCTCGACACCCTCGACCTGGTGCAGCTGCACTGCCCGCCCACCAACGTATTCTACCGCCCCGAAATATTTGAGCTGTTTGAGAAGCTGCGCGAAGAGGGCAAAGTGCAAAACCTAGGCGTGAGCGTGGAGCGCGTGGAGGAAGGCCTCAAGGCCCTGGAATACCCCAACGTGGCCACGCTGCAAGTCATCTTCAACCTGTTTCGCCAGCGCCCAGCCGAGCTGCTCTTCCCCGAAGCCAAGCGGCGCAACGTGGGCATCATCGTGCGGGTGCCGCTGGCCAGCGGGCTGCTCACGGGCAAGTTTGGGCCCCAGACTGAGTTTGCCGCCGACGACCACCGCAACTTCAACCGCGACGGCACCGCCTTTGATAAGGGCGAAACCTTTTCCGGGGTGGACTACACCACCGGCCTGGCTGCCGTGGAGGAGCTAAAGGCCGTATTCCCCGGCGAGGGGGCCCTGGCCGCGGCGGCCCTGCGCTGGGTGCTGATGTTCGACGAAGTGAGCTGCGTGATTCCGGGGGCCTCGCGCCCCGCGCAGCTCGTCAGCAACGCCGCCGCCGCCGACCTGCCCGCCCTCACGGTGGGGCAAATGGCCGCCGTGCGCGACGTGTACCAGCGCCGCATCCAGCCGCTGGTGCACCAGCTGTGGTAGACTTCGGAATCCTAGACGGGAATGCCTGAAAACCAGGTCATCCTGAGTGCAGCGAAGGACTTAAGGACCGCCGAACAGCACGCAGTAATTAGCAGGTTACTGCGTGCTGTTCGGCAGTCCTTAAGTCTTCGCTGCGCTCAGGATGACCTGTTCTTTTTCCCTTCGTCACTCCTTTATTATCCAATAACCTAGTTTTAGCCGCGGCACACCAAAAACCACTTGGCGCGCGTTGGCCTGGGGCCCAGAATGGCCCGCCGGGGCCTTGCGCGCCATTTTTGCCTACTTTTGACACCTCCCGGGCCCCCCGCGGCCCCTTCACGCTACCATTTCCCGATGAAGCTATTTCCCCGGCTGGCGCTGGCCGCCACGCTCACGGCGGCGGCCCCGGCGGCCGCCCTGGCCCAGCAAACCCAGGTGTTTGCCAGCGATGAGCGGTTTTTCCAGGAAGGGCTCGAGCTGTTCGACCGTCAGCAGTACGGGGCCGCCCAGGTGGCCTTCCAGCAGTACCTGGCCGTGGAGCCCCGCCGCACCGGCCGCCAGGAGCCCCTGGGCCGCGACCGTACCGCCGACGCCGAGTATTACGACGCCGTGAGCGGCCTCTACCTGCTGCACCCCGACGCCGAGGGCCGCGTGCTGGCCTTCGTAGCCGCCCACCCGACCCACCCGCGCGCCGCCGTGGCCTACTTCGAGCTGGGTAAGTTCTACTTCGACCAGCAGAACTACCCGCAGGCCATTGCCTATTTCCAAAAGGTGGCCCCCGCCAACCTCAGCGACGGGCAGCGGGCCGAATCTGATTTTAAGCTGGCCTACAGCCACTTCCAGCAGAAGGACTACGACCAGGCCCGCCTGCTGTTCGACCGCAGCAAGCAGGCCCAGGGGCCCTATCGCTACGCCAGCGCCTACTACGCCGGCTACCTCGGCTACCGCGCCGGGGCCTACGCCGCCGCCCGCGCCGACCTGGCCGTTGCCGAGCAGAACGACGACTACAAGCCCGTGGTGCCGGCCATCATGACGCAGATCTATTACAAGGAAGGTGACTACGAAGGCCTGATTGCCTACGCCGCGCCCCGCCTGCGCCAAACCCCGCCGCCCCAGAACGCCGACGAAATCCAGCTGCTGGTGGGCGACGCCTACTACCAGAAGGCCGATTACAAGCAGGCCGTGGGCTACTACGACCAGTTTGCCGCCGCCCGCAAGGGCAAGGTAGAGCCCGCGGTGCAGTACAAAATCGGCTTCGCCAACTACAAAACCGGCGACTACAAGGGTGCCATCACCAACCTGCGCGCCGTGGCCGCCCGCCGCGACACGCTGGGCCAGAACGCCGCCTATCACCTGGGCCTGAGCTACCTGCAAGCCGGCCAGAAGCCTCAGGCCGTCACGGCCTTCGAGGCCGCCCGCCAGGGCCCCGTGCAAAAGGACGTGGCCGAAAACGCTACCCTCAAGCTCGCCCAGGTGCAGGCCGAGCTGGGCAACCAGGTCGAGGTGGTGGGTGTGCTCCGCGACTTCCGCCGCAAGTTCCCGCGCTCGGCCAACCAGGCCACGGTGGACGACCTACTGAGCACCGGCTTTTTGGCCTCGACGGACTACGCCGCGGCCATCGATTACCTCGACGGCCTCGACGACCGGGGCCCCAAGCTGAACGCCACCTACCAGCGCGTGACCTACGCCCAGGCCGCCACGCTCTACAACGCCGGGCAGTACGACCCGGCCCTGGCGCTGGTCGATAAATCCCTGAAATACCCGTCGGACGACGCGCTGCGGGCCGCCGCGCAGGTGCTGAAGGGCGACATTTACAGCGTGGGCCAGCGCTACCCCGAAGCCGCCACCGCCTACGCTGCCGCGGCCCGCACCGTGCGGCAGGGCGGCGTGGCGCCCGAGGAAGTGGCCTTTGAGCAGCGCGCCCGCTACGGCCTTGGCTACGCTTATTATAATACAAAGCAGTACGCCCAGGCCCGGCCCCAGTTCCAGGCCTACCTAGCGGCCGCCGAGACAAGCAAAACCCGCGACGCCAACTACTACGACGCCACCCTGCGCCTGGCCGACCTCAGCTACGTGGCCAAAAGCTACGCCCCCGCGCTGGCCGGCTACGACAAAGTGATTCAGGCCAACGCCTCCGACAAAGACTACGCCTACTACCAGAAGGGCGTGACGCTGGGCCAGATGGGCCGTCGCGCCGAGGCCGACCAAACCCTGGCCACGCTGCTGCGCACCAGCCCCACCTCGCGCTACGCCGAGCAGGCCGCCTTCCAGCAGGCGCAGCTGGCGTTTGAGGCCGGCGATTACCAGCCGGCGGTGGATGGCTTCACGAAGCTCATCAGCGGCCGCCCCAACAGCTCGCTCGTGCCCCAGGCTTTGCAAAAGCGCGGCGTGGCCTACGCCAACTTGCAGCAGCAGGACGCCGCCGTGGCCGATTTCCGCCGCGTGCTGACGGATTTCCCGCGCTCCGACGCCGCCAACCAGGCCATCTACAGCTTGCAGGAAAGCCTGGCCGCGCAGGGCAAAACGGAGGACTTCGACGGGGCCCTGGCCGCCTTCAAGGCCCAAAACCCCAACAGCAAGGCCACCGAAAGCGTGGAGCTGGAAGCAGCCAAGTCGCTGTACCTGGCCGAGAAGTACCCCCAGGCCATCCAGCGCCTGGAGGGCTTCCTCAAGCAGTACCCCGACAATGCTCTGGGCGCCAACGCCCGCTACTACCTGGCCGACTCCTACCTAAAAACTGGCAACAAAGCCGAGGCCCTGCCGCGCCTGCGCGCCGTGGTGACGGAGAACAAGAGCGAGTTTGTGAATAGGGCCCTGGGCCGCGCCGCCGACCTCGACCTCGAAGCCCAGAACTACCCCGAGGCCATCCAGTACTACACCCAGTTGCGCACGGCCAGCACCAACCGCCGCGAGGTGGCCAACGCTACCCTGGGCCTGCTGAAGGCCGAGTACGAAAGCGCCGACTACCCCGCCACGCGCCGCGTGGCCGAGGAGCTGCGCACCCAGGCCGGGGCCCCCGCCAGTGCCACCAACGCCGCGCTGCTCTACTTGGGCAAGGCCAGCTACCGCACCAACAACTTGGAGCAGGCCGCCACCGAGCTGGCCGCCGCCGTAGCCGCCGCGCCGGGCGACGCCATCGGGGCCGAGGCCAACTACCTGTTGGCCGACACCCAGTTCAAGCAAAAGCAGTACGACGAGGCCCTGAAAACGGCCCTGCGCAACAACTCCGACTTCGGCAACTTCGAGCTGTGGCAGGGCCGGGCCTTCCTGCTGGTGGCTGATGTGTACGCCGCCCAGGGCGACAACTTCCAGGCCCGCGGCACGCTGAACTCCATCATCGACAACAAATTCCCGGTGCCCGAAATCGTGGCCGGTGCCCGCGAAAAGCTGGCCGCCCTGGGCCCCGACGATGCGGCCGCTGCGCCGGCCAAAATGGCCCCCGCCAAGCCCACCAAAACCGCGCCTGCCAAGCCAGTTTCGGCCCCCGCCCGGGGCGCCGCCGGGGCCCCACGCAGCCAGCCGGCCGCGCCGCGCAGCGGCCTGGTGCCGGCCGCCAC
>NZ_MDZA01000104.1 GCF_001816125.1 Hymenobacter coccineus | reverse complement strand
TGGCTTCGGGGGAGGCGGCGGAGGTGGTGGCGGCGGCTTCGGCGGTTTTGGCGGCGGCGACAGCGGCGGCGGCGGCGCCAGCGGCAACTGGTAGGGCCCCCGGGCCTTACCAGTTGCCGGCGCGGCCAGTACCATGCCCGGTCAGGTGTGCTGGCTAAGTCTCTGCTTTTAATCCCCATTTCTCAGCGCCATGCGCTCCCTCCGGTCTTCCCTGTTCCTGCTGATTGCTGCTGGTTGGCTTCCTCCCCTTTTCTCTGAGTAGCTGCGACGCCCTTGCCGGGATCTTCAGGGCCGGGGCCTACACGGGCATCATTGGCATGGTGCTCGTTATCGCCTTGGTTATCTTCGTTATCAGCAAGATGAGCGGCGGCGGCAGAGGCTAGTCTTCTTAGGCCATAACAATAAAAAAGCGGCGCTTCCCGATTGGGAAGCGCCGCTTTTTTGTGGCCGTGCTGGGGGCCCTACTCGCCCTGGCGGGCCTTGGGCATGGTGCCGATGACGTGGTCCCAGAGGGTGCTGCTCACGCCGAACGCCACCTCGTCTTGCCGGTAGTGGTGCTGGCTGTGGTGCGTCCACCACACCTTCAGGAAGTTTTTGGGCGGCGAATACGCGTGGATGGCGTAGTGCACAAACAGGTACGAAGCGTAGCCGAACGTGAAGCCGGCCAAAACGCCGAACGCCCAGCTGCCGAATACCAGCCGGAAAATGAAGAACAGCAGCGACGCCACGAACACCGTGACGATGGGCGGCATGGCCAGCCGCGTCTTGTCCTTCGGGAACTCGTGGTGCACGCCGTGCATCGTGTACTGGAACTTGGCCTTGCGCGGCGTGGTGGCCGGCAGGTGGTAGAGGTAGCGGTGCACCGCGTATTCGATGAACGTGAACAGGAGCAGCCCGCCTAAAAACAGCCCCAGCGCCGAAAGCCCCGACAAAAAGCCGTGGGTGAAGCCGTAGTACAGGCTCAGCAGCGTGGTGGCGGTAAAAATGCCCACCGGCCAGGCGATGTGGGTGTGCGAGAGCCGCTCGAGCAGCGGGTTTTCGAAAAGCTGGGCCGACCCTTTATGTTTGGGCCGCGGGGCGGCGGGGGCGGGGGCTGCGGGTGCTGATTGCATAGATAAAGAAGGAATTACGCGAACACTTGGGCCCACAAATTTACGGCCCCCGACCTAAACGGGGGCCCCGGCCGGAAAGCCGGCGTGGGCTAATGCGGGCAACAACGCGACCAGCGGCGCACGGGTTTCCGTGAAGCGCAAGCGGGCCTGTGAATAAAACCGCTCGCGAGCCGCCAGGGTTTCGGCCAGCGACGTGGCCAGCTGGGGCCCCGCGCCTGCCAGCAGCGGCCGCCGCGCCGCGCCGCCGCGCTCCAGGCGCCGGGCCAGTACGGCCGCTGGCACATCCAGCCACAGCGTGAACGTGCTGGTGTTGAGTACGTTGATGTTGTCGTGGAAGCAGGGCGTGCCGCCGCCCGTGGCCAGTACCAGGGGCCCCGGGCGGGCCACCACCGCCCGCAGCGCCTCGGCTTCCAATTGCCGGAAATGGGCCTCGCCGTGCTCGGCAAAGATTGCCGGAATGGCCTGTCCAGCCCGCGCCACAATCTCGGCGTCGAGGTCCAGAAAGCGCCAGTTGAAGTGCTGGGCCAGGGCCCGGCCCAGCGTGGATTTGCCCGAGCCGGGCATGCCAAGTAAGGAAAGGTGGGGAGGCATTTAACAGTTATCAGTTAACAGTGACAGGACCTACGCAAAGAAGATTTCGGCGGGCCTTGCGTAATTCCTGAGTGATTCGTTTTGTGACCTGTGCCATGTTAAAGCCTTTTTGGGGTTCTGTGAGGTTCCGGTACGCGGGAAATCAAAACCACGCTAATCAGCTGTTAAATGGTAATTGATAACTGTTAACTGATTTTCACCCGCGGGTCGAGCACGGCGTAGAGCACGTCGACGGCGATGTTGATGAGCACGAACAGGGCCGCTACGAACAGCGTGGCCCCCATTACGACCGGAAAATCGAGGTTCTCAACGGCCCGCAGCGTGACGGTGCCCAGGCCCTTCCAGTTGAAAATGTACTCGATGAAGAACGCACCCGCCATCAGCGAGGCCAGCCAGCCCGACACGGCCGTCACCACCGGGTTTAGGGCGTTGCGCAGGGCGTGGCGCAGCACGGTGGCGCGGTAGCTCAGGCCCTTGGCCCGCGCCGTGCGGATGTAGTCCTGCCCCAGCACGTCGAGCATACTGGAGCGCGTGAGCTGCGTGATGACCGCCAGCGGCCGCACGCCCAGCGCCACGGCCGGCAGCAGCAGGTTGCGCAGCGCCAGGTGCCGCACACCCGTAAACGGGTCGGTTTCAAAGAGCTGGCCCGTCAGGCTCAGGCCCGTCCAGCGGCTCCAATAAAAGCCAAACGTGACGGCGATGATGATGGCCGCCACGAACGAGGGCACTGAAATGCCCAGCACCGAGGTCGTCACCAGGGCCCTATCGAGGGCTGACTGGGGCCGTATTGCCGCCAGCACGCCCAGCGCCACCCCGATGACGCTGGCAATGAGCATGGCCGCCAGCGCCAGCCACAGCGTGCCGGGGAAATAATCGAGCAAGATGCTGAGCACGTCCTTGTTGCTCTGGAACGAGCGCCGCAGGTACGGCACCTTCAGCACCAGCGCCTGGGGCCCCAGCGGCAGCACTGTGAGGCCCCCGTAGCGGGCCCGCCCGGCCGAGTCGCGCGGGTGCAGGCCCAGCGGCGATACGTCGTTGAGGTAGCCCACCAGGCGCCGGGGCAGGGGCTGGTCGAGGCCCAGGTCGGCGTTGATGGCGGCCTTGGTGGCCAGGTCGGTGCGCTGGCCGGCCAGCAGGGCGGCGGGGTCGCCGGGCAACACATTGAACAGGAAAAACACCGTGCACGCCACGCCCACCAGCACAAGCAGGCCCTGGCCCAGGCGACGGAGGAAAAAGGTGAGCATGGGGTTGGTGCTTAGTGCGTGGGCGAGCGGTGCGGGCTGCCGGCTTTTCGCCGGCTGCCCGCTAATCGTTGCCGTCGCTGCCCAGCGAAGGGTAATAATCGTGGCAAAAGTAAATCGGGACCCCCAGCAGACACCAGGCCGCCGGAGCCCCTGGTTGCCCTGGCAATATTGGGCAGCCGGCGAAAAGTCAGCCGCCCGGGGCCCTAATACAGCTTCTCCACTTCGTACAAGTTCGGTACGTCGTGGTAGTGGTACTTGGCCAGGATCTTACCATTTTTGAGTACCATCAGCCCCGGGTTGGAGCGCACCATGGACTTGAGCACGGTGGCGTCGGCGGTGTAGTAGGGCACGGCCAGGTTCACGTCGTGGCGGAAAGCGTCGAACTTAGCCGGGCTGGTGCTCGTGATGGCCAGCACGTCGATGTGCTTGCGCGATTTCTCAGCCGCGGCAAACAGGGCGTTGATGGGCAAAAACCGCTCACGGTCGGCCTTGTTGCTGTTTTGGATGATGATAATCAGCTTGTTGCCGGTTAATACCTGCTTGGTCACGTCGTTGCCCTCCAGGTCGTACACCGCAAAATCGGTGATGGTGGGGCGCGATTTTTCCGGGTTCAGCACCGTCATGGACTGGTACTTCCAGGTCGAATCGGTGGGGAACTGGTCGAATTCCTTGGTTTCGCCGTTGCGGGTGAAGGTGTAGCGGTAGCGGGCCGCCTCCTGGGCCTTCATCAGCTTTGGAATGTCGTTGCCCACCTTGTAGGGCAGGAAATCGAAGTAAGGCTGGTGGCCCAGGGCCCGCATGCCAATGCCCACGGCCAGGGCCGTAGCCACGGTCATCATCATCAGGCCCGTGGTGCCGGGGGCGAAAGTGCGCCGCAGAAACCGCTGGTTCCAGAACACCACGCCCCACAAACCCAACAGCACCAGGTCTTTGGTAAATGAGGCCCAAGGCGTGAGCTTGAGGAAGTCGCCGAAGCAGCCGCAGTCCGTCACCTTGTTAAAGGCGGCCGAATAGAAGGTGAGGAAGCCAAAAAATACCAGCAGCGCCAGCAGCACCCACAGCGTTTGGCGCAGGTGCCAGCGCAGCAGTACGGCCACGCCCAGGATTACTTCCGACGAGCTGAGGAAGATGGACAGGAAGCGGGCCGCGTCCTTGAAGTTCAAGAAGAACGGGCTGATGTCCTTGGCGAACACCTCAAAGTATTCCTCCAGCTTGTAGGCCGTGCCCACCGGGTCGTTCAATTTAATCAGCCCCGAAAACACAAACAGGGCCCCCAGCGCCACCCAGCACACGCGGGTGAAGTAGCGCAGCGGCCGGGGCGGGGCCATCGGCGGGGGCAGGGGTGGCACGCTGGCGGCCGAGGCGGGAGGAGCAGGAGTGAGCATGGCAAAAGACGTTAAGGAAACGGTGGGCGGGCCCGGGCCCCGGGCTAAGCCTCGCTTAAAATCAAAGCAAAGACGGCGTAGTTCAGCATGTCGCGGTAGCTGCCCTCCACGCCTTCCGAAACCTGCGCCGCGCCGCCGAGGTTCTCCAATTGCTTCACGCGGTGCAACTTCATCAAAATCAGGTCCGTGATGCTGCTCACGCGCATTTGGCGCCAGGCCTCGCCGTAGTCGTGGTTTTTGGCCAGCAGCAAGCGGCGGTTTTCGGCGGCTTCGTGGTCGTAGGCGGCGGCCACGGCGTCGGGCCCCATGTCCAGGGGCGTGCCAGTGGGCAGGTGCAGCTGCATCAGGGCAATGAGGCAGTAGTTGACGATGGCCACGAATTCCTCGTCCACGCTGTCGGCAATCTGCTGGGTGCCAACTTCCTGAATGGTGCGGATGCGGTTGGCCTTGATGAAAATCTGGTCCGTGACGGACGGCAGGCGCAGGATGCGCCAGGCCGTGCCGTAGTCGTGGGTTTTGGCCAGAAACAGCTGGCGGCAGCGCGCCAGCAGCAGGTCGTAGTGCGCGGGGGTGGCGGTCAAGGGGGCTGGGGTAGGAGGGTTCGGGGGTAGGCGGGTAGGAGGTAGGTGGGCCGTTGGCCAATTCCAATCCCCGCCGCAAGTTCGCCACCGCCGCCGGATATTGAGCCCTTCCTCTGCTCGCCCAGTACCATGCCCACCCACCCTCCTGCCCTCCTACCCTCCTACCCTCAAACCCTCCTCAGCCCCCACGGCCGCCTGCTCGACCTGCGCCAGCCGCGGGTGATGGGCATCCTGAACGTGACGCCCGACTCGTTCTTTACCGGCAGCCGCGTGGGTGGGGAGGCCGACCTGCTGGCCCGCGCCGGGGCCCTGCTCACGGCCGGCGCCACCGTGCTCGACGTGGGCGCTTACAGCACCCGCCCCGGTGCCGCCGACGTGCCCGTGGCCGAGGAGCTGGCCCGCCTGCTGCCCGCCCTGGGGCCCTGCGGCGCGAATTCCCCCAAGTGTTTTTGTCGGTCGATACGTTCCGGGCGGCCGTGGCCGAGGCCGCCGTGCACGCCGGGGCCGACCTGGTGAACGACGTGGGCGGCGGCACGCTCGATGCGGAAATGTTTGCCACCGTGGGCCGCCTGCGCGTGCCCTACGTGCTGATGCATATGCGCGGCACCCCCCAGACCATGAGCCAACTGACGGACTACGCGGACGACCTGGTGCTGACGCTGCTCCGGTTTTTCCGCGACGGGCTGGGGGCCCTGCGCGCCGCCGGGGCCCACGACGTGGTGCTCGACCCCGGCTTCGGCTTCGCCAAAACCCCTGCCCAGAGCTACGAATTGCTACGCCGCCTGCCCGAGCTGGGGGCCCTGGGGCGGCCCGTGCTGGCCGGCCTCTCGCGCAAGAAGCTGGTGTACGGGCCCCTGGGCCTCACGCCCGAAGCGGCTCTCAACGGCACCACGGCCCTGCACATGCTGGCCTTGCAGGGCGGGGCCCGGCTGCTGCGCGTGCACGATGCGGCCGAAGCTATCCAAGTAATTCAGCTTTATTTAAATATTTTTAAGTCAAAAGGTGCTGACTTGAGCTGAGCAGGCGCATTTTTTTGCACTTTGGGCGCGGTTTGCTGGTGAAAAATTGCGTTCTTCGCAACGCGGCGGTGGTTTTTGGAGTCTTTGCAGGGCCCCGCTGCCCCCGCAGGGGCCCCGGGCCATTTTTCCACCCTTCAGCGTCCTGCCCGTGTCCGGCCCGTTCCCCATCGACTTTTTGCGTTTCGGCTGGACCGACGCGGCCGATGTGCTGCTGGTGGCCGTACTGTTCTACCAGCTTTATAAGCTGCTGCGTGGCTCGGTGGCCTTGAGCGTAGCCGTGGGCTGGGCTTCGCTCTACCTGTTGTACTTGGTAGTGAAGGCGTTGAGCATGGAGCTGCTCACCACCATCCTGGGCGAATTTATGAGCGTGGGGGTGCTAGCCACCATTATCTTGTTCCAGCAGGAAATCCGGCGGTTTTTGCTGACAGTGGGCCAGGCCACGGCCTTCGAGCGGGTACGCCGTTGGCGCTGGGGCTCAACGGCCACCGCCCCGCTGACCGTCGAGCCCTTCGTGGAAGCCGCCAAGAGCCTGAGCAACAAGTACACCGGGGCCCTCATCTGCTTCAGCCAGGCCTCCGACCTGAGCGTCTACGCCGAATCGGGCGACTGTCTCGACGCCGAGGTAAGCAAGCGCCTGCTGTTGACCATCTTCAACAAAACCAGCCCGTTGCACGACGGGGCCGTGATTGTGGCCAATGGCCGCCTGCAAGCCGCCCGCTGCATCCTGCCCGTGAGCGACAACCCCGACGTGCCCGCCGCCCTGGGCCTGCGCCACCGCGCCGCCATCGGCCTCACCGAAATCACCGATGCCATCGTGCTGGTCGTCAGCGAGGAAACGGGCCAGATGAGCCTGGTGCGCCACGGCGAAGTGTACCGCGGCCTCGAAGCGTCTGCCCTCGCCGCCCACCTCAGCGAGTGGCTGGGGGTGGACAACCGTCCCGCCGGCCAGCCCGTGGCCGTGGCCACCGCCACCTAAAGCAGCTTGGACTGTAAAGCCCGAGCTACGTGCACCTTTCCCAAAATTTCTGGTTTATACCTGGTCGGCGTCGAGCAGCGAGGCAGCTACTTTGTAGCCGGGGGGCGGCCCTTCGGGCTGCGGCTCGCTGAGTGAGGCCGGCGGGTGGCACAGCACGAGGCAGCCGCCGCGCTGGCGCAGGCGCTCGGCCCCCTGGCGCAGCAAAAACAGGGCGTGGGCGCTCAGGTCGGCTAGGCTACTGCAATCGACCCATACGCGGCGCTGGGGCTGGTGCAGGGCCCAGCGCAGGGCCCGGGCCAGGGGCGCGAGGCCCGCCCAGCCGTCGCTGTCGGTGAGGATGAGCAGGCAGCTATTCGGCAAAACTTCTTGGTAGACACGCATGACGGCTGGGCTTGTTTAAGGAAAGCGCCGGGGCCCCACGCAAATTGCGGGACATTGTGGTGTTTGGGCGAGCGCAGTGGCGGTAACTAACGCGGCAAACCAAGCTTCGCAGATTTGCCAACGGCCGGCAAACGCTTGAAGGGGAATAGATATTGCAAATTTATTAGCCAAGAATCAAAATTTTATCTAAGAATATACTGATATTTTCTTGCGTGATGTACGCACAAAGTCGCCCGTGCTACACCGCGCGCAAGCCCGGTTGTGCCAAGTAAGTGGTTGATAAAAAAATAATTAGTACTAAAAAAAAGTGCCGTTGCACCCGCCGAAAATCCCGTGCCAGGCCTAATTCAACAAGCCTTCCGTCACGGCCCGGTGGATGAGGGCGGCGGTATTCTTGGTTTGGGTTTTTTCCAGAATGTGCTGGCGGTGGGTTTCAACGGTGCGCTTGCTGGTGAAGAGCTTGGCGGCGATTTCGTTGGTGGTGAGGCCCGTGGCTAGCAGCTGGAGCACCTCCAGCTCGGCGAGGGGTGAGGTGGCGGGCGGGCGGGCG
>NZ_MDZA01000103.1 GCF_001816125.1 Hymenobacter coccineus | reverse complement strand
CTTCGCCCGCCAGGCCCCGGCGCGCCCCACCGAACAGGCCAAGCGCGACCTCGAAGCCTTCTACCGCGAGCTGGGCCAGCCCGTGCGCGACGCCGACGACTTGCCCGCCGAGGATGCCGGGGCTGCGGGGCCGGCCGCGCCCGCCGGGGCCCCGGGGGCCCTGCCGCTGGCCTTCCCGGAGGACCCAAGAGCCAATCCCCAAGCACCAACCCCCAACCTACCCCACCGCGAAGGGGGCCCCGGCCACCGCGCCGTGCAGGTGCAGCAGCGCTACGTGCTGGTGCCGGTGAAGTCGGGCGTGCTGCTGATTGACCAGGAAGCGGCCCGCGAGCGGATATTGTACGAGCAGTACGCGCAGGGCCTGGAGCGCGCCGACGGGGCCTCGCAGACGCTGCTGTTTCCGCGCACGGTGAGCTTTTCGCCCGCCGATTTTGCGGTGCTGCGGGAGCTCACCGAGCCGCTGCACACGCTGGGCTTCCGCTTCGTCGAGTTTGGGCCCCACACCATTGCCGTGGAGGCCGTGCCCGCCGGCATGCCCGCCCAGGGCGAAAAAGAACTGCTCGAAAGCCTGATCGAACAGTTTCGCACCGCCGCGGGGCCCCTACGCCTCGACCGTCACGAGGCCCTGGCGCGGGCCCTGGCCCGGCGCGTGGCCAGCAGCACCGGCCGCCGCCCCGCCTGCCCGACGCCGAGCTGAACGCCCTGGCCGACCGCCTGTTTGCCTGCCAGGTGCCCGGCTACACCCCCGACGGCCGCAAAACCCTGGTGCTGCTCGACGCCGCCCAGCTGGCCGATTTTTTCCGCTCTTAGACAGTCAGCCGAAAGTGAATACACATCGGTTTTTACCAAAAATTTGATAGTCAGAACATAAGCTGACAGCCAGCAGCTGATAGCTAACAGCTCATTACTTAAAACCCCGCCCGCGCCCGGCCCCGCCCGGGCGCTACTTTTACGTTCATGTTCAACCTCACGCCCACCGTTCGCAACTTGCTCATTGCGAATGTCTTGTTACTAGTTATCAGCACCAACTTGCTGCCGCAGGTTGTGCAGTACGGGGCCCTGTTTCCGGTGGGCTCGGTCCTTTTTCAACCCTGGCAGTTCCTCACGTACATGTTTTTGCACGCCGGCTGGGGCCACCTGATCGGCAATATGTTCGGCCTTATCTCTTTCGGGCCCCTGCTCGAGCAGCGCTGGGGTGGCCCGCGCTTCCTGTTCTTCTGGCTGATTTGCGGCTTTGGCTCCGGTCTGCTCTACGAGGGCGTGCGCACCTACGAGCTGCGCCCCCTGACTGAGCTGCGGCGCGACCTTATGCAAAACCCCACCGGTGGCGACTTCGCCGAGCTGGTGCGCACCGCCAGCGGCGGCAGTGCCTACATGGCCGATGAAATGGCCCTGGCCGATGCTTTTGTGCGCAGCCCTAACGACCCCACGCTGCGGGCCACGGTAGTGCAGGAAACTCAGAAATTGTACCAAACCGTGCTGGCCTCGCCCATGCTCGGCGCTTCGGGGGCCCTGTTCGGGGTGTTGTTCGCGTTTGCTTACTTGTTTCCAAACACCGAACTGATGTTGCTGTTTTTTCCGTTTCCAATCAAAGCCAAGTATTTCGTGTTCTTGTACGCCATATATGAATTGTACAACGGCGTGCACCGCACGCCCGGCGACAACGTGGCCCACTTTGCGCACCTCGGCGGCTTGCTCATCGGCTTCTTGGTGCTGAAGTATTGGGAGCGCGGCCGTGAAGAGTTCTATTAACTTTAACCAGCCATTCGGCTCCCGGATTCGCCGGGCCGGGGGCGTGGCCCAATTTATAAAATCTGCGATTTTATGAGTGTTTTTCAAGAAATTCGCACCGCCTTCGACCGGCGCGACAATGCCCTGAACCAGCTGCTGCTGCTGAACGTGCTGGTGTTCGCGGCCCTCATCGTGCTGCACGCTGGCCTCACCATCGGCGGCGCGGGCAGCTTCTACGAGCCCGTGCTGCGGCAGTTTGCCATGTCCTCGTCGCTGCCCGTGCTGGCCCGCCACCCCTGGACGGTGCTCACCTACGCCTTCACCCACGAAGGCTTTTTCCACATCTTGTTCAATTTACTGAACCTCTACTGGTTCGGGCAAATTATTCGCGAGTACCTGGGCAACCGCCGGCTGGTGAGCCTGTACGTGCTGGGGGCCCTGGCGGGGGGCTTGGTGTTTTTGCTGAGCTACAATTTCCTGCCCGCGTTTCGGCCAGGGCTGGGGGCTTCGGTGGTGGGGGCCTCGGCCTCGGTTACGGCCATCATCGTGGCGGCGGCCACGCTGCTGCCCGATTTCACGTTCATGCTGATTCTGCTGGGGCCCGTTAAAATCAAATGGATAGCGGTGGCCGTGGTACTCATCTCGCTGGCTGGTATCAACGGCGGCAACCCCGGCGGTGAAATCACCCACCTTGGCGGGGCCCTGCTGGGCTTCGTGTTCATCAAGCAGCTCAAGGCCGGCCGCGACATGGGCCGCCCCATCCAGGCCATCGGCGATTGGGTGGGCAACCTGTTCAACCGCCGGCCCACCATGAGCGTCAGCACTCGCCGCCCCGAGCCCGTGACGACCGCCGCCCGTGGGGCCCGTCCCGCCGCCGCCCCCGGCCAGCCCCACCCCGACGAGGTGGACTCCATCCTGGAAAAAATCTCCCGCTCCGGCTACGCGAGCCTGTCCAAAGACGAGAAGCAGAAGCTCTTCCGCGCCAGCCAGCAATAGCCAATACGATGGTATTCAAGTTGTTTAATCAAATCATGCCGTTAGATTAGTCATGAACCTATTATCCCGAATTACCGTCAACCCGGAAATTTGCCACGGCAAGCCCATCGTGCGCGGGATGCGGTGGCCAGTGGTGGTACTCCTGGACCTGCTGGCTTCGGGTATGAGCAACGAAGAGATTTTGGATGAACATCCCGAATTGGAGCGCGAAGACATTTTGGCTGTGCTGCAATACGCGGGCTTACTGGCCAGTGGCCGGCCGCTGGGCGAACTGCTGGTGGGCCCCCGATGAAGGTAATTTGTGACGTGCATTTATCGGTGCGACTCACCAAATTTTTGGTTGCGCAAGGCGTTGATGCAATGCACGCCAATGCAATGCCGAAAAAATCTGAAACCACCGACGCTGAAATAAGCGCGTACGCCGACCTGCACGGCTGTGTGGTCTTCACCAAGGACGAAGATTTTCGCACGAGTTACTTATTGCGGCGCACCCCGCGCAAGCTAGTTCACATTCGTACTAGTAACTGACTGCATGACAAGGAGTTAGTGGAACTAATAGGCCGGCATTTGGCAGAGTTGAAGCAATTGGATGATTGCGCAACCTTCTACCTGGAGATGGACGCTGAGCAATTGACGCTTATCGTGGCCACTTGAGCACTAGAAAGCCCCGCCAGATTCATCTGGCGGGGCTTTCTAGTGCACTAGCTGCGGGGTAACTACGCGGCGGGCTGGCTCATTTTGTCCAGCGCATCCATTACCTCTTTCACGTGGCCGCGCGAGGTTTCGAGCATGGCTTTTTCCTCGTCGTTGAGCTGGAGCTCGATTACGCGCTCCACACCGTTCTTGCCCAGGATGACCGGGGCCCCCAGGTACACGCCGTTGATGCCGTATTCACCTTGCAGTTCAAGGCACACCGGGAACACGCGGCGCTGGTCGCGCACGATGGCCTCCACCATTTGGGCGGCGGCCGCGCCGGGCGCGTACCAGGCCGAAGTGCCCATGAGCTTCACCAGCTCGCCGCCGCCCACGGCGGTGCGCTGCACGATGGCGTCGAGTTTCTCCTTGGAAATCAGCTCCGTAACCGGGATGCCGCCCACGGTGGTGTAGCGGGGAAGGGGTACCATGGTGTCGCCGTGGCCGCCCATTAGTACCGCCTGAATGTCTTTCGGGCTCACGTTCAGCTCGGCGGCCAAAAAGGCGCGGTAGCGGGCCGTGTCGAGGATGCCGGCCATGCCGAACACCTTCTCGCGGGGCAGCTTGGCGGTGAGGTGGGCCTGGTAAGTCATCACGTCGAGCGGGTTGCTGACGACGATGATAATGGCGTTGGGCGAGTGGGCCACCACCTGCTCCGTCACCGATTTCACGATGCCGGCGTTGGTGGCAATCAGGTCGTCGCGGCTCATGCCGGGCTTGCGCGGCAGGCCCGAAGTGATGACCACGACCTCCGAGCCGGCGGTGCGGGCGTAGTCGTTAGTGACGCCCACAGTGCGCGAGTCGTAGCCGATGATCGGCGCTTTCTGCCAGATGTCCAGGGCTTTGCCTTCAGCAATGCCTTCTTTGATGTCAACCAACACGACTTCGTTGGCAATTTCACGGGTGGCGAGCACATCGGCGCAGGTGGCGCCGACGTGCCGGCGCCGACAACGGTAACTTTCATAAAAAACGGGTTGGGTGAGGAAACGGGGTTGGGCCGTAAAAGTAGGCCCCGAATGCCGGGCAGGCAAAACAGGGGCGGGGCCCCGCGAAACAGAATTTCTCGCAAGTCGCCGGGCCAGGCGGCGGCCGACGGGTATACCTTAGCTTTCAAGGCAAGCTGCCAATTAGCTCCGCGGGCCCCACAGGCGAAGAAATCAAAACAGAAAAAGGCTTGATTGCCAAATTATTGCGCGAGTTTTATGGTAATTAAGTTCAAAGCCGCTTTCTGGCTCAGTGTGTTCCTTGCATGTGCGCAGCCGGTATCCGCACAGCACCTGGCCGAGGCTATTCGGATCAACCAAGTCGGCTTTTACCCCGCTGCGCCCAAGGTGGCCGTGGTGGTAGGAGCAGCGGCCGGCAAGTTCTACCTCACCACGCCGGACTTGGCCACCACGGTGTTCACGGGGGAATTAGGGCCCCAGCAGACTGCTGCGCTGTCGTTGCAGCAAACGCGGATGGCAGATTTCTCGGATTTTAAGGGCGCGGGAACCTACGTGGTATGGGTTCCCGGTCTGGGGTATTCCCACCCGTTTCAAATCGGGTCGGGTGTGCACACTGCCGTGGCGCGGGCGGCCCTGAAAGGCTTTTATTACCAACGGGCTTCGATGCCGCTGCCGCCGGCCTACGCGAGCATTTGGAGCCGGCCCCTGGGCCACCCCGATAACCAAGTACTGGTGCACCCCTCGGCCGCCAGTGCCCAGCGGCCGGCCGGATCGGTCATCGCGGCGCCCCGCGGCTGGTACGACGCCGGCGATTACAACAAGTACGTCGTCAACTCTGGCATTACGCTGGGCACCTTATTCTCGCTCTACGAAGATTTTCCAGCCTACTGCGCCGAACTTAACACGGGCATTCCGGAGAGCGGTAATGAATTGCCCGACCTGCTCGACGAGGCCCTTTGGAACCTGCGCTGGCTCCTGGCGATGCAGGACCCCGGGGATGGGGGCGTGTACCACAAACTCACCAACGCCAGTTTCGACGGCATGGTGATGCCCGCCGACGCCCGGGCGCCGCGCTACGTGGTGCAGAAAAGCACCGCCGCGGCCCTGGATTTTGCGGCCGTGACGGCCCAGGCCAGCCGGGTGCTGCGCAAATTTGACCGGCAGCTGCCCGGCCTGGCCGACTCGTGCCTGCGGGCCTCGACCACCGCCTGGGCGTGGGCCCGGGCCCATCCGGCCGTGTTTTACGAGCAGGACGCGCTGAACAAGCAGTTCCAGCCCGCCATCAGCACCGGGGCCTACGGCGACAAAAGCGTGAGCGACGAGTTCATTTGGGCGGCGGCGGAACTGTACGTCACCACCAAGCAGGACAGCTATTACCGAGCCGTGAACCTGTTTCCGGACGCGCAAACGCCCTTGCCGTCGTGGAGCCAGGTCCGAACGCTGGCTTATTACACGCTGGCCCGGTGCGGCCCCGAGCTGACGGCCTTGGGCCGCAAAGACCTGCCGCAGCTGAAAAGCCGGCTGCTCGCGCTGGCCGACGACTTGGCCCAGGGCAGTGCAACGCGCGCCTACCAAACCGTGATGGGCAAGTCGGCGGCCGACTACAACTGGGGCAGCAACGCCAACGCCGCCAACCAAGGCGTGGCGCTGGTGCAAGCGTACCGCCTCAGCGGCGACCGCAAGTACCTGCAATTGGCCCTCACCAACCTGGATTATTTGCTCGGCCGCAACGCCACGGGCTACTGCTACGTGACGGGCTGCGGGGCCCGGCCGCCGCAGCACCCGCACCACCGGCCGTCGGAGGCCGACGGCGTGCGCGCGCCCATCCCCGGGTTGCTCGTGGGAGGGCCCAACCCCGGCCGGCAGGACGGCTGCCAGTACCCGTCGGCCCTCGCCGACCTGGCCTACGACGACGAGGTGTGTTCTTACGCGTCCAACGAAATCGCCATCAACTGGCAGGCCCCGCTGGTGTACCTGGCCAGCGCCCTGGAGGCGCTGCAAACGCAAGCCGGGTTTTCGCCTGCCCCTAACAAGTAGCCCCGCCGGCCCATGAGCTTGGCGCTCAGAGGCGCTGCACGGCCAGCACGCGGGCCGTTTCTTCGGTCACTTTGAAGCGGTCGTCCACGCGCAGGCCCACCACCCAGCAAATTTTGCCGTCGGCCGAGGCCAGCACGCGCACGTCGTCCTTCAGGTTCAGCGGCACTTTCTGGTCGATGAGGAAATTGCTGAGGTGCTTTTTGCCCTGCATTCCGAGCGGCATAAACCAGTCACCTTCCTGCCAACGGCGCAGCGTGAGCGGGAATTTGAGCTTGTCCACGTCGAGCGCGGCGGTGCTGCGCGAGCGTGGAATGGCGTAGCCGGCGCCCTCGTGGGCCGTGGCGCGCAGGCGCATGCCATCGGCCAATAAATCTTCCTGGCCCTCGACGAGCTGGAAGGTGCCGTACTGCGCCAGCCGGCGCGGGGTGATGACGAGCTGGTCGCGGTCCTTCACCAGGCGGTGGGTGGGCGAGTCGAACTGCTTGCCCGACAGGGCCCCGAAGGCCGCCACCACTTCCTTCGTCACCACCCATGAGAAGCCAAAGGGCCGCAGCATTTCGTGCAGCACCAGGGCCGTGGCGGCCGTGTTTTGGAGCAGCGCGATGCTGAAATACGTGGCTTCGGGCGCGTCGCGGCGGGCCTGGGCAGCAGTATCGGCCACGTAGCGGCGCACGATTTCTTCGGCCCCGCCCACGCGCTCGGCGGTGGCGGCCATGGTCTGGTCGAGGCCGGGGTTGATTTCGCGCAGCACTGGCAGCACCTCGTGGCGTAGCAGGTTGCGCTGGTACACGGGGCTGTCGTTGGAGTCGTCCTCGCGCCAGCGCAAGCCGTTGGCCACCAGGTAGTCGTGCAGGTCGTCGCGCCCCAGGCCCATCAGCGGCCGCACCACGGACCCGTGCTTGGCCTGGATGCCGTGCAGGCCGGCCAAGCCGGTGCCGTGCGTCAGGTTCAAAATCATCGTTTCGGCCTGGTCGCGCTGGTGGTGGGCGGTGGCAATGGCCGCCAGCCCTTCGCGCGCCCGCACCTGCTCGAACCACTGGTAGCGCAGCAGCCGCGCCGCCATCTGGGTCGAGATGCCCTCGCGCTCGGCAAAGGCCTTGGTCTGGAAAAACTCGGCGAAGTAGGGCGCGTCGTACTGCTTGGCCAGCTTGCGCACAAACTGCTCGTCGGCGTCGGCGTCCTCGCCGCGCAGGCCGAAGTGGCAGTGCGCCACCGCCACCTGGGCCCCCAGCCGGTGCAGCACATCCAGCAGCACCACCGAGTCGAGGCCCCCGCTGACGGTCACCAATATGGGGTCATTCTCAATGGAAAACAGCTGGTGGGTTTCGATGAACTGGCGAACTTGGTCAAGCATGGTAGGAGAAAATTGATTGAATCAGTGTAAGCCCAAGCGGGCCATTTCGGCCAACACGGCCGCCAGCCGCTCAGCCACCGTGAGGTCGCCGCGCAGGGCCAGCACCGGGCAGGCGAAGCGGCCGAGCCAGGCCGTGTGGTTGGCCAGGGTGCGGCTGCCGCCGCAGGAGCCGTCGTCGTAACCCGCGGCCCAGGCCAGGAAGGCTTCGGATTGGGCGGCGCGGGCCGGGTCGGTGGTAATAACGTTGCCGTAGCGGGCATGTTCACGCTGCCGCAGGCGGTGTAGGCGCAGGGCCGGCGGCAGCCACAGAAACACGGCCAGGTCGAGGGCCGCCAGTTGCTGCTCGCCCCCCGGGGCCCCAGCCCACCAGCGAGCCGCCCAGCACCCCAGCGGGGGCCCC
>NZ_MDZA01000102.1 GCF_001816125.1 Hymenobacter coccineus | reverse complement strand
GTGCGCCGGCCCGCATCCGGCCAGCCAGGGCGGGCCCCGGGCGCTGCGGGCGGGACTGGCAGCGCCGGCGTAGGGAGTTGGCAAAAAGCGCGTTGGGGCTTATATTTGAAAGGAGGGGCCCCGGGCTGGGGCCCCCAGCGCCTGCCCGCCGGCCAACCCTACCCAAACCGCTCGATGCCTGCTCTCCGTTTCCTGCTTGCGTTGCTGATGGCCTGGGGGCTAGGAGGGGCCGCGCACGCCCAGGCCGTGCCCGCGCCCGCGTTTCCGCAAACGACGGTGGCCTATCTCGATGCCGACGAGCGCCCGCTGCCGGGCCCCGACAGCGCCGCCTACCGCGTCGAGACCCTGCGCCCCGATAGCAGCCGCGCTGTGGTGCGGCGCTACTACGCCACGGGGGCCCTGCAAGCCTACACGCCCTACCTCGACCTGGGCCGGGGCGTGGTGCACGGCACCCGCACCACGTGGTACGAAGACGGCGGCCTGTGCACCAAGGAAGAGTATCTCGGGGGCCGCCGCCAGGGCGAGCTGCTGGCCTACTACCCCGACGGCACCCTGAAGCGGCGCGACCGGTTTGCGGCCGACCAGAACATGCTCGGGGCCTGCTACGGCCCCGACGGCCGCCCCGTGCCGTACTTCCCCTACGAGCAGCCGCCGCTGTACCCGGGCGGGGCCCTGGTGCTCTACCACGACGTGACGCGGCAGGTGCGCCCCACCGCCACCGAAATGCACCGCTTTGCCCCGTTGGGCGCGCTGGGCTGGGGCAACGCCGCCGCGCAGCCGGGCGGGGCGGTGCCCGCGGTGCCGGGCAAGGCTCGCTGGCCGGTGGGCGAAATCGACGTCGTGTTCACCATCACCGAGCAGGGCGAGGTGGCCGACCCCTACGTGGCCCACTCGTCGGCCCCGTGGCTGAACGAGAAAGTGCTGGCCGCCGTGCGCGGCCTCACCAAGCGGTTCCGCCCCGGGCAGCGCGACGGGCAAACCGTGCGCGCTACCTGCCGCGTGCCGGTTGTGTTTTACGTCACGCCGGGGCAGGGCTCCGGCCCGCGGCGGCTGTGAAGCCCGCCGGGGCCCTGCCCACCGGTTTTTTCTGCCGCGCATGGCTGGGTTGCCTAAGTCCGGAGCCCGGCTTCCCCATGCCCGGGGGCTAGCACCTGTGCGCTGCGGGGCCCCGAATGTTATTTCTTGGTTATCAATGGGGGCGGACCCGAACAGCAGTTTGCCGTAATTCGTTAATCGGCACGGTTATGCAACTTGTGCGCTGTAAATTTGCGCATCGTTAGACACGCCTACCAATGGGAAAATTCCCCGCTTCTTACTTTTTCTTATGAAACACCTATTATCTACAACAACTTTGGTGGGCTTGGGCCTGCTGGCCGCGGCACCGCGCAGCCAGGCCCAGTCGGCCGATAAGAAGTTTGGCATCAGCGGGTACGCCACCACGCTCCAGTACATGGGCGACATGGGCAACACCTACTTTAAAGCCAAGAACAACACCTACGGCGGCGGCCTCACCCTGAGCCGCTACATCAGCAAAGGCTTCGACATCAACCTGTCGGCCAACCAGTCCACGCTGCGCTTCCCGTCGCCCACGGGCGCCTTTGCCAACAACGGCACCCGCTTCTACGCCAACATCAGCACCTACGGCCTGGGCTTCAAGTTCAAGCTGCCCCTGAAGGACGAAGCCGTTATCCGCCCCTACTTCCTGATCCAGCCGGGCGTGGCCCGCGTCAACTCCGACCGCTACGCCTCGCCGACGGCCGCTGCTAACCACCTCGATTTCACGTCCTTTGACGCCCAGGGCGCCGTCGGCCTGGACTTCCGCATCACGCCGGGCTTTAGCCTGTTTGCCCAGGCGGGCGAGCACATGCTCGTCACCGGCGACGACAAGCTCGACGGCTCGGCCAGCAACGCCGAAGGCTTTTACTACAACCACGACCGCTACCTGCAATTCTCGGCCGGCCTGACTGCCAACATCGGCAAAGCCAAGGACACCGATGGCGACGGCGTATCAGACCGCAAAGACAAGTGCCCCGACACGCCCGCCGGCGTGAAAGTGGACGAGAACGGTTGCCCGGTTGACACGGACGGCGACGGCGTGGCCGACTACCAGGACAAGTGCCCCGACGTGAAAGGCCTGGCCGCTCTGCAAGGCTGCCCCGACGCCGATGGTGACGGCGTGGCCGATGCCGACGACAAGTGCCCCAACACCCCCGCCGGTACCAAAGTCGACGCCAGCGGCTGCCCGCTGGATGCGGACGGTGACGGCGTGGCCGACTACCTCGACAAGTGCCCCAACACGCCCGCTGGCGTGAAAGTGGACGCCAACGGCTGCCCGCTTGACCGCGACGGCGATGGTGTAGCCGACTACGAAGACCGCTGCCCCGACCGTGCCGGCCCCGCCAGCAACAAGGGCTGCCCCGAGATGAAGGCGGAGACCAAGAAGGTGCTCAACGAGGCCACGAAGTACATCAACTTCGACTTCAACAAGTCGACCCTTAAAGCCACGTCGTACCCCAAGCTGGAGCAGATGGTGCAGATCATGAACGAGTACCCCGACTACTCGCTCAGCATTGCTGGCCACACCGACAGCAAAGGCGATGACAACTACAACCTGCGCCTGAGCTACGAGCGTGCCGCCGCGGCCCGCAAGTACATGCTGGATAAAGGCATCCCCGCCGAGCGCATCGAGAGCCGTGGCTACGGCGAAACCCACCCGGTGGCCGACAACAAGACGGCCGCCGGCCAGGCCCTGAACCGCCGCGTGGACTTCGACCCCTACCTCACCGGCGAAACCAACGCCGCCGAAGTAAAGTACGGCCCGGCGCCCACCATCAGCGAGCTGAAAGCCGAAGGCAAGAAGCTGCCGGGTAAAAAGACCATCGGTACGGGCTCGCCCCGCAGCCGCAAGGCCCCAGTGAAGAAGGCCCCCGCCAAAAAGGCGCCGGCTAAGAAGTAAGGCCGCCGGGGCCCCGGCCCCGCTACCTTGGTTAAAGCAGCCCGCTCGTATTGAGCGGGCTGCTTTTTTTTGGCCCGGCGCGTAGCAAATGCTTCCGGTGCCAGGCCAAAAATTGGGGCCCCGGGGGCCCAAACCCGCGCCAGGGCCCCGCCCGAACAAAACCGGGGCCCGAATCGGTTTTAACTTGCGGCCGGGTTGCGGCGGCATTGGCCGCGGCCCGCTCATCAGCTGTATTATATGGACGACGCCCTGCTTGCCAAGTACCAGCCCGTGATTGGGCTGGAAGTACACGCCCAGCTGCTCACGCGCAGCAAAATGTATTCGTCCGATGAGAACGAGTACGGCGTGGCCCCCAACACCAACCTCTCGGTCATCACCCTGGGCCACCCCGGCACCCTGCCCAAAGTGAACCGCACCGCCGTGGACTTCGCCATGAAAATGGGCCTGGCCACCAACTGCCACATCCGGCGCGACAACCTGTTTGCCCGCAAAAACTACTTTTACCCCGACCTGCCCAAGGGCTACCAGATTACGCAGGACAAAACCCCGATTTGCTACGACGGCCACCTCGACGTGCGCGTGGGCGACGAAGTGAAGCGCATCGGCGTCACGCGCATCCACCTGGAGGAGGACGCGGGCAAGAGCATGCACCTGGCCGGCGAAACCGAAACCCTGGTGGACCTGAACCGCGCCGGCGTGCCGCTGATTGAGATTGTGAGCGAGCCCGACATCCGCACCGGCGAAGAAGCCTACGCTTACCTCACCGAAATCAAGAAGCTGGTGGAGTACCTCGGCATCTGCGACGGCAACATGGAGGAAGGCTCGCTGCGCTGCGACGCCAACATCTCGGTGATGCTGCACGGGGCCCCCGAGTTTGGGATGAAGGTGGAGGTGAAGAACATGAACTCCTTCCGCAACGTGCAGCGCGCCATTGCCTACGAGATTGAGCGCCAGATTGCCATCGTGGAGGCCGGCGAGGAGGTGGCCAGCGAAACCCGTGGTTTCGACGCCGTGACGGGCACCACCAACGGCCAGCGCAGCAAGGAGACGATGAACGACTACCGCTACTTCCCTGAGCCCGACCTGCCGCCGCTCGTCATCGACGACGCCTGGCTGCACCGCATCCAGGCCGAGCTGCCGGCCTTGCCGCAGCAGCTCTACGCCCGCTTCACCGGCGAGCTGGGGCTGAGCGACTACGACGCCTCGGTGCTGATTGACCAAAAGGAAGTGGCGCAGTACTTCGACGGCCTGGCCCGCCTCACGCCCAACGCCAAGGCCGCCGCCAACTGGGTGATGGGCCCCGTGAAGTCGTACCTTAACGAGCGGGCCCTGGCCATTGAGGACTTTCCTCTGGACCCCGCCCAGCTCGCCGGCATCATTGAACTGATTGACGAGGACAAGATTAATTACTCGGTGGCCAGCAAGCAGTTATTTCCGTATCTGCTGGAGCACCCCACGGCCAACGCCACCGGCGCGGCCGAGGCGCTGGGCCTGCTCAGCAAGACCGACGGCGACGAGCTGGGGGCCCTGGTGGCCCAGGTGCTGGCCGCCAACCCGGCCAAAGTAGCCGAGTACCGGGCCGGCAAAAAGTCGCTCACCGGCATGTTTATGGGCGAGCTCATGAAGCTCACCGGCGGCAAGGCCGACCCCAAGCAGGCCAACCAGCTGCTGCGCGCCGCATTGGATGCCGGCTAGGGCCCCGGGCCCGGCCAGGGCCCGGACCGGGCCCCAAGGTTGATCTTTTTTTCGCTAACAGCCGTTAGGGGAGCCTATTGGTCTAGTAATTGTTGACGGCCTGCCGTTCCTGCTCACTGCTTTACATGCGTTACCTGATGATTAAATCCACGTTGCTGGCCGCCGCTGTACTGGGCGGTGCCAATGCCTGCCAACCCGTTTCGGCGGCGGCGGGCTACGAAATCACTGGCCAGCTGAAAAACGCCCCGGCTGGCACCGAGCTGCACCTGGCCGAGCTGCAATCGAACCAGTTTGTGGAGCGCGCCTCGGCTAAAACCGATGCTGCGGGCAAGTTTACCTTTAAGGGCACGGCCCCCACGGCGGGCCTGTACCAGCTGAAAATCAACGACGCCAACCAGTTGCTGCTGCTGCTCGACGACAAAACCCGCGTGGCCGTGGCCGGCGACGCCCAGCGCCTGCCCGCCACCTACACCGTGCAAGGCAGCCCCGACGCCGAGGTGCTGCGCGAGCTGACCCAGGTGATGGAAGGGACCAAAACGCAGATGGACGACCTCAAGGCCCGCTACACGGCGGCCGCTTCGGCCAACAACACCGCCACGACGCAAGCCATTGAGGCCGAGGCTGCCACGGTGCAGGAGCGCACCGCCGCCCGCGTGAAGGGCGTGCTGCGCCGCCACCCGGCGGCCGTGGCCACGGGCTTCGCCGTCGGCGCTTTCCTGAATCCCGAGGACAACTTTCAGTTTGCCGACTCCATCGCCGCCGTGCAGCGCAAGGCCAACCCCGACTCGCCCTTCACCAAGGAGCTGACGGCGCGGCTGGAGCCCATGCGCGCCACTATCGTCGGTGCCAAGGCCCCCGACATCAACCTGCCTACGCCCGAGGGCCCCAAGCTGGCCCTCAGCAGCTTGCGCGGCAAGTATGTACTGGTAGATTTCTGGGCCAGCTGGTGCGGGCCCTGCCGCCAAGAAAATCCCAACGTGGTGAAGTCCTACAACACCTTTAAGGACAAAGGCAAAGGCTTCACGGTGTTCTCCGTGTCGCTCGATCAGGAGAAGGGTCGCTGGACCAAAGCCATCGCCGCCGACGGCTTGCTCTGGCCCAACCACGTGTCGGACCTGGCCGGCTGGCAGAGCGTAGCCGGGGCCGCCTACGGCGTCACGGCCATCCCGCAGTCGTTTTTGCTCGACCCCAACGGCATCATCATCGCCAAAAACCTGCGCGGCCCCGCCCTGGAAGCCAAGCTGGCTGAGGTGCTGAAGTAGTGCCTTAACCAAGCAACAAGAAAAGGCCCGTCTGCTAGCAGACGGGCCTTTTTTTTAATGAACCAGGGACGGGAATCGAACCCGCTGAGGAACCGCCAAAATGCTTCCTGCGGCGTGCTTGCGCACAACGGTAATCTCCAATCTGCCACCTTGGTTACGGGCGTAATCTACCCTAAAAACATGCGCTGCAAACCGGGCCACAGGCGCTTTTTTAGGCTGACGTCGTACTCCACCATTTCGATTTCGGCGGCGGCTAGGTAGGAGAGGCCCTGGATAGTGAACTGCACGGGCTCATAAATCTGGGTGTTGCGCACAGCCACGTCGAGCAGGTTGCGGCCGAAGGCGACGACCTGCGTGGCGGCCAGCTCGCGGCGCAGGCTGGTCAGCGCCACCGGCAGGTGCGACTCCACGTTCACCAGCACCACGTCGGCCATTACCAAGCCCAGAGCCTGCAACATCTTGTTGAGGAACACGTTGCGGTGCAGCTTGTGGAACTGGTCAGGCGGCAGGCGCACCAGCAGCACCACGCCATCGGCCCGGCTGCCCAGCGTGGTAAAGGGCGTGAGCTGCGCCGGTGGTACCGCCGGTGCAGCTGGGGCCGAGGCCCCAGAGGCCGGCCTTGGGGCCCCAGTTTCTGCGCCCGGGGCCCCAGCCGCCGCCGCGGTTTGTGCCGGTGCTGCTACGGAAGGATTGGGTAATGCCGGCGTAGCGGGCGCTACCGAAACTATCGGCGCCGGAACCACTGCCGCCGGAACCACTGCCGCTGGAACCTCTGCCGCCGGAACCACTGCCGCTGGAACCACTGCCGCGGTGACCGCGGGCGCGGTGGCTAATGCCGGGGCCGCTGCTGCCTGCGCCTCCGCTACCGGGCCCCCAGCGGGGGCTGCTGGTGCTACGGCAACTGGTTCAGTTGCGGCGGCTGGTACTGTGGCCGTTGGCACAGGTGTAGCGGCCGTTTCAGCGGTAGCAGTTGACGCTTCCGCTGCCGCCTCAGTCGAAGCGGCGGTGGCGGCGGCGGGCAGCCGCGCCGGTGGCACGGGCTTCACCGGCAGCGGCGCGGGCGGCACCGCTGGAGCGGCCGTTTCGGGTGCGGCGGTGGGGGCCCCGGCGGCGGGTTCGGCCGGCACGTAGAGCGTGACGTCGGTGTAGAAATTCTGGAGGAAAGCCAGGGTTTCGGCGGACATGGGCGGTGCTTTGCAGTAAGTAATTAGTTGCCGATTACCAGAGATTGTTTGATGAACTACTGGCTCACTGAAATCTAATAATCAGCAACTTATAGCTCTTTCAAATCAAATAAAGCCCTTAGCTCCTGGGCCTCGGTGGGCTTCATGCGGCCGGCCAGCACCAGGCGTAGCTGGCGGCGGCGCAGGGCCCCGTCGTAGAGCGCAATTTCCTCGGGGGTTTCGGGTACGGCCTCGGGCACGTCGATGGGCCGGCCCGACTGGTCGACGGCCACGAAGGTGAAGAACGCCTCGTTGGTTTTGAACTTGGTGCCGTTGGGAATGTCCTCGGCCCACACGTCGATGTGCACTTCCATGCTGGAAGCGAATGCGCGCGTGACCTGGGCCTGGAGCGTGACCACGTTGCCGAGCCGGATGGCGTCTCGGAACGAGACGTTATCGACCGAGGCCGTGACCACGATGCGGTTGGAGTGCTTCTGGGCGGCGATGGCGGCGGCGATGTCCATCAGGTGCATCATGCGGCCGCCCATCAGGTTGTTGAGCGTGTTGGTATCGTTGGGTAGCACCAGCTCGGTCATGATGACGAACGAGTCGGCGACGGGCTTTTGCTTGCGCATCAGGCGGCGGGGTAAAGAGCGGAATGAAGCCGCAAATATCGGGCAGCCGCGCCGGGCGCGCCGGTCCGGGCCCCAAAACGGGCCCGCCGGGGCCCCAACTGCCCACCGTAAGTACCCCGTCCGAGTTAATCGAGTCCCCATGGGAACACACTGGCGTGATAACTACTAATAAAAAGCGGTAGTGGTCTAAAACGGGGTGGTCCGGCGAATTGCCTGGAGGGCTTCGTCGGGCCACTCTTATTAGAAAACAGCGGTTTTGGGCAATCCTAAGAGCGGCCCGACGACTGAAAAAGTCGCCGGACTACCTCGTTTTAGACCACTTCCCAAAAAGCTAACAGCCATCAGCCGAAAGCCAACCACTTACTGCCAGCTACTGCCAGCCGCCGGCCCCCAGCAGGGGCACGAAGCGGGCGGGGGCCAAGTCTTCGCGGGCAAAGGCGTCGGGGCCCTCGCGCACCACGCGCACCATGCGCTGGGCATCGGCCGGGCCCACCGGAATGACGAGTTGGCCGCCCACGGCCAGCTGGCGCAGGAGGGCTGGCGCAGCCCCGGGGCCCCGGCCGTACGAGGATGCGGTCGAAGGGCGCGGCCTCGGGCCAGCCCAGCGAGCCGTCGCCGCAG
>NZ_MDZA01000101.1 GCF_001816125.1 Hymenobacter coccineus | reverse complement strand
GGCACCGCAGGGGTCTTGCCCTGGGGCCCCAAGGCAGCATATATAAGACCCCTGCGGTGCCAGCACAGCTTGGTGGTACATCCAGCGCCACAATAACTAGCCCGCCCGGGGCCCCGGGCACCCACCCTTCTTCCTCCTTTCCCATGACGAAATTCTTTGCGCCGGCTTTGCTACTGGCTTGCCTGGGCACCGGGGCCGACCGGGCCGTTGCCCAGGCACCGGCCGCGCCGGCTGCGCCCGCTCCTGCCGCCTACCCGCTGCTCACCAACGTGCCCAACCGCCCGGGCCAGAGCCTCGACGGCACTTGGCGCTGCATCATCGACCCGATGGAGAACGGGTATTATTCGTACCGTTACGTGCCCGCGCCCAACGGCTATTTTAAGAACCAGAAGCCCAAGGACAAGAGCGACTTGGTGGAGTACGACTTCGACACGGCCGAGCAATTACAGGTGCCCGGCGACTGGAACACGCAGCAGGAAAAGCTGTTTTTCTACGAGGGCACCGTCTGGTACAAGAAGAGTTTCACCTTTCACCAAACGGCGGGCAAGCGCCAGTTTCTGTACTTCGGGGCGGCTAACTACGACGCCAAGGTGTACCTCAACGGCGAGAAGCTGGGCGAGCACACCGGCGGCTTCACGCCGTTCAACTTCGAGGTGGGGCCCCAGCTGAAGGAGGGCGAAAACTTCGTGATTGTGAAGGTGGACAACACCCGCCACCGCACCGACATCCCGACCAACAACAGCGACTGGTGGAACTTTGGGGGCCTCACCCGCTCGGTGCAGCTCGTCGAAACGCCCACCACCTTCGTGCGCGAAGCCGTAGTGCAGCTCAAAAAAGGCAGCGCCGACGAGCTGGAGGGCTGGGTGCAGCTCGACGGCGCCGCCCGCACCCAACCCGTGACGGTGGCCCTGCCCGAGGCCCGCTGGCAGCTCACGGTGACGCCCAACGCCGATGGCTACGCCAAGGTGGCGGGCCGCGTGAAGCGCCTCGACCGCTGGGCCCCCGAGCACCCGCGCCGCTACCTGGTGCGCGTGAGCAGCGGCGCCGACGTGTACCAGGATTCCATCGGCTTCCGCACCATCGAAACCCGCGGCCAGGACATCCTGCTCAACGGCAAATCCATCTTCCTGCGCGGCATTTCCATCCACGAAGTGTCGCCCCAAACCGGGGGCCGCGTGACCACGCCCGAGGAGTGCCGCACGCTGCTGCGCTGGGCCAAAGAGCTGAACTGCAACTTCGTGCGCCTGGCCCACTACCCGCACAACGAGGCCATGATCCGCGAAGCCGAGAAAATGGGCATCCTCGTGTGGTCCGAGATTCCGGTGTACTGGACCATTGAATGGGAGAACCCGGCCGTGCTGGCCAACGCCCAGCAGCAGCTGACGGACATGATTACCCGCGACCGCAACCGCGCCGCCATTGTGCTGTGGTCGGTGGCCAACGAGACGCCGCTGGGGGCCCCGCGCCTGCAGTTCCTCACCGCGCTGGTGCGCACCGCACGCGCCCTCGACGCCACCCGCCTCATCACCGGGGCCCTGGAAATCCACACCTCGGAGGCCGGCGCCCGCACCATCGACGACCCGCTGGGCAAGGAGTTCGACGTGATTGGGGTGAACAACTACTGCGGCTGGTACAGCGGCACCCCGGAATCGTGCGGCGACTTGCAGTGGAAAACCACCTACAACAAGCCCATGATTATGAGCGAGTACGGCGCCGGGGCCCTGCAAGGCCGCCACGGCCCCGCCGACGAGCGCTGGACCGAGGAGTACCAGGATGCGGTGTTTAAAAGCAACATTGCCATGCTGGAGAAAATCCCGTTTCTGCGCGGCGCCTCGCCCTGGATTCTGATGGATTTCCACTCGGCCCGCCGCCCCTTACCCGGCGTGCAGGACTACTACAACCGCAAGGGCCTGATATCGGAGCGCGGCGTTAAGAAGCAGGCCTTCTACACCTTGCAAGACTACTACCGCCGCAAAAAACAACAACCCGCCGCCAAATAATGCACTTCCTAACCCCCGCCCTGCCCCTGCTACTGGGGGCCCTGGCGCTGCCCGCCGCCGCCCAAACCGTTCCTGCTGCTTCGGCCGCGGGGGCCCCCGCCGACACGCTGCACGCCCCGCCACCCGCCCTGCCCGGCCCCAACGCCGACCCGCACTTAGCCGCGTTCGGCCGCACGTTTTACCTTTACCCCACCACCGATGGCCTGGAGGGCTGGGGCGCTAAGTCGTTCACGGCGTGGTCGTCGCTAGACCTGGTGACGTGGAAAAAGGAGGCCGTGATCCTGGACCTGCCGCGCGACCTGACCTGGGCCAACCGCAACGCCTGGGCCCCGGCCATGGCCACCAAAAACGGCAAGTATTACTTCTACTACTCGGCAGCCCAAAGCGTGGGCGTGGCGGTGGCCGCCACCCCCCTGGGGCCGTT
Organism: Hymenobacter coccineus; assembly: GCF_001816125.1. Lineage (GTDB taxonomy): Bacteria > Bacteroidota > Bacteroidia > Cytophagales > Hymenobacteraceae > Hymenobacter > Hymenobacter coccineus. The sequence goes on along the minus strand of NZ_MDZA01000101.1, from coordinate 5,947 downwards.
CAAGGACCCCATCGGCAAGCCGCTGGTGGCCAAGGATGCCTACCACGGCCAGGCCATCGACCCCATGGTGCTGGTGGACGACGACGGCAGCGCCTACCTCTACTGGGGCCAGGGCCAGTGCCACGTGGTGAAGCTGAACGCTGATATGACCAGCTACGACCCCGCCGCCGTGGTCGAGTTCAAGCCCACGGGCTACAACGAGGGGCCGTTCGTGTTTAAGCGGCGGGGCAAATACTACCTCATGTGGAGCGAGTACGACACCCGCGACCCGCGCTACTCCGTGGCCTACGCCACTTCCGCTTCGCCGCTGGGGCCCTGGGTGAAGGCCACCGGGCCGCCCGTGCTGCACGGCCGCGGCGTGGTGCAGGGCGCCGGCCACCACTCGGTGGCCCAGGTGCCGGGCACCGACCAGTGGTTCATCGCCTACCACCGCTTCATCATCCCGGGCGGCAACGGCTACAACCGCGAAACCTGCCTCTCGCCCATGCGCTTCGACGCGCAGGGCAATATCTTGCCGGTCAATGTTTTTGAAACGGTCAAGCCCACCCCCATCAAGTCCAAAGCGGCCCGGGCGCCGCGCTAACCCTTCTTTCTCTTCCGCTCTTTTCTACCCCCGTCATGGTTAATTCCCATCGCCTTTGCGGCCTGCTGCTGCTGGCCCTGGCCCGCCCCGCTGGGGCCCAACCCACGCCCCAGGAATGGGAAAACCCGCTGGTGCTCGATCAAAACAAGGCCCCGGGGCGCGCCAGCTTCATGCTGTACGACACGCCCGCCGCGGCCGCGGCCAACGACTACGCCCGCTCGCCCTACTACCAGTCGCTCAACGGCCCCTGGAAGTTCAACTACGTGGGCCGGCCCGCCGACAAGCCCGGCGAGGCCTTCGCCCAGGCCGGCTTCGACGACAAGGCCTGGCGCTCGATTCCGGTGCCCTCGAACTGGGAAATGCAGGGTTTCGGGGTACCCATTTACACCAACGTTGCCTACCCGTTTCCCAAAAACCCGCCGTTTATCGACGGGAAAGACAACCCGGTGGGCAGCTACCGGCGCAGCTTCGCGGTGCCGGCCGGCTGGGCCGGGCGCGAGGTGCTGCTGCACTTTGGGTCCATCACGGGCTACGCGGTGGTGTGGGTGAATGGCCAGCGCGTGGGCATGACCAAGGCGGCCAAGTCGCCGGCCGAGTTTGACGTGACGCCGTACCTGAAAGCCGGCGACAACCAGCTGGCCGTGCAGGTAACGCGCTGGCACGACGGCAGCTACCTCGAAGACCAGGACTTCTGGCGCCTCAGCGGCATCGAGCGCGACGTGTACCTGTGGGCCCCGCCCAAGCGCACCATCGGCGACTTTTTCCTGAAAACCGACCTTTCGGCCGACTACCGCCAGGGGCAATTTGGGGCCACCGTGGCGCTGGCCAGCTACGCCGGGGCCCCGGCCGCGGCCGGCCGCCTCACGGTGGAAGTGCAGGACGCCGCCGGCCGCACCGTGTGGCGCCAGCAGCAGCCGGTGGCCGCTGGGGCCCCAGCGCCACGTTCAGCGGCACCGTCAAAAACGTGCGGCCCTGGAGCGCCGAGCAGCCCAACCTGTACCAGTGCCTGCTCACGCTGGCCGACGCCCAGGGCCACCCGCTGGCCGTGACAGGCGCCAAAATCGGCTTCCGCAAAATAGAGCTTAAAAACGCCCAGCTGCTGGTGAACGGCCGCGCCGTGGAGGTGCACGGCGTGAACCGCCACGAGCACGACGAAATCACGGGCCACGTCATCAGCGAGGCGTCCATGCGGCACGACATCGAGCTGATGAAGCAGTTCAACATCAACGCCGTGCGCACCTGCCACTACCCCAACGCCGAGCTCTGGTACCGCCTCTGCGACGAGTACGGGCTGTACGTGGTGGACGAGGCCAACATCGAAACCCACGGCATGGGGGCCGAATTGCAGGGCACCTTCGACAAAACCAAGCACCCCGCCTACCTGCCGCAGTGGGCCCCCGCGCACCGCGACCGGATTGCCCGGCTGCTGGAGCGCGACAAGAACCACCCCAGCGTCATCCTCTGGAGCATGGGCAACGAGTGTGGCAACGGCCCCGTGTTCCACGACGCCTACAAGTGGCTGAAGGAGCGCGACCCCAGCCGCCTGGTCACCTTCGAGCAGGCCGGCGAGGACTGGGACACCGACATCGTGGCGCCCATGTACCCCGGCATGGACCACATGAAAGGCTACGCCGCGGCCACCGACAAAAAGCGGCCGTTCATCATGTGCGAGTACGCCCACGCCATGGGCAACAGCACGGGTAACTTCCAGGAATACTGGGACATCATCCGCGGCAGCGCCCACATGCAGGGCGGCTTCATCTGGGATTGGGTGGACCAGGGCCTCAAGCAAACCGACGCCGCCGGCCGCACCTGGTGGGCCTACGGCGGCGACCTGGGCGGCTACAACCGCCAGAACGACGAGAACTTCTGCGCCAACGGCCTGGTGGCCGCCGACCGCACGCCGCACCCCGGCCTGTGGGAAGTGAAAAAGGTGTACCAGGACGTGCGCTTCAGCGCCGCGCAGCCCGCCACGGGCCGCCTCACGGTGCACAACGGCTTCTCCTTCAACACGCTCGCCAACTACGCCTTCCGCTGGGAGCTGCTCAAAAACGGGGCCCCGGTGAAGGCCGGCACCTTCGCCGCGTCGCCGGCCGCCGGCCAAAGCAAGGAGGTTCGCTGCCGCTGGGCCCCTGGCCACCGGCCCCGGCACCGAATACGCGCTGAACGTGTTTGCCACCACCAAAGCGGCCACCGCGGCGGTGCCGGCCGGCCACGAGGCTGCCCGCGAGCAGTTCGTGCTGACACCGGGGCCCGCCTACTTTGCCCCGCCCGCGGCGGCGGCCGGTGGGGCCCTGCAAGTCAAGCGCACCGGCGACCAGTTGGCCTTCGCGGCGGGCGACGTGCGCGGCGAGTTCGACACCAAAGCCGGCCGCCTGGTGCGCTACGAACGCAAGGGCCAGCGCGTCATCAACCAGTTCCCCGAGCCCTACTTCTGGCGCGCGCCCACCGACAACGACTTCGGCAACGGTATGCCCGAGCGCCTCGGGGCCTGGCGCACGGCCCACACCCGCCGCCCCGTGCAGCGCGTGGCCGTGGGCGAGCAAACCGCCGCGGGCCTGCCCATCACGGTGGAGTACCTGCTGGCCGACCTCGGCGTGCCCTACACCGTGCAGTACCTGGTGGCCCCCGACGGCGCCGTGCAGGTAACGGCCGCCATCGACATGACGGGCAAGCAGTTGCCCGAGTTGCCGCGCTTCGGCATGCGCCTGGAGCTGCCCGGCCGCTTCGGCCAGTTGGCCTACTACGGCCGGGGCCCCTGGGAGAACTACTCCGACCGCTACACGGCGTCGTTCCTCGGCACCTACCGCGACTCGGTGCGCCGCCAGCTCACGGCCAACTACATCCGCCCCCAGGAAAGCGGCTACCGCACCGACGTGCGCTGGCTCACCCTCAGCGACGCCGCCGGCCAGGGCCTGCGCATCGAGGGAGCCCAGCCGCTGTGCTTTAGCGCCTTGCCCACCCGCACCGAGTTCCTCGACCCCGGCCTCACCAAGAAGCAGCAGCACACCAACGACGTGCGCAGCTTCGACTACGTGTGCCTGCAAATCGACCTGAAGCAGCGCGGCGTGGGCGGCGACAACAGCTGGGGGGCCCTCCCCCACGACCAGTACCGCCTGCTCGACAAGCAGTACAGCTACACCTACACGCTGCGCCTGCTCGACGGGCCCGCCGCCGCACAGTAGCCAAGTGACGAGAGCGGGCGCCGCGTACCGTGCACTAAAAATTGCTCTAAATCCTACCTATGCGTTACGCCCGCTTTCGTCACTTCTTCCCTTTGGTCATCTGCTGTTGTGCCGGGCAAATGAGTTGGGCGCAGCGCGCGGCAGTTGCTCCTCTGGTCCCCGTTCGTCCAGCTTTGCCGTTGGACGTCCCGGCCAGCGTAGCCACTCAGCGTAAGCAGACTACCGCGTTGGTGCCAACGGGCGCTGTTGCATCTGCCAGACCGGTCATTCCAGCGCCGGTATACATCCTCAACTCGCGGTTTATTATTGGTGATTTGGGCACTGTAAATCCGACGGACATCGCGGATATAGTTGTTTACAGAAGTCCAAGTGTCCCGGCGCTGTGGCGTAGCTTGGCTGCCAATGGCATCATCAGTATTACCCTTAGAAACAAGTTTAAGCTTCAAACCCAAACGCCGCTCAGCATCACACGGGGGCTAAAGTTGGCCAGTCAAGTCAAATACAAGGTGAACGGACTATTGCTGGAAGACACCTCGTTGCGCATCGTCACCAGCGACATTGCAGGGCTCGACGTGACGCGCGCCACACCGGAATCCACCGACACCTTCGTGAACATTCGCCTCATACAATCGGAGCCCAACCCGTCCCGTAACCCGCCCAATACCATTCAGATACGTGGCACTGCGGCCCGCTAAACCTGGGCTGCTCCCACCCCGGCCCCGCTTTAGCCGTCCAACGCGCAGGCCCACAACGGCCGCGCTCATTCTTGCCATGACATACTGCCTGCTCAGCCTGTTCACCTTTCTCGCCGGGGCCCCGGCGGCGCCCGCGCCGCTCACCTTCACGGTGCGCAACCCACTGGCCGTGGCCCGGCCCGCCGAAACCGTGAGCCTGCCGCTGGCCCGCGCGGCGGCGCTGGTGCAGCGCGTGGGGCCCCCAACCTGGTGGTGAAGGACGCCCAAACCGGCGCCGTGCTCGTGAGCCAGCTGCTCGACGCCAACGGCGACGGTAAGCCCGACGAGCTGCTTTTTCAAACCGCTATGCCGGCGCGCAGCACCCGGAAATTCATCCTGGCTGGGGCCCCGGCGGGGGCCCCGCGGCCGGCCAGCGCGCACACCACGTTTGCCCGGTTCGTGCCCGAGCGCACCGACGATTTTGCCTGGGAAAACGAGCGGGTGGCCTTCCGCACCTACGGCCCGGTGGCCGAACAGCTGTTTGACAAGAAAGACGCCGCTGGCACCCTCACCAGCGGCATGGACTGCTGGCTAAAGCGCGTGGATTACCCGATCATTAACAAATGGTACGCCCAGCACGTGCTGACGCCGTTTTCGTACCACAAAGACGTGGGCGAGGGCTACGACCCCTACCACGTGGGCATCAGCCGCGGCGTGGGCGGCACCGGCGTCTGGGACCGCGACTCGCTCTACGTATCGCGGAATTTTACCAGTTACAAAGTCCTGGCCACGGGGCCCATCCGCACCGTGTTCGAGCTGACCTACGCGCCCTGGGACGCCAACGGCCGCCGCGTGACCGAGCGCAAAGTCATCAGCCTCGACCTGGGCAGCAACCTCACCCGCTACGAAGTCCACCTGGCCAGCGCTGGGGCCCCGCTGCCCAACTGCACCATCGGCCTCACCCTGCACGACCAAAAAGGCAGCGTGCGCGCCGACGAAAAAGCCGGCTACTTCCGCTACTGGGAGGCTGTAGATGATTCATTCCTAGGCACCGGCGTAGTCCTTGCCCCCCAGCGCCTGCTCAAGTACGAAGACCACCGCACCCCGCACAAAGACCAAACCCAGCTCTACATTGCCGCCAAAGTGCCGCCCAGGGCCCCCGTAGTTTTCTACGCTGGCTTCGGCTGGGTAAAGAGCGGCCAGTTCCGCGACGCAGCCGCCTGGGACGCCTACCTGCAAGGCTTCGCTCAGCGCCTGGCCGCGCCCTTGGAAGTGCAATTCTGAGTGTAGCGTGGACTTTGTGAGTCCGCGCGTTAAACGGTAGCCCAACGAACTCGGCGCGCTGTAGCGCGGACTTTGTAGTCCGCGGCTCTCGCTTCGTCCTGTCGATAGTCGGGCAGCGACCGTTCAGAGCCGCGGACTACAGAGTCCGCGCTACAGCGCGCCGAGCCCGTTCAGCGACCGTTCAGCGACCGTTCAGCGACCGTTCAGCGACCGTTCAGCGA
>NZ_MDZA01000100.1 GCF_001816125.1 Hymenobacter coccineus | reverse complement strand
GTGCACCGGCCGGCGGCAGCGCTGCCCGCGGCGGCCGCTGGGGCCCTGGCACTGGCCGTGGCCGCCCGCCGCGTGCGCGGCACGCAGTAGCGGGCGGGAGTTGGGGGCCCCAGGTTGGTTTATGACTAACAAGGCCAGGAATCGGGGTCGTCGCCATTCGCGCAGTTCACCCAAACTGCTTCGAATTTTTGGCCGTGCCAGGAGTAGCTTCGCGCCACTATTTTCCCATTCATTTCCGGTCATTCCTACCGTTCTATCCCCTATTGCCCTTGCTTTATATGACGACTTTTACCGCTCTATTCTTTCCTCGTCTTGCCTTTTCCGGGGCCCTGGCCCTGGCGGCGCTCAGCGGCCGGGCCCAGGCTCCCGACGCGGTGCGCCGCTGGCAGCACCTCGACCTGAAAACCGACGGCGTGCCGGGCATCAGCTCCGACCGGGCCTACCGGGAACTACTGGCCAACCGCAAACCCACGCCGGTGCTCGTGGCCGTGCTTGATTCGGGCATCGACTCGACCCACGCGGACCTGAAACCCGTGTTGTGGCGCAAGCCTGGCGAAGTGGTGGGCAACGGCCTCGACGATGACCACAACGGCTACGTGGACGATGTGCGCGGCTGGAACTTCCTGGGCGGCAAAGACGGGCAGAACATTGCCGTGGAAACCCTGGAGCAAACGCGCATTTACGCCCAGTACCGCCCGCAGTTTGAGGGCAAAAAGCGCAAGGCGCTGGCCCCCGCTGACCAAGCCAAGTTTGACGTATACGAGCGGGCCAAAACGTCGTACGAGCGGGACTTGGCCAAGGAAAACAAGGAGCTTACTTTTTTGAGCGGGGCCCTGGCCAGCAACACCGCCTCATTCGGCCGGATGAAGCAGGCCCTAAACCTGTCCGTGCTCGACACGGCGACGCTGTGGCAGGCGGCCCGCTCCCGGCCCGACATGCCAAGCGCGGCATCGTTGTACAAATTTTTGACCATCAATCATTTTGGCAGCTCCGACGAGGCCCTGAAAGCCCTTGGCGAAGCCGTGGCGCACTCCCGCAACCGGGTGGAGAAAAGCCTCAACCCGGCCTACAACCCGCGCCCCCTCGTGGGCGACGACCCAGCCAACCTCAGCGAAACCGGCTACGGCAACCCCGATTCGCAGGGGCCCGACGCCACCCACGGCACCCACTGCGCCGGCATCATCGCGGGGGTGCGCGGCAACGGGCTCGGGGCCGATGGCGTGGCCAGCGCGGTGCACATCATGATCGTGCGCTCCACGCCCAGCGGCGACGAACGCGACAAGGACGTGGCCAACGCCATTCGCTACGCGGTAGACAACGGGGCCCAAATTATTAGCATGAGCTTCGGCAAAGACTACTCGCTCGACAAGGCCGTGGTGGACGCGGCCATGCAGTACGCCGACCAAAAGGGCGTGCTGCTGGTGCACGCCGCGGGCAACAGCGCCGTCGACACCGACACGGGGACGAATTTTCCCTCGGCCCGCTACCTCAACGGGCAGGACATTCCGAACCAGATTACGGTGGGGGCCAGCAGCCGCCTCAATACCCCAGCGCTGGCCGCCGAATTTTCCAACTACGGCCGGCAAACGGTGGACGTATTTGCACCGGGCGTTGACATTTACTCTTCTACCCCCGGCAATACCTACGCCACGTTCAGCGGCACCAGCATGGCCGCGCCGGTGGTGGCGGGCGTAGCGGCGGTGCTCAAGTCGTACTACCCGAAGCTCACCCCGGCCCAGCTCAAGCAAATTATCGTGCAGTCGGCGGTGCCTTACCACACGCTGGTGAACAAGCCCGGCACCAAAAAGCTCGTGGATTTTGCCACGCTCTCGAAGTCCGGCGGCATCGTGAACTTGTACGAGGCCATGAAGCTGGCCGACCAGCAAATGGCGGCGAAGTAGGGCCCCGGCACCGCCCGCAGCGGGCCGGCGCCGGCAGTTGCGCCCGTTCGGGGGGGTGTCCCCGGGCTGGCCCGCTGCTGCCGGGCCCCGGGGGCCCTAGCTGGCTTTGCGCCTGGGCCGCAGGGTGAGGTAGTCGAGGTAATACAATACCTTGATGGACACGTTGTTATTGTGCGGCGTGTTAGCGGTGTTGGCCAGGTTGTCGAAGTAGAGCGGGGTGGCCTCGTTGCCGAGCAGGTACGACGAAGTGGCGTCCTTCCACACCAGGCTGACCTGCGAGCCGGGGGCAAACCACCAGACAAGGGCCGCGTCCACGTTGAAGGCGCTGAAGCTGTTGTCGTGGTTGCGGGCGTATTCGGGCAGGGCTTCCTCGGTGCCGCCGGGGCGCAGGCGCGCGAAGCTCTGGTAGCGCACGGCGCTCACGTAGTGCCGCAGGCGGATGGTGAACGAGAGGCGGTTGGTGAAGGTGTAGTTGGTCGTCAGCGTGTTGGTGAACGTGGACACGCGGCGGCCGCCCAGCAGCACGTCGGAGCCGAAGGCAGCCAGCAGCGGCTGGTCGAGCGGGTTGCCGGCGTCCAGCCCATCGTTCACGTAGCCGATCTGGTTCACCTTCAGGTTGTAATCAAACGTGTAGCGGAAGTTCAGCTTGTCGCTCACGCGGTAGCGCGGGCTGAGCGTGAGGCCGTAGCTGAAGCGGCGCGGGCGCGCCAGGCGCTCGTCGAGGGCGAAGTAGCGCCCACCCAGGTTCACGTCGTAGGCCAGCTTCTTGCGGCCGTCCGACGACACGAACGCGCCCAAGTTGGCGCTGGTGGGCACCAGCACGTAGTAGGCCCCCAGCGGGGCGGTGCGCGGCTCGTAGTAGTCGTGCTTGGCCAGGTCGAGGTTCAGGTTGAAGCCCGTGGTAATGAAGCTCTTGGTGAAGGTGGTGTTGGCGCTGCCGTACAGGCCGGCGTCCTGATAAAGCGCGGGCCGGAACAGCAGCGACTGGTAGGCCCCCAGCGAGGTGTAGAGGTTGTTGACCTTCCAGAATGGCTGGTACTTGTTGTAGCTCACCGTGGCCGTCTGCGTGATGTTGTTGTTGCCGAACAGGATGCCCAAGTCGTTGGGGTTGTAGGTGTCCGACTCGATGCCGTGGTCCACGTTCCAGGTCCAGTTGCCCGAAATCTTGCCGTAGTTCAGGTAGTACTTGTAGCCGTTGCGGTCGCTCACGGGGGCGTCCGAGTTTAGGCCGGTGCCGCGCCGCTGCGAGTAGTTCACCTGGCCCTTGAAGGCGTACTGGTTCGACTTGTCCACGAAGCGGAACAGGCCGGCCGTCACGTTGGCGTCGTAGGCCTGGCCGGCGCGCGTCACGTTGGTGTTGATGAGCGAGACGTAGGAATTGTGGGGCAGGCTTTGGTCGAGCACCACGATGTTGTAGTTGGTGAGCGGCTGGGTGAGCACCTCGCGCCGCGCGCCGCCCACCGAGTCCTCCACCGTGGCGTAGCTGGCCGCCGACACGGCGTTGAACACGCCGATGCCCAGCCCCTTGCTGGTGCGCCCCGATACTTTGGTGGCGTTAATCAGCCGCGTCACGCCCGGGTTTTGGTACACGAATTCGCCCTTTTGCAGCTGCCCGCCCACGTCGTCGAAGCCCAGCGGCTGGCCCCCACGCGCCGCGAATAGAACAGGCCGCCCTTGTTGAACAGCTCCGTGCCCTCGGTGAAAAAGGCCCGGTTTTCCTGGTACTGCACCTCAAAGGGCGAGAGGTTTAGCACCTGGTTATCACTGATTACCTGGCCGAAATCGGGCACCAGCGTGGCGTCGAGGGTGAAGCTCTCGTTGATGCCCCACTTCACATCGGCCCCGCCGTTAAAGCTGGTGCTATAGTTGCGTTTGCCCTGCTCGTTGTAGGGGTAGTGGTTCACGTAGCTGCTCACGTAGGGCGTGAGGGAGAGGCGCAGCGGCGGGTGCAGGTTTTCGAGCGTCGTCAGCTCGCCCCACTGGTTCACAAAGCCGTCCGTCGCGGGGTCAATCGGGTTCCAGGTGGTCTGCTGGTTGGCCGCCTTGCGCTGCCGGAAAAACTCCACGCCCCAGGTTTGCACCGGAGCCTGGGCGAAGCGGATGGCCGAGTACGGAATGCGCATCTCCACGGCCCAGCCCTTGCCGTCGGGCAGCGGGGCCACGCGGCTTTCCCACACGGCATTCCAGGCGCCGTCTTCGCCGTTGGCGGGCGACAGGCGCTCGTCCACCTGCACGCCGGTGCTCAGCACGAAGAAGCCGTACCCGTTGAGGTGGTCGCGGTAGGGGTCGATGAATACGGCAAAAAAATCGGTGTTGGCAATGTCGTCGCGCTGCGTTAGCTCGTGCCGGATACTGTCGGGGCTGGCCTCTACCATCTTGGCCCCCACGTACATGGCCGCGTCGTCGTAGAGCACGCGCACCTCGGTGGGCTGGCCCTCGCGCCGCCCGGGGTGGGGCCGAAATTCGATGAACTGCCCGGCCACCGGGGCCCCTGCCCAAGCCGCGTCGTCGAGCAGGCCGTCGAGCTTGATGGGGGCCGCCGTGCGGTGGGCGGCTAGCTGGCGGCGCACCACCGGCGCGGCGGCCACGGGGGGCTTGGCCGCGCTTTTTTGGGCCACGGCCAGGGGGCCCGCGCTCAGCAAAAGGGCGCAGGCAAGCAGGCGCGGCAGCCAGCGCAGGGCCAAAGAGGAGAACATGAAAGTTGGGTGGGGAGAGGTTTCGGTGGGGCAGAGACGCCGGGAAAAGCCGGCCGTTGTCTGGGCAACAGATTATTTTTGGGGCCCCCGGGCCCCGCTCCGGTCAAGGCTCCGCCCGGCCACCGCCTGGGCGGCAACGCGCGGCCGGGCCGCATAAGGATACCCAGAAGCGTTATTGCTTGCGGAAGAACACGTCGCCGCTCACCGACTCGATTTGCACCAGCGGGCCGCCGCTACCCAAGGTGCCCTTCAGGGTGTAGCCGATCAGCGAGTGCGCCCGGCGGTTGCTGAAGGCCACGGCCGGGTCGGCGTACACCTCGCCCGTTACCGAGCGCAGGCTGAGGTCGGCGCCCTCAGCGGCGGGCCAGCTCACGTCTACGTCGCCGCTCACCGAGGCCACGTCGGTAGCGGCGCCGTTTTCAGTGGTCAGCTTCACGTTGCCGCTCACCGTTTTCACGTTCACGGCGCGGGGGCCCCGGTGCGTCACCTTGGCATCGCCGCTGATGGTGCGGGCCGTCACGGCGCCGCTCAGGTTGGCAAACTGCAGGTCGCCGCTCACCGTTTTGGCCGTGATTTCGCCCGTTAAATCCTGCAAGTCCAAGTCGCCCGTGATGGTGGACAGGCGCAGGGCCGTGCCCGCGGGCAGCGTCACCTCGTAGTCGATTTGCAGGCAGTAGCGGTAGCCCTTGCCCCCGTCGCCGTTGTTCCAGTTGTAGGTACTGCCGCTGTTGTCGTTGTCGCCGCCGTTGCCGCTGCCGTTGCACTCGCCCGAGAACTGGAATTTGCGCAGCAGCGCCTCGTCCAGCGTTTCCACCACGCTCACCTCCGCGGCCGCCTGCTCCAGCTTGAGACTCACGGCGTCGTTGCGCTCGTTGTTGTTCACCACCACCGTGGCCTTTACCGTCAGCTCCGCCCCGCCCGGCCGCACCCGGATGCGGTGGGCGTGCTTGAGGTCGAGGAACACGCCCTGCCCGCCACTCAAGGCCGCTGTTTGGGTGATGATGCGCTGGGCCAGGGCCGGGGCCAGGCTGCCGAGCAGCAAGGCGGCGGCAAGTAGAAAGCGGTTCATGGGCGAAGGGTTTAGGGAGGGAGAAATGACCAGATGTGGGAAGAATGTGCGTACTTTTTACTGGCTAAGGGGCCCTGTTGACCGCGCTTGGAGCACTCAGCGCAGGGCTTCGTTAACGCAGTGCGCCCAGCTTTTGGAGGTGCTGCGTAGCGTTTTCGTTCTTTGGGTTCAGGGCCAGGGAATGGCGGTAATTCTCGATGGCCACCTGCTGGGCCCCCGTACTTTCGTAGGTTTCCGCCAAGCTGTCGTAAACGTTCCAGCTTTGGGGGAACAAGCTGACGTTCAGCTTAAAAAGGGCCAGAGCTGGCTCGGACTGGCCCCGCCGGAGCACCCGGTAGGCCCAGGTGTTCACGTAGTCTTCCGTCAGGTGCAGCTCGGGGTGCTGCTGCTGCACGGCCCCAAATACCGCGGGGGCATCTTGGTAGCCGTTGGCCAGCAGGGCCTTTTGCAGGGCTCGCAAACCGGGTGGCACGCCGTACAGGGCCGCCACCAGCTGCTCGGCCACGGCCTGGAGGCTGCCCTGCGTGCCCGCGTCCGACTCGTTGGCGAGGAGCACCACGCCAAACTGCCGGTCGGGGTACAATTCGCAGTAGCTGGCGTGGCCAAAAGTGCCGCCCGATTGCTGGAGCTTGCGCTGGCTGTCCACCGTTTTCTCCAGGTTCCAGTTGAAACCGATGGCCTCCACGTTCAGGCTGCCCCAGGCCGGCCGGTGCGCCAGCACCACGGCGGGGTCCTGCTCGGCCAGCTGGTGGCGCAGGTACCGCACCATGTCGGCGGTGCTGTAGCGCAGCGCGCTGGCCGTTGCCGTAGGACTATCCAGGAAAGGCATTGGGTGTCCCTTTTCGTTGTACCCCACCGCCCGGGGCCCTGCGCCAGCCGCGCCGGCCAAGTGCAGCGGCTGGTCGATGTAGCGGGCCAGCAGCTGGGCGTACGAAGCCCGGTACACCCCTTCCAGGATGTAGACCAGTAGCTGTGCCGCCACGTTGGAATGGCGCGGCAGCAGGCCCGGCACGGTGTCCAGCCGGGCGTGGTGCAGGTCGGCAAAGAAATCTTGCTTGGTGTAAGTGCGCAGCTTCTCCACTATTTGCGCCACGGCCGAGTCGGCATCGGCGGGCCGGTGGGCCAGGCTTTCGGGCAAGTTGTCGGGCAGCCGGGAGGTCGTATTGACTAAATGCACCAGCTTGATGGGTTGGTTTTGGTAGGCCAAGTTGGGGTAGGGCCCCGGCAGGTACTTTCGAATGTCGTCGTCCAGGCGCACGCGCTTCTCCAGCACGGCGTGGGCCAGCAGCAGGCCGGCGAACGTCTTGCTGATGGAGCCGATTTCGTACACCGTATGCGGCGTTGGCAGCTGGTGCTTACCGCTTTCGATGCTGCCGAAATTGTAGAAATATGCTTGGCCGTGGTCGATGATGCCGATGGACAGGCCGACCCGCGCGGGCTGCCGGATGAATGCGTTTCCCAGCCGTGGCACGATCGTATCCAGCCGCGCCCCGATGGCGGCGGGCCGCGCGGGCCGCACCTGGCCCACCGCGTTCCCCGGCGATAGTCCGAGTAGCCAGCCCAAGATGAATAAACGAAGCGCAATCATGCCAATGCTGGGTTACTAATTACTTGGCTTTGCGGACGAAGATGTCGCCGCTCACCGTTTTCAGGCTGAGGGTGGTGCCGCCGCCGTTGGTGCGGCCGTCCACGGTGCTGGTGCCGCCCACGTGGCGCAGGCCGCTGGGGCCGCCCAGGCTCAGGTCGAAATCGGTGTAGATTTCGCCCGACACCGACCGCATCGAGAGCGTGGTTTTGGCGCTGGACGGCAGGGTCACGTCCACGTCGCCGCTCACCGTCGACACGGCACTGGGCTCGTCGGGCGTGGTGCTGAACACCACCTTAATGTCGCCGCTGATGGTGTTGGCCACCACGGGGCCCCCAATGTTCAGCAGCCGGATATCGCCCGATTTCAGGCTCACCTCCACCCGGCCCGCGATGTCGCGCACCGTCAGGTCGTCGGAGCCGCCCCAGGCGGCTTGCGAAAACACCACGTCGGTGCGGCGGGGCAGGCGCACGGTGTAGTGGCCGTCGCTGCGCGAGGTGCGCGTCACGCGCAGGGTGTTATCGCCGGCCGGCGTCACGGCCAAGCCCATGCGGGTGTTGTCTTCGCCCCCGCCGCTGTACACCGCACGCAGGCCGTTGGATAATACTGGCGGAGCGGTGTAGCCGCCGCTGCCGCGCACCACCAGCTCGTCGCCGTCGTAGCCTTCCACCGTCACGTCGCTGCCGTGCATGTCGAGCACCACTTTGCGGTTTTGGGCGCTAGCAAATTTGGCGCGGAACTCCTGGGCCCGCAGGCCGGTGGGGGCCCCCAGCAGCGCCAGCAGCAGGAGCGGCGCGGCCACCCAGGGGCCCCAGCGCGTGGCCGGTGCGGCCGGTGCAGTGGCCTCTAGTTTGACGGTATTCATCTGGAAATCAATCATTTTATTGCGTATTTATCAATTGTTAGTTAGATAAGTTGCCCGATGCCGGCCTCGGCCTGCTGGCGCACGGCGCGCAGCACTTCCGGCTGCTGGCTGAGCTGTTCGAGCTGGGGCACGGCGCGCTTTTCGCGCAGCGCCACGAGGGTTTCAATCTCAATTTCGTCTTCCCTTTCCTGGGGCTGATGACCCGCGATGCCAAGCGTCAGATGATCATTCTCAAGATTGTATGTATTGCAATCTTAGCTGGCCATT
>NZ_MDZA01000099.1 GCF_001816125.1 Hymenobacter coccineus | reverse complement strand
CTAGAGCCTGTTATGAACTTGCGGCGTGTCGGGCGAGCATGATGCAGGCGAAGACGACGAAATGGAGTTGCTGCAAGCTGACGCTGAGTCGCTCGTAGTCGCGGCCCAGCCGCCGAAAGCGACTGAGCCAGGCAAAGCTGCGCTCGACGACCCAGCGCTTGGGCAAGAGGACAAAGCCGGTTTGGCCTTCGGGCTTCTTAACCACTTGCAGGTCAATGTCGTGCACAGCTGCGGCGTACTCGGCCTCCTCGCCCGTGTAGCCTTGGTCGACAAAGCCTACGGTCACCGTCTGGCCCGTGATTTCCTGCACCTGCCGGCACAACTCGCCGACCTGCGCCCGCTCCTGCTCATTGGCCGGCGTGATGACCACGCTCAGCAGCTGGCCCAGCGTATCGACGGCGATGTGCGCCTTGCTGCCCTTGCGCCGCTTGGCCCCGTCCCAGCCCGCCCGCTGCCCGCTCTCGGGCGTACTTTGCAACGTGCGCCCGTCGAGTACCACGACCGAGGGCGTGGCCGCCCGGCCGAGCAGTACCCGCTGCAACTCGTTCAAATCGTGCACAATAGACTCGAATATGCGGGCATCTCGCCAGCGCGTCCACTGCTGATAGACCGTCGCCCAGGGCGGCAGGTCGCCGGGCAGGTAGCGCCACGGGCAGCCCGTGTGGGCCAGGTAGCGCAAGGCGTTGAATACGTCGCGCAAGGCGTAGTCGCGTTGCGGCGCGTCCTCGCGCATCAAGCACAGGTACGGGGCCACGAAGGTCCATTCGTCGTCTTTTACATCGCTGGGGTAAGCCATACCCCGAATTTCGGCACAAGTTCATAACAGGCTCTAGTAACTGCTGCACAGCCGAGTTGGTGACCGCCCCGGTCGCCTGTACTTGTAACACCACGCGGCGCAGGTCTTCGCGCAGGCCGTTCTGCCGCAGCGATGCTTCCGTGTGGCGAAAGAACTCCACGGTGCACCCGCCGGCTTCAAACGCGTACCGGGGAGCCGATAGGCCTTGGCGCTGACATTTGACCATCATCTTGATAGTGCCCCGTCCCCACGCTTCAATGTAGCCCGCGCGAAACAGCGTATTCGCTAGGTCGGGATTAAACGGGCGGGACGGGTGCTTGTGGGTCAGGTTGTCGACGGTCCAGGTGTCGGGCAAGTGGCCGTCGTTCCAGAAAAGCAGGCGGTCGTCGTACACGCTCACTTGCACCGGTGGACCGCTGCTGTAGTCCTTGTGGGCGACGGCGTTGAGCAAGTCCTCCCGAATGGCTTCCCGTGGAAATGGCAACGCTTCCGTACGTCCGGCGCCTTCGTAGCGGATGTCCGCGGTGAGGTACTTGGTGAGCAGCAGGTCCAGCCCTTTTTCAACCTGGTCGAACACCGGCCCGTGCACCTCGTCTTGGTAGCGCAGGTCGTCGTCGGTCGCGAACCGACCAATTTTGAGGTACGCCCCGGTCACGAACCGCTCGGGTGTTGGGTGAAACAGCAACAGGGCCGCCCGCTTCAAGTAGGCGCCCTCCACCAAATGCAAATTATCGAGCAACGCGGCATCGCCCTCGTGCAACGCCTCCCCCTCCACCCGCAACAACCAGCAGCCCTGGGCCAACCTGGAGGACTACTGCCGCACGCTGGTGGGCCAGGGCCACGAGCTCTACGTCATTTGTGGCTTGTACGGGCGGGGCGGCACCGGTTCCAGTGGCTACCTCACCACCCTGGACCAGGGGCGGGTGACCGTGCCGGCCCACTGCTGGAAAGTGGTGGTGGTATTGGCCGCCGGCACCGACGACGCCGCGCGGGTGAGCAGCGCCACGCGGGTGATCGCCGTCGACACGCCCAATGACAACGGCTTAAGCACGAGTTGGGGCACGTACCGCACCAGCGTCGACGCCCTCGAGGCGGCCACGGGCCTGAATTTGTTCTCGGCCGTAACCGCTAACGTGCAAACCGCCGTGGAGGCCCGCACCGACACGGGCCCTACGAATTGACCGGCCCACCGTTCGGCCCAGGCGGTTAGTGGCAATATCGAGTGTACCCGAAGGCCTCGCCTTGGCGCACAGGGCCTTTGGGCACGGGTTTTTTTGATCGCTGCCCAGCCACTGCTGGCCGGCCCGCGAGGCCGGCGGTCCTAGCGCCGCACCGGTACGGAACCAGCTATTTTCCCCCCCAGTTCGTGCACTACCCGCTCGAGCTGCCCTTGGTGGCCGAACGTGCGCGGCGGGGTGCTTCCCTGGGCAAGCGCTCGGGGAACGTGCGTTAGCCAGGCCATCGCGCCGTCCACGTCGGGGAAGCAGTTAATGGCCGGCCCGGGCCGCCCGTTGCGCACCGTTTGCCCCACGCGGCGCCCGGGCCGCGCCCCCGCGTTTACCCAGGCCGCGTGCGCGGCGCCGGCCAGGGCCAAGTGGGGCAGCAATTCCTGGGCGAACCACCGGGCCACGTGCCGGTGCCCGCCCGTCACCAGGGCATTGTTGTTGAGCACCCACGCGTACGGGCGGGGCAGGTACCAGCGGGCCACCGCCACGCCCGCGGTTTGCACGGCGGGCTGCGCCAAGTCCCCTTCCCAATCCAAAAACAGCCAATCGTTGAACGAATCGTAGTAAACAGCCACGCCCAGCAGCCGCTCCAGTAGGTGTAAACGCATCGGAATATAGGATAAGCTAGTGAAGCAAATAGCAAATAGCGAATACAAGGTACGTAGCTGCAAGGCAAACAGCTAATTATCAGTTTAATACAAGTGCAGTTCGGGCAATGTGTTGCCCGAGCTGGCCAGCGTCGTGGTCGTGCCAGAGGTCTTCCAGCGCGATGCCGCGCAAGGGCGAATAAAAAGGGGCCACGCGCGTAAGCATAAGGAGAAAAATTAGTAGTTATCGCAGCTGAATCTCCGTATTCGCCCGCTGGTGCGGCGTTTTCTTGGGTCGGAACTTTGTTGCCTGCCCCATCTTCCAGTCCCTTCCGATGGCCTACGACCCCCGTTTCGGCCCCAACGCCCAAACCCCCGCCGCCCGCGCTTGGGTGCTGCAGCAAATGCAGGCCGTTATTCCCGCCCTGCGCACGCGGGTCACGGCCCACGCCCAAGGGTTGTACGACCGCTACGTGGCCGGGGAGCTAAGCTGGGCCGAGGTGCGCGGTACCCTCGACGAGGCGTCCGCAGGCTAGCGGCGTAACGCGCCTGCGACCGGGGCGGGGCGGCACTGGCGCAGCCAGCGCTGGGCCTCCGCCACGTCCTCGAACACCTGCAGTTCGAACGGGCCCCCGGCCGGCAGCTGTCCCGGGATGACGTCGTGGTGCCGATCGGCTTGCACCACGTGGGCCACGTAGCGCAGGCCTAGCGCCGCGGCCTGCGGCACCCACACCCGGGCCAGCCAGTCCAAGCTGTCAAACCAGGGCCCGCGCAGCGGGGTGTTGTCGTTGAGCAGGTACGCGCAGGGCACGGCCGCAGCGCGCGCTAGGTAGGCGGCCGCCCCGCGCATGGCCTCCTCCTCGTCCACGTAGCCGCGCCAGGTAGCCCGCAGCCATCCCTCGGTTTCGTCGTAAGTGAGCGCGCACGAGCTGCCGTCGAGCGGGTCTTTGTTGACGTTGAGGAGCATGGGCAGACGTAAAAAGGATGGGGGAAGCACCAGCAGCGAAGCTACCGGTTAACACAGGAATAAGCACGGGGTCAAATACTTAAGTATTCCGAATAACTACGTACCCCTGCTGTGGATACTACGTTGTGACGTGCTTGGGCCGTAATGCGTTTCTGTGCCCTGGCAACCGTGTAATGCGCTAGAAGGGTGCTCCTATCTTTGGGCCACTAAAAACCTCCCTAGTCGCTGGGTTCTTTTGTGGGCGCGTGCTGCCTATGTTCAGCCTGCGCCGCCCGTTGACAAGAAACGGCGGCCAAAGCCGAGCCGGGACGGCCGTGCTGAGTAGTGCGCGCCGCCAAATCCATAGTTACCGGCCCAATACCCGTAGTTGCCGGGCGCACCGCGCCCGGGTGGGGGCCGCACACCCGGCATGGAAGATCTCCCAACCGAGGCCGCGCGGCGGCGCGCCATTGCCTGGGCCACCAACCTAAGCGCTGGTACCCCCTGGCCCCGCACGCCCACGAGGCGGCCTTGCTCGAAGACTGCGCCCGGGACCTGCTTGCGCTCGACCAGGTGCTGGCCCGACTCGACGGGCGCATGCACCACGTGCGCTACTGCAGCTGGGCCACGCACCCCTTCACCGACGGCCAGCTCACGGACTTGCTTACCTGCCCACCCGTTACTTAGCGCTCGGATTAACTCCCGTTTTTGCGGCTCATGTGCTGCCTAGGCTAGCGGGGCCCTACTGGTGGTACCAACTCTACTTTTATGTATAAAACTTTTGCCCTAGCCAGCGCGCTGGTTGTCAACTCGTTTATCGCGTTCGCCCAAACGTATTCCATCAAAGACTATGGCGCGGTGGCTGATGGCAAAACCCTCGCCACGGCCGCCATCCAAAAGGCCATCGATGCCTGCCACAGGGCCGGCGGTGGCACGGTGGAAGTGCCGGCCGGCACCTACGTAGTCGGCACCATCTCGCTGAAAAGCAATGTGGAGTTGCACCTGGGCAGCGGCGCCGTGCTGCGCGGTAGCGCCCGCTTGGCCGATTACCAAACTTACACCGTGCCCGAGTACGGGCAGAACCACTACGGCATTTTGTACACGGCCGGGGCCGAAAACGTGACGCTGAGCGGGGAGGGCACGATCGACGGCAATAACCCGGCCTTCTACGATTTTACGCAAGCCAAGAAAATCGACACTGCCGCGACCCGCTACACCCGCCAGCGCGGCAACTACCGCAAAGTCGTCGACGGCGGCATCGGCGACGGTCCGGTGGTGCCCAAGGACCGGCCCCGGCAACTGGTTATTTTCTCGCAGTGCAAGCACGTGCGCGTCAGCAACGTGTCGCTGCTCAACTCCCCGTTTTGGACCCTGCACTTTGCCGACTGCGACGCGGTGAGCGTAACGGGCATCCGGCTCTGGAGCGGCCTGCTCGTGCCTAATGCCGATGGCATCGACGTGACAAGCTGCACCAATGTGCTGATCGATGGTTGCGATATTCGCTCGGGCGACGACGCGCTGGCCATCGTGGGCTACGACCACCACTTCGAGATTGCGGGCTTTACCGGCCAGCGCCACGTGTCGGAGAATATCATTGTGAGCAACTGCAACTTGCAGTCGTATTCGAGCGGCATCCGCATTGGCTTCTTGGACCAGAATACCGTGCGCAACGTAACGGTGAGCAACTGCAATATTACTAACTCGACGCGCGGCATCAACATCTCGCTGCGCGATGAAGGCTCGCTTGAAAATCTGAGCTTTAACAACATCCGCATCGAAACCAAGCTGCGCACCGGCGACTGGTGGGGCAACGGCGAGCCGATCCACATCTCCGCCATCCGGGGCAAGGACCACGTGAAGCTGGGCCAGATTAAGAACGTGCGCTTCAACGACATCACCTGCGTGGGCGAAAACGGCATGTTGGTGTACGGTACCGAAGAGAGCGTCATCAAAGACGTGACCTTCAACAACGTCACCTTCGATCTGGTCGACAGCAAGCTCAACAACGTGGCTGGCGGCAACGTGGATTTGCGCGGTAACTCCGACCCCAAAGTTGGCCTGTTCGCCCGCGATATTCCGGGCCTGCTCGCCGAGCACGTCGACGGCCTGCGCATCCAGAATTTTACCCTGAACTGGGTGAACCCCCACGCAGCCTTTCTAACGAATGGCATCGAGGTTAACCATTTCAACAACTTGCTTATCAGTAATTTTCGCGGTACCGGTGCGCCCACTAGCCCCAAGGCTCACCCCGTGGTGCTCACCGATGGTACCGGCGCCGCCCTGCCCGACGCGGCCAGGGGCATGGTGCAGCGCACTGGTGTGCGCTAGCCGCGGCCTAAGTGTATGGCCCGCAACGGTTTTTAGAAGGCGAGGACCTGTAACAAAAGCGCTTCGCCTGCCTTCAGGCATGTAGCGCCCGTCCAGGTGAGGTGGTCTAGGAATGACGGACGGAAGGGGAGCGTTGCCTACCCTGTTATGGCAACAAAATCCAGCGGAACGTCGCCCGACAAGCGGCGTAAATAGGCCTTGAAGGTCGAGGCCCTGCGCCTGGCCGGCGAAAGTCGCAGCACACAGGCCGCCGCGCGGCAATTAGGCATTAGCTCCAAAGTGCTTTATCGCTGGCAGCTGGCGAAATTCGTAGCCGAGGTGAGCCGTGAAGAAGTAGCGCAATCCGGAGGTGCACGCCCCGCGGACCCGCCTCAAGCGGGCCGGGTAGGAGCTCGACATTTTAAAAAAGCGTTGGTCATCTTCGGCCAGCCCGGGGCTTGGTGAGTACCTACCAGCACAGTGCCCAGCGCGCCGCCCGTGCGTCCGTGCGTCCCCTATACTTAGGTGCTGCGCGTGGCTCCGGCCGCGTACTATATCGGGCAGCGCCACCTGGGGGCACCCATTGAGCCGGCGGGGCAAGTGTTCGTGCGCGAAGCGTATACGTGCCACCACCAGCGCTATGGCACCCGTCGATTGTGCGCCGAATGCAGCCCCAGGGCCATGCGGTTGGCCGCTGGCGCATCCGCCGCGAGCGGAAAACCGACGGCCAGCGGGTCCAGCAAAGCGTGAGCCAGCGGGGCAACTGCTACGGCAACACCCACACCGTATCCTTCTGGAGCCGCTTCAAAGCCGAATTGCCCGACGGTGGCCGCTTCCCGGTCTGGCCGAAGCCAAGCTCTAAATCAGCCACCACATCGCCGAGCGGCGACATTCTTCGTTCGGTTATCTTGCCCCAGCTACTTCGAAAAGCAACTTCAAACAACGTCTCAATTCTGTCCAGCTTAGCTAGACCACCTCAGTTCGTGGTGGTCGTCACCCTCATGAACCTGTGGGCTTGTTGCCTGGTGTGGCGCTACCGGCCCGGTGGGCCGGCCGGCTACGCCTAGGGCATACGCTGGGGATTAAGCCTATTTCTACTTGGGACGTTGGTGGGCGGCGCGATGGGCCGGCTGGGCCGGCATACGGTGGGGGCACCCGATGGGGGGGGCGGCCTGCCGCTGCTGGGCTGGAGTACCCGCGCCGGTGACCTACGCATTGCCCACTTCGTGGGACATTCACGCCCTACAAACGCTCCCGCTGCTAGGCTGAAGCCTGCGCCACCGGCAGCCACGCTGGGCTGCACTGCTCACCAGCGCCGGAGCTTTGGCCTGTGCTGCGCTCATGGGCGTTCTATTGAAGCGCGCGCTGCATAAACTGCCGCTGCAACATGGAATCCGAGAAACAGTGCTCAGCTTTCTGCTTAAGAAAGAGATGCTTGCGGTAGCGTTTAATGCTGGTGAGGCTAGTGCCGGTCAGTTGTACGTTTTCGCTCACGGACAAACTTTTTTCGTGCGCTTTTTTGACTTTAATCAAGTTCTCGGCATCGAGTTCTTTGGGCCAGCCGATACGCTTGCTCTGGGCGGCGGCTAATTGCTGACCAGCTTTGGTCTTCTCCAAAACGCTCTCGCGGTCGTACTCGGCTGAGGAGGCGAAGATGGAGAGCATAAACTTGCCAGCTGGCGTCGTAGTGTCAATGCCCAGGTCCTGGGTATTATCGCCGCGGGCCAGAATGTGCTGCACTACTGAATTGCCTCGTTTGGCACAATAGGCAACTACGCCAAGCAGAGCGGCCTGAGCCAGGCAGCGCAGGATATACATACCTGCCTGAGCGAGGCCAAGCAAGCCAACGAGGAGTAGAGCGCGATTGCGGAGCTAATCCTGCGCACGAATTAACCTAAGCGCAGCAAGCACGCTAAGCCGGCCGGGTAGCGCTTTAAGCTGCCCGGCCGGCTTTTTGGTGCCTCCTCGCCAGCCGCTGGCCGTAAGCCCTAGGTTGGCCGGAGCTTTAATCGGCGTATTTTGCGCCCCTATGCGGGGATTTTTTCTTAGGGGCTGTTTAGGGATTCTGGTGGGGCGGAATTTTACGCAGTAGGAGGACGGCAAAAGCTAGAAAATGAAAAGCTAGCCCGTTATCGTCGTTTGTTTTGAAGCGCACGAGTAAGGTTTTGAAACTGTCTAATCAGGAAGTGGTGCGTTCAATGGCGGCGCGCTCCCAATAAAGCTCGCTATCCAAATAGGTGTCGGCGGCTTCTTCCTTCTGGCGGGAACGGGGGTTCGGAGCCTGTGCTGGCCCGCGCCGCGTTGCCGCCGTCGACCGCCCAGGCCACAGGCTGCCCCACCGCGCCGCAAGTGGGGCCTCACCACCCCCGGCGCCCCCGCGCTGGTGTGACCTGCTCCACGCGCGACGACGACAACGAATGGGTACAGCGGCTGCGGGCCGGCGACACGGCCGCGGTGCAGCAGTTTTGCCAGCGCTACCGCCGGGCCCTGCTGGCCTTGATCGGCCGGCTGGTGCGCGACCCGGCCAGCGCCGAAAACGTGCTCCAAGAGAGCCTGCTGCGCATCTGGCTGGCGCTGGCCAGTTACGACTCCGCCCGCGGCCGGCTCCACACCTGGGCCGTGCGCATTTGCACCCACGCCGCCGTGGACCACCTGCGCAGCCGTGCCGCCGGTCAGGCCCGGCGCGTGGGCTCCTTGGGGCCACTCGCGCAAGTGGGCGCCGAACCCGTCGCCCCGACCACGTTCTGGCCCAAGCACATCGGCCTGGCCGCGCTGCTGGACCAGTTGCGGCCCGCGCACCAGCGCCCGCTGGAACTGGTCTACTTCGAGGGGCGTACCTACGCCGCGGCTGCCGCGGAACAAGGCGTGCCGGTGGGCACCGCCAAGTCGTGGGCCGCTGCGGCCAAGCACCGCCTGGCCCAGTGGTTCTAACCCCGGCGCCGGCCTACGGGTGCACGCCCGCGTCGCCGGTCCAGCCGTAGGCCAGCGCCGGGGCCAGGTGCGCGCGCAAGTACGCCCGCGTGGAGCGCTTGTAGGCAGACAGCTTGACCCAGGCGTCGGGGCCCAAGTTCCCCAACGCGTGCCGGGCCGCGGCCGGCAGCGTGTCATACCATGCGCATGGGCCGGGCAGGGACGGCGCGAAGCCGTTGGACAGGTGGTGGTAGGCCACGGCGGCGACTTTTTCGGCCGGGGTCCGGGGGGGGCGGGCAGGACCATGCCCGCTGGTACGCGTGCCAGGCCAGCAGGGTTAGGCCGCGCAGCGTCCGCGGCGCCGTTGGCCCGGCACGCGTACCTTGTTCCATGGCAATCGCTTGATTGTCTATTACTTCGCTGCACCGTGGACTTCTATGAAGCCGAAACAGCTGCCGACCCGAAACCGTCCGGCGGCACGTGGTCGCGCAGGCCCTGGCCCGCGTGCGGGCGCGCGACCACGTGCCGCGCCCGGAGAATAAAGCATCTATCAAATAAAAAATTTGTTGGTTATGGCCTAGTAAATTTGAGCTGCCTCAAAAGAGGGTTCTCAATACGCTTGTTATCTTAAGGAGATCGAATAGCAGCCGCACCCGTTGCCGCTACTCCGGCCCCGTCCGCGGCCGGGTAAGCCGCAGCAACTGCTGGCAGAGGTCAGCTTCGGTAAAGGGTTTGGGAACGCACGCGTCCATGCCCGCGGCTAGGTAGGCCGCGCGGTCCGCAGTGAACGCGTTGGCCGTCAAGGCCACCAGGGGCAGGCGCGCCCGTTGGGGGTCGGGGTGGCGGCGCAGGGCCCGGGCCACCTCCACCCCGCTCAGGCCCGGCATGCGGATGTCGAGCAGGGCTGCGTCAAAGGCTTGGGTTTCCAGCAAGGCCAGGGCCTCGTCCCCGTTGGCCACGGCCTCGACCGCCACGCCCCGCTGCGTGAGCACCGTGACCACAATCCATTGGTTAACGGGGTTGTCCTCGGCCACCAGCACCCGCAGGCCCCGCAGGCCCGCATAGTCGGCCGCCGCGACGGGGGCGGGCACCGGGGGCGCGGCAGCTTCGGCCCGCGGCAACGCGAGGGTAAAGGCGAAGGTGGCGCCCGCCCCCGGGGCGCTGCTGATGCGCAGCGTCCCGCCCATGCGGTGCACCAGTTGCTCGCTGATGGCCAGGCCTAGGCCGGTGCCGCCCGGCGGGGCCCCCGCTTCCCCCGCCCCGGCCTGGGCAAAAGCCGCGAAAATGCCTTCCTGCTGCTTGGGCGCGATGCCCACGCCCGTGTCTTGCACCCAGTACCGCACCGTCAGGGCCGCGGGCGATTCGCCCACCACGGCCGCGCCGAGCGCAACGCGCCCGCGCGCGGTGAACTTGAGGGCGTTGCCGAGCAGGTTGAGCAGCACCTGGTGCAGGCGGTAGGCGTCGCCGAGCACCTGCGGCGGGTCCGGCGCCGCGGCTTCGACAACTAAGGAGAGCCCTTTTTGCACGGCCAGGGCCCCGACGGCTTGGGCCGCGGCGTCCAGGGCCCCGTTCACGGAAAATGGGTTTCGGGCCAGGCGCAGGGGCTGGGCGCCGAGCGCAGCCAGGTCCAGCACGTCGTTGACCAAGGCCAGCAGGTGTTGCCCGGCCTGCTGCATGGTGCGTAGGTAGTTCCGCTGCAGGGGGGCGAGCGGGGTTTTCTCCAGCAAGGCGGCCAGGCCGAGCACGCCGTTGAGGGGGGTGCGGAGTTCGTGGCTCATGCGGGCCAGAAAGTCTTCCTTGGCCCGGGCGTTTTCCTCCGCCCGTTGCTGGGCGTGCTTAAGGGCCGTCACGTCCGTGAGAACGGTGAGCACGTCCCGGCGCCCGTCGGCGCGCCGCAGCGGGCGCTTGTGCACCTGCAGGTGCGCGGGCTCTCCGGTGGTCATCGCCAGCGCCAACTCCGCCGTCACCGGTTGTCCGGTGGCCACCACTTGGCGGTGCCAGGCGCGCAATTGCTGCAGCTGCGCTTCGGCCGGGGGGCTTTTCTCCGCCCCCAGGTGCGGGACGCGGGCCGCCAGCGCGGCAAAGGCCGCGTTGCGGAAGGTTACCCGGCCGGCGGCGCCGCGTACGTACACGGCGCTAGGCAACGCGTCCACCAGCACCTGCAAAAACGCCTGCTGTTCCCGCACCCGCGCCTCGGCCCGGTAATGGGCCGTGAGGTCGAAGCCCGAGCCGACGACGCGCTGCAACTGGCCATCGGGGCCCAGAATGGGCCGCAAATGGTAGCGCGTGGTGCCCGGGTGCGGCCCCCCGGTGACCGTTTGCTCCCAACTAACGGCGCGCCGCGTGCGCACCAATTTATCGAAGGCCCGCCGCCGCTGGGCGATAACGGCCGGGGGAAAATGACGGTCCGGCCCCGTTTCGGCGTCGGTCCGGCCCAGCATGTGGGCCCGTACGGTGGGGTCGGGGTGCACGGCGGGGTTGACGAAGACGTAGCGGAAGGCGGGGTCGACGACGGCCACCGCCACGGGTACCTGCGTCAGCACGGTTTCGTAAAAGAGCTCCTGCTCCCGCAATTGCTGCGCGGCGCGGTGGCGTGCGGTCACGTCGCGGTAGCACACCAAGCGCCCGGCGCGCCCGCCGGCCAGCACCAGGTAGTCGAGTTCGACCACCCGCCCGTCGGCGAGGACAAACGCTTCGTTGACCGCCGTTTGCCCCGCCGCGTGCAGGGCCCAGGTCCGCGCCGCGAAGGCGGCCGGGTCTTGGAACGCACCTTCGATCGGAACCGTCTCGGGGACGTCGTCCGGGAGACCAGGGGGCAGGCGAAACAACTCCCGAAAATGGGCGTTGAGAAGTTGAATGCGGCCCTCTGGGTCCGCCAGCAGGAGCCCCAGGGGCAGGTGCTGCACCAAGGCCGTGAGTTGGGCCTCGTAACGCTGGGCCGCGGCCAACTGCTGCTCCAGGGCAGCCGCACGGGCCTCAGCGGCCACGCGGGCGGTCCGCTCCAACAAAAAAAGTGAGTTAGGTATCATGCAACGTAGCGGACGCGGACGAACGCCCGGCCGCGAAGTACGGGCCATCCTGCTTAATTTGCGCGCCGCTACGCCGCAGTCGACCTGGAGAAATTGCCTCCCCAAATGAGGTAGGCGTTCAGGGCACAAATGCCTATATAATGCAAATACAGCCATCTTTTTTTCGCTCTAAAAAGAACCGGCTTAACGTTGTTAACGCCCGCTTATCAACCCCCTGTAACGTTTGCAGTGAGGTCTGAGTTGGTCTAACTTAGCTGAACAGTATAAGGACGTATCTTTCTGTTGTGATAAAGGCTAAAGAGAGCGGGCCTTGCCCAGTAAACGACGCAAATACGACGAGGTGTTGCAGGCCTAAACCCTGCGCCCGGCCGCCGCACGCAAGCCGCCACGCAGCAGTTGGGCAACCGCCCCAAGCTGCGCTAGCGCAGCTTGGGGCGGTTGCCCAAGGATTAGGCTTTGATGCGCTACGAATGGCGCGCACCCGCCAGGCCGAGGAAGGGATAGCGGGCCAGCCGCTGGTGCACCAAGTGGTGGTTCACGTCGGCGGGGCGGGTGCCGCGGGCTGCGACGGCCGCCCGCAGATCGACTTCGGAACAGGCGAACGTGCTCATCCAGTGGGCGATAGTAAGCGGAGTGGCGAGGCTGACGCGGTGGGTATCGGCGGGCGCATCGGGGGCTGAGTAGGTGGGCATGGTGGGCGGGATTTGGAAGAGAAAAGCGCTGGGCAGGGGCTTAGTAAGCAGGGACGCGAATATGCCATTGCCCTACAGTACGTAGAAACAGGGGCCCTAAGGCTTGTCCTCTGCGTTATTTCTGCGGATAGCAGTATTTCTGCAGATAGATAATTAGGCCGGATGGGCGTCCGGGCAGTGGCGTGGTCTACGGCAGCCCCTACGCGTTGCTGGCGCAGTTGCGGAGGCGCTGAACGGCGCCAGTACCGTCCTGGTAGTAAGCCGCGCAGAGGGAGTACGGCTCCACCGCGTTGGGGACCTCCCGTTGGGTGGCCGGTTACGTGCCGTTAGCACCTGCCCTTACTGCGCCAAGGGCCAGGGGCGAAACGCAGCGTGGGTAATGGGCACGGCCCCGAGTCATTGGCGGTTGAGGTAGCCCTGCACGGCGGTGACTGCGGGCCCCACGGCGAGCACGGCGTTGCGCAGACGGGTTTCGGTGCAGTTGAAGACGTGGCACCAATAGTTCACCTTTAGCAGGTACTGAACGTTGACGGGGGGGGGGCTGCGGGCGGCGAAGGGGCGCGGGTCGTGCACAAAGCAGGTAATGGAATGGAAGAAAATAGGGTAAGCCAAGCGGTTGAAAAGAGCGTTGGAATGTCTGCACCAGTAGTTGACATCCCGCAGGGTATGTTAGCCAATGAGTCAATGTGCTCGCAGGCCAGGGCTGCAGGGCGCTGCCGCGGTCTCTACCTCCCTGATAAACGCACGCCGTTTAAAATCCGCGTCCGCTAACTTATACTGATGGCCCCGTGGCTAGCGTCTGCGCGCGGTGCGCAACCGGGGACCAACAGGGGTAGCCCGGGGACGGTGCTTTGGCGCAGGGCCGCGTACAGGGCCCCGGCCAGTTCGTGCTTAAGCGCCGAGGGCGCGGGCGGGGTCCCA
Source organism: Hymenobacter coccineus (assembly GCF_001816125.1). GTDB lineage: Bacteria > Bacteroidota > Bacteroidia > Cytophagales > Hymenobacteraceae > Hymenobacter > Hymenobacter coccineus. The sequence continues at coordinate 39,299 of NZ_MDZA01000099.1, read as the reverse complement.
GCGTCCGCCCGCAGCGCCAAGGCTCGCAGGGCAGCGAACAGGAAGGAAGGGCGCGCCGGGGTGGGCCCCCACCAGTTGGCCCGCCTCTGCCAGCACCTGCTCAAGAAGGTCGAGCACGCGCGCCTCGTCGTCCACCACCCGGGCGTGCGCCCGGTGGAGCCACACCCGCAAAAATTCAGCAAACCTTAAGTTGTACAAGTGTTCTATGGCGTGTGGTTTTATAAAAGTTTTACAAGGATGTGGGCAGACGTCAATTCATTGATTTGCGAGGTTACTGCGCCGCCGGCGAGCGTGCGCTCGAAACCTGTTTCAATGGCTCGTTGCGCTTGGCGGAAGACCTCGTCCGCTCGGCCCACAAGCGGGGGCAGCGAGCCCCTCAGCGCTACGCCAGCCCTGGCGCTGCTTGGCTGCTGTTAAAGCATCCGGGTTCTCGAAGAATGTAGTCGCCCCCGCGCCGTTGCCAGTAGGTCAAGAACGCTGGCCAGTCTGCCGCTGACAGGCAAAACGCAACGTGACGGGTGAGACAGCTTAATAGCAGCACGGGGAAGGGAACAGCTGCGAAAGTTACGCGCAGCTACTTGGCTGTGGCCAACCCCACGGCGGGTTAGGAATGGCATATCGCTGCTCTTACCAGTGCCCAAGAACACCTGTCTGAACAGTTTTTTCCCTGGAGCGCAAGGTCCCATAATATAATTTGGAGTTTTACTAAGCTGTACGGGCGCGCGTACACGTCTGTGAATACGGCGTTCCCGCAGTGCTACCACGATAACATCCCAGGGCTGGAATTCAAAGCTAACGGGTTCAAGGCCAGGCGGCCGAATCGCTGAATTCGTTGGCGCTCTAGCTTTCGACCACCAACAGCCAACCCACAACGCTCGACGTCGCCTGAAGTGCCATCAACGCCGGCGAGTTGCTGCCACCTGTCCACCCCTCTTTGACGACTAACAACGACTAGTACTGGTCAGTGCGTCTGGGCTGCCCGCACTGACGTAGCCACTGCTGGGCATCTGCCACTTCCTGAAAAATTTGCAACTCGAACGGCACCGACGCGGGGAGGTGGCGGGGAACAATGTCCGAATGCAGGTCGGCTTGCAGAACGTGGGCCACGTAGCATAAGCTCAAGCGCCCGGTCTGCGGTACCCACGCTTCGGCCAGCCAGTCACTCCGCTGGCAGTAAGGGCAGTCTTTTCCAATGAAGGCGGAACGATAAAGTTGAAAAGCTCCGCGCCGCTGGCAAAGGGAATTAAACTTATGATGGTGCTGGCCACTAAGTGCACCGCATCAGCACTGTTTACCTGCGGTACATCCAGCGATTTTTCACTCTCAAGTTGCCTATAGTCCGTTATTTTAAACTGGCCATTGGGTTCACCAAGGCCTTGGCCAAGGAAATGGTCGCCCACGGCATTGGGATTAATTGCGTAGCCCCCGGCGTCATCGACACGCCTTTGCTCGACCAGATGCCGGCCGCTACCGTGGACTACGTGCGCAGCAAAGTGCCAATTGGCCGATTCGGTACGCCCGCCGAAGTGGCGGCCGTCGTCCATTTCCTAGCCTCCGACGGCGCCAGCTTTGTCACCGGCCAATGCTATGACGTAAGCGGCAATCGGGCTACCTACTAGTGAGGTGGCCCAGGTAAAAGCGCGGACCTTGGTAAATAGATATAAAATGTTGTCTAATAGGTGCTTGTGGACACCGGTAAGTAAGACTGCTCTGGTTAGGGGCCGGCGCACTACTCGGCAGGACAACTCGAGTGGGAGAGCTACCGCATGCACACACTGTAACCTGTTAACCTCTCACGAGGCCGCAGCAGTGCCCATAGGCGATGTCGCTGACGACCATCGCCTTCAATCGCAAGAAGTTGCTCAAGCACCAGCCCAAACGGGTAGTGCGCCTGGCCATTGCCCTACCCAAGCCATTGTCTAAACACCTGTTTACGTAGCCAATGAGCTTATTATAGTTTGCTCTGTTAACTTGACAGCATGAAGTGTAGCAGGGCCAAGGGTTTTGCAACAGCCAAAACTCTTCTTTGACAACAGAGCTATAGCTTGCTTCTAGCTTCTATTAAATCAAAAAGTTGATCGTTTATCGTGCAAGTCCACCTTTCGGAATAAAAACGCCATTACCAAGAGCGCTTCAGAAAGTGTGGGGCATCGGGGTTAAGCGGTTTTTAGCAGGGCTTCCGTCAGCAGTATTCAATGGCTTGGTGATTACAACTGCCCCGCACTTTCTGACGCGCTCCCAGCTAAACTTGGCCTGCCGTTGCTGCCGGCGGTGCCACCACGCGTTGGCGGGCTTCGGCAATGACGGGCGCGTGGTCTTTAGCCCAGTTGCCCAACTCGATAACCGCGCCCAGTAGGCTTTGGCCAAGGGCAGTGAGGCAGTATTCGACGCGGGGCGGCACCTCAGCATACACCGTGCGGCGTACGAGGCCGTCATTTTCCAACGAGCGCAACGTGACGGTGAGCATGCGCTGCGAAATGCCCATGATGCTGTGGCGCAGTTCATTGAAGCGCAGCCGGTCGGTGCTGCCCAGGTAGAGGATGCAGAGCAGCGACCACTTGTCACCCACGCGGTCCAGGATGTCGCGCACGGGGCAGAGCGCGAAGCCGTCGGCCGGCACGGTTAGGATTTTTTTGGCGGCGTCCACATTTTTAAGGGCCTGATTATCAGTAGCAGTTACGTGCATGTGCCTAAGGAAGAATTAAATGCCTTCTTGCGCCGGGTTGAGGCCGCAAATATCTTTGAGTTATCAAAAGTAACTAACACCTTTTTAAGAACCAACCCATGCTAGCCATCACCGGCGCTACGGGCCAGCTCGGCCACGCCACCATCCAAGCCCTGCTGCCCAAGGTACCGCCCCAGGAAATCGTCGCCGTCGTGCGCGACCCACAAAAAGCCGCCGCGCTATCCCTACTCGGCGTGCAGGTGCGCCAGGGCGACTACAACGACCCGGCCTCGTTCGGCGCTGCTTTTCAGGGCGTTGATACGGTGCTGCTCATCTCGACCAGCGAAACCGAAAACGAGCTGCGCATCCGCCAGCACCGGCAGGCCATCGACGCGGCCCAGCAGGCCGGCGTGCGGCACGTCGTCTACACCAGCATCACGAATCCGTCGCCGGACTCCCGATTCGCAGCCTCGCCGGGCCACTTCGCCACCGAGCAATACCTGAAGGCTTCGGGCCTGACGTACACCATCCTGCGCAATACGCTCTACCTCGACATCGTGCCCATGCTCGTGGGCCAGGACGTGCTAACCAGCGGCAAAATCTACTTCGCAGCCGGCGACGGCCAAGTGGGCTTCGCGTTGCGCGACGAAATCGGGCAGGTCCTGGCCAACGTGTTGACTACCGATGGCCACGACAACCAGTTTTACAACATTGCGCCCGGCCCCACCTATTCCTTCCAGGATATTGCCGCCACGCTCAACGAAGTAACCGGCCAGCCCGTGGCCTACGTGCCCATCTCGGGCGACGACTTGGCGGCCGGGATGCGCCAGCACCAGGTGCCCGAGCCCATGATTGCGCTGCTGCAAGGCATGGCCAGTGCCATGCAGGACAGCGAGTTTGACCTCGCCAGCCCCACTTTTGAACGGCTGCTCGGCCGCCGGCCCACCGACCTGAAAACCTACCTAACAACGGTTTACGGCAAATAGACAGGCTACGACAGGGCTTCGGCTGCCTACGGCCAGTTAAGGCCCAAGTAGCTTCTTTCGAAGGGGGGTGCTCCTGCCCCGGCCTTGGTTCGAGGGGCAGGTTACGCACTTTTTCACCAGGACTGAGGCTCGGGCCGCGCACGCCACGCCGGCGGATGATGGCCCGCTACTTCGCCAGCGGATGCCGCAGCCATAGCAGCCCCAAAGGCAGTAGCGGAAAGGGGATTTCCAGCGCCGCGGTGCGGAGGTTGCCCGTCTGCAGGGCGTAGCCCATAATCAGCAGAATGCCGGCGGCATTGAGCAGGTTACCCGCCAGGAAAGTCGCGGGGAAGAGCAACAGCCCCGCCACCGGCAGATTTAGCCAGCTCAAGCCCAGCATGAAAGATTGGCTAATTCCTAAAGGTTCTAAAAATTGCTTGGTTTGGGGGCTGATAGTACCGCTCACGCCTGCCCTCCGTGCCCCAAATTCAGGACCACGGAGCGGAGCAGGAGGCCGCTAATGATGTTTATGAACATTCTGATTGGCTACTCGGAGGCGAAAAAGGGGTAGCTGCCCGGGGCCCCGGTTTGGGGCGGTTGGCCCAGCGCAGCCAGTTAAGCTTCGTCCCGCAAGGGCATGCCCAGCGTTACGGCACCCGCCGCTTGCGGGCAGAATTGCATGCCAAAGGGTACGCCGTCGGGCGCAACGCGCTGCGCACCTGGCTGCGTCGCCGCGGCCTGCGGGCGCTGAGCACCCGGCCGCAACGCCCGCGCACCACCGAGCTGACCCGGAGGCTATCGTGGCGGAGAACCTGTTGCTTGGCCAGCCCGCGCCCACCGCGCCCAATCAGGCGTGGGTGGGCGACATTGCCTGCCGGCCCCTGGTCGGCGGGCGCTGGTGCTACCTAGCCACGTGGCGCGATACCTGCTCGCGGCGCGTGGTGGGCTGGCACCTCGACCAACGGATGCCCACCGAACTGGTGCTCACGGCCCTGGAACAGGCCCTGACGCTACGCCAGCCGGCTCCCGGCCTGGTTACCCACGCCGACCCCAGCGGTCAGTAGACCAGCCTAACGTGCCGGGCGGGCATCGAAAAAGCCCAGGCACTGGCCAGCTACAGCCGGCCGGGCAACCCCCACGACAATGCCCCGGCCGAAGCCGGTTGGAGCACGCTCAAAACCGAACTGCTGCCGCACGGCGGCGCGTTTGCCAGCCTCGAAGGGGCCCGACTGGAAGGAGCCCGCTACCTCGACACCTACTTCAACCTCGACCGGCGGCACTCGGCCCTTGGCCATCGTTCGCCCCACCAGTTCGAACGCGACTTCCAACCTAGCTTATCTTAGCCTACTGTCCGTTTCAACTGGACCACCCCAGTACAAGGCATTGCATCCCATCGTAGGCTATCGACGCTTATTTGCCGCGTCTTCTGCCCTCATCCTTCGTCCTATGAATCTGTTTGCCAACGTATCGTTGCCCACCATCGACGTGAAGGCCAAGACCGTCTTACTGGCCGAGGGCAAGGTGGCGGCGCACCTCTACGTCGTGCGCCAGGGTTGCGTGCGCATCTGGCTCCACCACCGGGGCAAGGAGTTGACCGCACAGTTTTTCGTGGAGGGCGAAGCCGTGGCCTCGTTGGAAAGCTTTATGACCGGTGAACCTAGTGAATTTACCCTGGAAACCGTGGAGCAGTGCACGCTCGAGGTGCTAACCAAAGCTGAATTTGACCGCCTCCTGGCCGAGCACGCGGGTTTTCGCGAGTGGTTCCAGCAGCTTACCACCCGGCGGCTCATCGGTTACGTGCACCACCTACTGGCCTATATTCGCGACACCCCGCAGGAGCGCTACCAGCGCCTAGTGAAGAATCGTCCGCAGTTGCTCCAGCGGGTACCGCAGCACTACATCGCCTCTTATTTAGGCATCACGGGCGTGTCGCTCAGCCGCATTCGCAACCGCAAATAAGCCGCAGACCGGCCGGCGTTTTTAACAATTGTTATCGTCGCCACCGCGAACAGCTACCCACCTTTGTGCAATGCCCGCTCAGCCCCGCACGGGGCTGCTGGCTAGGCTCGATACGATCACAAATAAGCCCTTGTAGCGGCGGTTGCCTGATGTTTGAAGCGCTAATCGTGTTAGCAGCGCCGCTGCTTTTCCTGCCGACGATGACCGGCTACTACGCTTATAGCCACGGCCGCTCCTTCTGGCGTTGGTTTCTGGTCGGCTGGGGCCTGCCGTTCTTTTCGCTCCTAGTAGTGGCGGCCGTGGTGCATCGGGACCAGCGCCGCCAAAGCCGCTTGCCCCCGCCGTTGTCGAAAGCCGAACCGCCTAGCTCCTCTACTGGCTGCTCACGCCTTTCCACCACCTGTCCCCATGAAACAAATCACTAATCGCCTACATCAAATCAGTTTGGGTGCCGTCAATGCCTTTGTGTTGAAGGACGACGGCCTGACGCTGATTGACACCGGGCTGCCTGGCAGCACCGATAAAATCTTTAAGGCGCTGCAAAAAGAGGGCAAGAACCCGTCCGACATCAAGCGCATCATCCTGACCCACCTGCACACCGACCACGCGGGCAATGCCGCCGACATCAAGCGCCGGGTGAACGCGCGCGTCTACGCCCACCAGCTGGATGCGCAGCTACTGGAAAAAGGCATCAGCAGCCGGCCCATGACCCTCACGCCGGGCCTCACCAATAGGTTTATTTACCAGCTGTTCATCAAAAGCGCCGGTGATAGCGTTCAGCCCGTTGCCGTGGAGGAGCAGCTGACCGACAACGACGTAATTCCCCTGGCGGGTGGTATTCGGGTCATCCACACGCCGGGCCACAGCGCCGGCCACGTGGCGTTGCTGCTGCAAAGTGAGGGCGTATTGATTGCGGGCGATATCTGCGCGCACGTAGTGGGTTTGGCGTACAGTACATTATACGAGGACATCACAGTCGGCAAGCAAAGCATTCTGAAAGCGGCCGGCTTCTCGTTCGACAAGGCCGTTTTCGGGCACGGGCACCTGCTGCACGATGAAGCGGCGAACCGAAAAATGGCCGCCAAGTTCAGTTGAGCGGCTGCCCGGTACTTGGCGCCGGGGCTGAGAGGGCATGGGCTGGAGTACCCCACGCAAGCTTCCCAACAGCCGGGGAAACAGCTCTGATTTTTCCGCCGTACGGATAGCCTCCCATTTTCCGCCGGCCATTTTTTTCCTGAACGCAACGCAGGAATTATGCTCATTACCTTTTTTTATGTCAGAAATTATTTTAGTAACGGGCGCCACGGGTACCGTCGGCGCCGAAGTGGTGCAGGCACTGGCGGGCCGGGGACTCACCGTGCGGGCCGGCGTGCATTCAGCTGAGAAGGGCGACTCGCTTCGGCAGCGGAACCCGTTGGTGGAACTTGTAGAGCTGGACTACGCCCGCCCCGATACGGTGCGGGCCGCCTTTGCCGGGGCCGACCGCGTGTTTCTGCTCACGCCCTTCAGCGAAGACAAAGTCGCGGTGGGGCAGCGCCTGGTCGATGCGGCCCAGCAGGCGGGCGTCCGGCACGTGGTGTGCCTCTCCGGCGCCGGGGCCGACGCCCCCGACGAGGCCCAAGCCCGCGTGCGGATTAGCCGCTGGCACCGGGCCGTGGAAGAATACCTGGAGCAGAGCGGTCTACTGTACACACTGTTGCGGCCGAGTGGCTTCCTGCAAAACCTGGCCAAATACAACGCCGAAGCCGTCCGCCGGGAGGGCAAACTATTGCTGTCGATGGGCGATGGCCGGGTCAGCTTCATCGATGCCCGCGACATCGCGGCCGTCGCCGCCTTGGTGCTCACCGCGCCCGTGGCCGCGCACCAGGGGCGGGCCTACCTGCTAACGGGACCGGCCGCGGTTGGCGGCCAGGACATTGCCGCGGCCCTCGGCGCGGCGACGGGCCGGCCGGTGAGCTACGTGGACGTGCCCGGGGCAGTGGCGGCCCAGGCCCTGGCGCAGGCCCCGGCCTGGATGCGGGAGAGCATGCGGGAGCTGCAGCGCCTCTACAAGTCCGGCGCCGCCGCCGGGGTATCGCCCACCGTGGAGCAACTAACCCAGCACCCGCCCCGCAGCCTCACCCAGTTTGCGCAGGACTACCAGCAGGCATTCCTGCCCGTGCCGCAGAGCCGGAACGGTGAGGCAGCCTAAATAATTGAATCTTAGCTTCTGTTAGATTAGGGAAGTGGCCACCGGCGAGCAACCAGGCTTCGAAGTGGTGCCAAAACCAGTCGGCGTGGGCGTTGTGCTAATAATTGCCGCGCCGACTCGTGCTTTGCCGCGCCCTACTTCGCGCGTCTAAATCTTTAGAGCGGACGGCCCTGTACTGGTTTCCCTGTGCGACTCCAGAACTACCCTTTCAAGGTGGGCCATCCATAGTGGCCCATCAGGGCTGCGTGCAGCCGCTTACCGGCTCTGCTCGTAACTGCCAGGCACGGAGGATTGAGAACCCCTCTGCTCAAGCGGGCACACGGGGTGGTCAGCCAGAGTGGCCCCGCCGGCACCAACCCACCGCAGGTGCGCGCTTACCGGTTCACCTTATGCTTTCGACGTTCGCTAAGGCTGCCTGCTGGCGTGCCCGCACAATGGCTGGCGCGTGGGTTTTGGTCCAGTTCCCGAGGTCAATGACGGCACCCAACGGGCTTTGCCCGACCTCTGTGAGGCAAGATTCGCCGCGGGGCGGTACCTCAGCATGCTCTTGGCGGGCAACTATCCCATCCTGTTCCAGCAAACGGAGCGTGACGGTGAGCATACGTTGCGAAATACCAGCAATGTTTTTGAGCCACTTGTTGAATATCAGACAATCAGCACTTCCTAAGTACAGAATAATGAGCAGGGACCAGATTTTTAACAGCCTGAGTGTCAACAGTGGCTACGGGCATGTGCCTGAGGAAAAATAAAATGCCTTCTTGGTATTTAAATTGCTCCGTCCACACCTCGGAGTAGACAATCCACCCAGCTTCGTAACGGTTCTAAAGTGAAGCGGTAGAGCAGGCTGATAGGTGGCGGCACTTCGGCGACAGCTTCTCTTCCTTCTAGCTACTTCGGTAGCTCTTATCTTTTGCTTCGATTTCTCCTCTGACTTTTCTCTACTTGTATAAAGATGATAAAAGCCTTTTTTTTACTTGTCCTACTAAGCGTCGGCGTTAGCAGTGGGAGCCATGCGCAACAGACCAGCAAAACTATCTGGCAGGTAGGCGTAGCGGACCGTTCTGGCGCCGAGTTTGCGCTGGCTCCCGCAGGCTTCCGAAAATTTGTCGCGCACGATTTTGGCTATGAAGACAAGCGCTTTGTCATTGGCTTTTCCAAAGAGAAGAACGAATTCCCTTATGTGCTCCCCGGTCCAGTAGATACGTGGGGCGGCACTTGGAGCACCGCCGGCTGGCGAACCAACCAAGTGACGGTTCTATTTGCCCTCCAGCGGGAACCAGCAGCCGGCGCTTACAAGCTGCTGATTCAGCTAGCGGATTACGCGAAGAAGTTTCCACCACTGGTGAAAGTAAGCATCAATGAGCAGGACAAGAAAGTTCAGCTGGCGGCCGCTGGTGCGACTACATTTACCCAGCCGCCACCAACCATGACAGAAGCCGTGGGTGATACGGCGGCACTGAGCGGCAACTTGGCCGCGACGACGCCCCACCTTATCGAAGTTCCGCTCGGCCGAAACGTGCTGCACAAAGGGGGGAACAGCGTCACGATTACCGTGCTGGAAGGTTCCTGGATTTTGTTTGACCAGGTCCGACTCCTTGGCCCGGCAACGACAAGGCTGCAGCAGCCCAGCCACTTACTGATTCGGGCGGTAGCGCCGGCTCCCTACGAGCTTTCTGCCAACGGGCGGCGGCGGCAGCCCTTACTGGTGAAAGTAGAGCACCTGAGCGGCACTCCTAAATTGCAGGTACGTGTGGACCAACAACTCATTTTTAGCGAAACGGTAGAAAGGGGCACGTATGAATTTGAAGCCCTGATGCCTGCGGTTACAAAGGCGACGCGCAGCCGATACGAAGTGCTGGAAGATGGCCACGTGATTCAAACGGGTACCATCACCCGCGCCGCGCAGAAGGCGCAGACCTTGGCCGGTTACGTAGACACCCGTTTAGGCACGGCCCACTCGCGCTGGATGATAGCACCGGGCCCCTGGATGCCATTCAGTATGGTGAAGCTGAGCCCCGATAACCAGAATAGCGGGTGGCAAGCCGGGTACCAGCCCACGAATGAGAGCATCGGCACCTTCAGCCACCTCCACGAGTGGACCTTGGCCGGTCTGGGCATCTTCGCCACTAATGGCAAGTTAAAAATTGCCATCGGGGACGAGTTCCGACCAGCGTCGGGGTACCGTTCGCGCATCGATAAGAAAACGGAGGAAGCACCCATCGGCTATTACAAGGTGCAATTGGCCGATTACGCCATCAAAGCGGAGGTAACGGCAACCACGCGGTGCGGCTTTGAGCGCTTTACGTTTCCGGCCAACCGCGACAGCGCCCGCATTCTGCTCGACCTGCACATCCCGGCCGAATACGAGTATCAGGTTAAAGAACTGAAGATTACTAAAGTGAGCGAGTACCGCGTTGAGGGGGTAGTGCATCAGTTTTCGCCCCGGGTGTGGAGTGACGATGCGGCGCAGGACTACACGCTGCATTTTGTGGTTGAATTTGACCAACCCATCAAGCGCCTTGGGGGGTGGCTAGACAAACGGGTGCAGTACGGCGGTGAACTGTCAGCGAAGAACGTGCAAGAGGCGGGCTTGTTCGCCGAGTTTGACGCGAAGCAAACCCCCGTGGTGCAGGTCCGCTCGGGTATCTCACTCGTCAGCCTGGCCAATGCCCGGCAAAACCTGGCAACCGAAATAACCAAGCCGTTTGGCTGGCGCTTCGACGCGGTTCGCCAACACCAACTGCAAACCTGGAATGCGCTCTTCGATCGGGTGAAGATAACGACCACCAACCGGCTCGAAAAAGTCCGTTTTTACAATGCGTTGTACCGCTCAATTTGCAGCCGCAACACGTGGAGCGATACGAACGGCGAATGGCGTGGCACCGATGGTCAGGTGCAAAGGCTGACCCACCCAGATGACGTAGCGTTGGGCTGCGATGCGTTTTGGAACACCTTCTGGAACCTGAACCAGGTCTGGAACCTCGTGCTGCCGGAATGGAGCAACCGCTGGGTCAATTCTCAGTTGGCCCTCTACGAGGCGTACGGCTGGCTAGCCAAGGGCCCCGCCGGCATGAACTACGTGCCGGTGATGGTGGCCGAGCACGAAATACCGCAGATGGTAGCGGCGTACCAAATGGGCATTCGCGGCTTTGACGCGCAAAAAGTGCTCGCCGCAGCTGTCAAAATGCAGACCACGCCGGCGCAAAAGGTGTTCAACGGCTTTGCGGGCAACCGCGACCTGGTGGCGTACGAGCAGTACCAGTACGTACCGGCTGACAAGGGGCGCTTTTCCAATTCCCTGGAGTACTCATTTGACGACTGGACCGTTGGGCAGTTGGCCAAAGCCCTGGGCCAACAGGACGTCTACACGAAGTTTAATGCGCGGGGTGCGTGGTGGCAGCACACGCTGGACAGCACCGGCTTCAGCCACCTGAAACTGAGCAACGGCCGCTGGACCAAAAACTTTGACCCGTTTAGAAGCGGGGCCAACGAGGAGTACGTGGAAGGCAATGCCTGGCAACTGACTTTCTTCGTGCCGCAGGACGTGCCGGCGTTGGTTAGCCAGATAGGCAAACAGGCCTTTGTTGACCGGCTGGAATGGGGCTTTCGGGCAAGCGAGCCCTGGCGCTACAACGGCATGAACGACCAGTACTGGAATTACCCCGTGGTACAGGGCAACCAGCAATCGATGCACTTTGCTTTCTTATTCAACTGGGCCGGCAAACCCTGGTCTACCCAAAAATGGAGCCGTTCCATCCTAGAGCGGTACTATGGCTACGGAGTAGCCAACGCCTACCTAGGGGACGAAGACCAAGGCCAAATGAGTGCGTGGTTGATTATGGCCTCGATAGGCTTGTTTCAAACAGATGGGGGGACCAGTGCCACGCCACGCTATGAAATTGGCAGTCCGCTTTACCAGAAAGTAGAAATTAATTTGGGCCAGCGCTTCGGGCGGGGCAAAAAGTTTACGATTATAGCGCGCGGGGCTTCCCGTAGAAATCTCTATGTGCAAGGAGCAACGTTGAATGGCAAGCCGTTGCCCTCTTTTGACTTCCCTGCTGCGGACCTACTGAAGGGGGGCTCCCTAGTGCTGACCATGGGGCCGCTACCGAACAAAGCGTGGGGGACAGTTTCGTACCGGTAATACATTTGAGGCGGCGTAGGCCAGGCGCACAGAAGCAGGACGTATATTTTCTGAGTCATGAGCGCAGAAAAGGGCAAAAAGACGCCAGATAAACGGCGTAAATACGACGATGCTTTTAAAGCCGAGGCTTTGCGCCTTGCTGCCAAAAGCCGCAGCACGCAGGCGGCCGCCCAGCAATTCGGCATTAGTCTGAAGCTGCTTTACTGCTGGCAGCAAACGCAGCTCATTGCCGAAGTGGGCGGCGTCGAGGTGGCGCGCGACCCCGAAGTGCGCCAGCTGCGCGCCCAGTTGAAGCGGGCCGAGCAAGAACTGGATATTTTAAAAAAGCCTTGGTCATCTTTGGCCAGCCGACCCGGTAAGCACCTACCACTATATTGCCCAGCGGCGGAACCAGGTAGCTGTGCGCCAGCTCTGCCAGGTGCTGCACGCGTCAGCTAGTGCGTATTATGCGTGGCAGCGACGGCAAATGCCTGCCTCGGAGCCAGCCTGGTAAGTGGCTGTTCGATTGGAGTTTAAGTGGCAATCCGCCCGCTATGGCACCTGCCGCTTGCGGGCCGAGTTGCACGCGCAAGACTACCGGGTAGGCCGTTGGCGCATTCGGCGAGCGCTCGCAGCGGCGGGCTAGCGAGCGCAGCAGCCCCGCTCGTTTGTGCCCCGCACCACCGACTCCGACCCCCGCGTGCGCGCTGCCCCGAATCTATTGCTGGGCCAACCCGCCCCGGCCGCCCCCAAATAGCTCTGGGTGGGCGACATCACCTTTTTGCCCAAACAGGGCGGCGGTTAGCTTTATCTGGCTACGTGGCTCGACCGCTACTCGCGCAAAGTCGTGGGCTGGGACGTGCGCGAATTCATGCCCGAAAACTTGGTCAGCGAGGCCCTGCGCCGGGCCTTGGCCGTGCGCCAACCTTGCAGCCGGGCTGGTCATCCATTCCGACCAAGGTAGCCAGTACTTGGCCACCAACTTTAAGGCTTTAGTGACCCGCCACGAAGCGGTGCAAAGCATGAGCCGCCGCGGTGATTGCTATGATAATGCGCACGCCGAATCGTTCTGGAGCCGGCTCAAAACCGAATTGCTCGACGGCGGCAGCTTCCGCACCCTCGCGGAAGCACGCCTAGAAATCAGTCATTACCTCGCTTATTACAACAATGAGCGTCGGCATTCAGCCCTAGGCTATCTCACCCCCAATCACTTCGAAACCCATTTTCAAACTGCCTCCCAACTCTGTGCGGCTTAGCTAGACCACCTTAGTTGCGCCAGCGCGGGGGTAGCGAGGGGGCCAACGGCCAGGAGGAACAAAAGTGTCTTCATGGGAACAACGATTGAAGTGAGGTTTTTGTGTTGATTAAGGGAGCTATACGAAACTTGCGGTAGGTAGTTAGGCGCAACTGATGGCCGCCGGCGCTACCGGCCGGGTACAAAAAAACGGCTGGGTATTCCGGCCGTTTTTTCAAATTGTAGGTGGTTGCTTATTTCTTGTAGTGGTCGGTGTCCGTCGCTTTGGTCGTGGTGGTCGCGCCGGAAATTTGCTCCACGTCCACTTCGGTTTTGCGCACTGTGTCGTGGATGGTTTCCTCGCGCTCCGTGGCCGTTTTATCGATGCTGACCTCGCCTACTACGCGGGCTTCTTTGGCTACCACGGCGCGCTCAGCCGATTCGGTGAGTTCCACCTGGCCTTCTTTAAAGGCCGTGAAGTCGGCTTCCGTCGCCGGGCGGTTCACCGGAATGCGGTTCACGACCACGTGCTTTTCGCGCAGGCGTACGCCGCCGGTTTGCTCCACGCGCTTGCCCACTTGCAGGCTTTCCTCGATGATTTCGGCCTTCAGGCCGCCGGTGGACACGTTGCCGGCGCGGTTGTTGGCGGGGCTTTGGTCCTTGCCGGCGTAACCCGCCAGGGCGGCTCGTCCACCGTGCCTTGGGGGAGCAATTGCTGCGCCTGGTCCGGCAAGGAACGCGTCGCTGGGGCTGGCAGGGGGGGGAGGGGCTGGTTCGTGGAAGGAAAACGAGGGGAATTGGCGGGGTCTTACGGTGAAAGCACCGGTGAGTTGGCCTGATTGGTTGCGGGCTAACCAATTAGAGCAAGGGCAGCCGGTGGGCAACTTCCTCCTTGCCATTAGCTTAAACGCTATGCCTAGAAGCTGCTAGCCGCCACACGGAATAACCTACGGCAGGGCTTATAATTTCTATGATGGCATTTTATTAATTTTTAATGGTAACCTGGACATAACCCTCTTCTTTCTAACAGCGTAAGGGGCACACGTTTACTTCATTTTATTATATGAAACACCCCTTCTATCGAGCAGCTCTGCTTGGACTTACTGCCTTGACGGCCATCCCAGGTGCGCAAGCGCAGACGGCCGACCGCAAAACGGCTATCGGCCTGCACGCCAACGCCACGCAGTACCGCGGCGACTTGGGCAACGCCTTCTGGAAATGGGACAACATGCCCTACAGCGGCGGCCTCGACGTCACGCAGTACGTCGGCCGCTGGCTCGACGTGCGGCTGGACCTGGACTACACCCGGCTGCGCTTTCCGCAAAACGAAGGCACGTTCAACAGCACGGGCCAGCGTTTCAAGGCCCAGGCGTACCAAGCGGGCTTGGGCCTCAAGCTGAAGGCTCCCATCAAGGACAGCTTCTTCCTGCACCCCTACCTGCTGGTAGAGCCGCAATTCTCGTGGGTGCTGGCCGACCGCTACGCTACCCCTACGGGGGCCAACAACTTTAACCGCTTCGGTACCTTCGGGGGCCAGGTAGGCGGCGGTCTAGACTTCCACTTGGGGGAGTCGGCTACTTTCTACGTGCAAGCCACCCAGGCCTACTTGCAGGCCGGCGACGACCGTCTTGACGGGGTGAACAACAACGCCACGACGTTCTGGGACAAGCACGACCGCTACATCCAACTCACGGCGGGTGTGCGGGCCAACATCGTCAAGGCCAAGGACACCGACGGCGACGGTGTAGCCGATAAAAAAGACAAGTGCCCCAACACGCCGACCGGCGTGAAAGTGGATGCCACCGGCTGCCCCCTCGACACCGATGGTGACGGCGTGGCCGACTACCAGGACAAGTGCCCCGATGTGAAGGGCCTGGCTGCCCTGCAAGGCTGCCCGGATGCCGACGGTGACGGCGTGGCTGACAACGACGACAAGTGCCCCAACACCCCGGCTGGCGTGAAAGTGGATGCCACCGGCTGCCCCCTTGACACGGACGGCGACGGCGTTTCGGATGACAAAGACAAGTGCCCCAACACGCCCAGCGGCGTGAAAGTGGACGCCACGGGTTGCCCCGTTGACACGGACGGCGACGGCGTGCCCGACTACCAGGACAAGTGCCCCGACCGCGCCGGCCCCGCCAGCAACCAGGGCTGCCCCGAGATTCCGGCTGAGAAGCGCAAGGTGCTCAACGAGGCCACGAAGTACATCAACTTCGACTTCAACAAGGCCACGCTGAAGCCTAGCTCGTTCCCACGCCTGCAACAAATGGTGCAGATCATGAACGAATACCCGGATTACAGCCTCAGCATTGCGGGCCACACCGACAGCAAGGGCGACGACAACCACAACCTCGAGCTCAGCTACGACCGGGCCGCCTCGGCCCGCACCTACATGCTGAGCAAGGGCGTGCCCGCCGAGCGCATCGAAGCCCGCGGCTACGGCGAAACCAAGCCCATTGCCGACAACAAAACCGCCGCCGGCCAGGCCCGGAACCGCCGTGTGGACTTCGACCCTTACCTGACGGGCACGCCTAACGCGGCCGAAACCAAGTACGGGCTGGCCCCCACGGTGGCCGACCTGCTCCAGCAAGGCAAAACCTCGCCCGCCAAAGCGACCCCGGCCAAAAAGAAGGCCCCGGCCAGGAAAGCCCCGGCCCGCCGCAAGTAGCGCCAGTTGCCCTTCTGCTGACAAAACGGCCCGCCCGCCAGCGGGCCGTTTTTGCTCGCAGACCAGCCAACTCCCGGCCGGGCCGGGGTTGGCGTAGCTACCCCTCATTTTCTTACCCCCCTCTCCGCTATGAACCCTTTAGTTGACATTCGCCGCCTCGACCAGAGCCTGTGGCTCGACTTTATCAGCCGCCAGGTGCTGACCAATGGCGAGTTGAAGCGTCGCATTGCCGAAGACGCGCTGCGCGGCGTCACGTCTAACCCGGCCATTTTTGAGAAAGCAATCGGCGGCTCGGCCGACTACGACGACATCATCATCGCGCAGGGCCGGCAAGGCAAACTGGCCGAAGAAATTTACCAGGGCCTAGCCGTGGCCGACGTGCAAGCGGCCTGCGACCTGTTCCGGGCGTTGTACGACAGCCACGACAACAGCAGCGACGGCTACGTGAGCCTGGAAGTGTCGCCGGCGCTGGCCCACGACACCGAGGGTACGCTTGCCGAAGCCCGGCAGCTGTGGCAAGCCGTGAACCGGCCCAACGTGATGATAAAAGTGCCCGCCACGGTGCAGGGGCTCCCCGCCATTCGGACGCTCATCGCAGAGGGCCTCAACGTGAACGTGACGCTGATTTTTGGGCTGGAGCGCTACAAGGCCGTGGCCGAAGCTTTTGTCTTGGGCCTCGAAGACCGGGCTAACGCCGGCCAGTCGCCGGCCGACATCAACTCGGTCGCCAGCTTTTTCCTGAGTCGTATTGACGTGCTCCTGGACCCCCTGCTGGAGAAAATCGCGGCCCAAGGGGCGGAGCAAGGCCCCCTGGCGCAATCGCTGGTGGGCGAGGTAGCCATTGCCTGTGCCAAGCAGGCGTACCAGCTCTACAAAGAAATCTTCGCGGGCCCGCGCTGGCAGGCCCTGGCCGACAAAGGGGCCAACACGCAGCGCCTGCTATGGGCCAGTACCGGCAATAAAAACCCGAATTATGACGCGCTGAAGTACGTGGAGAACCTCATCGGGCCGAAGACGGTGAACACCGTTCCGCTGGAAACGATGGACCTCTTCCGGCAGCAAGGCCAACCGGCCGACCGCCTGGAACAAGGCCTCGATCACGCCCGCCAGGTGCTAACGGACTTGCCCAAGCTCGGCCTGGAACTCGATGCCCTCACCCAGCAGCTCGAAGACGAGGGGGTGCAAAAATTCAACGAGCCCTTCGGCAAGATGCTCGCCTTGGTGGAAAAAAAGCGCCAGCAGGCCTTGGCTTCCGACTAGCAGCCGGCTTGATTACCCCACCTCCCACCTGCTTATTTCCCCATTTTTCTTTTCTGATGAACAACTCCTCCAAATCCCCTGCCTACGGCGACCCCCACCCGCAGCCGACCGAAGCGCCGCTGCTTGACCAAGCCAAGCAGGTCGTCTCCCCAGGCAGCCTGACCAGCCTGCTCGACAAGCTGCCCCAGTCGGTGAAAGACAGTGCCGGTAAGGCGACCGCCAGCTTCCACAAGCTCAGCACCACTCAGAAAGTCATCGGTGGCACGCTGTTGGTGCTGCTGGTACGCCGGCTTACGCGCGGCAGCAAGCCCCACAAAAAAGGCCCCAAGCATAAGCACAAGGCGGAGGCCGGCACCCTGCACGAGCTGCTGCACTTCGTCAACGACCGGGTGGAAGGCTACCAAAAAGCCGTGCAGGAAAGCCAGGACCCGCAGCGGCGTGGCTATTATCAGCAGCTGGTCAGCCAGAGCCAGCGCTTTGCCAGCGAACTAAACGACCAGCTGCGCCGGCTCGGTGGCGGGCAGGAAACCAGCACCACGCTTAAGGGCAAGCTCTACCGCCGCTTTATGGCAGCCGCGGCCGTTTTCACCGGCCACGATGAGCAAGCGGTGCTGGCCAGCAACCTCCACGGCGAGCAGTGGGCCCTCAAAGCCTACGAGGAAGCCCTGGACGACCACACGCTGCGGGGCCCCGCGCGCCAACTTGTGGCGCGTCAGTTTCACCAGTCGCAGCAGACCTACCAGGAGTTGAAGCGCCTGGCAGACTAGCCTGTCAGCTAGCCCATATGAGACGCCGGGCAGCCTGCTTACCAGCAAGCTGCCCGGCGTTTTAGCTACTGCCAACCGCGGCCTGCCGCCGCCCCTGTCACTCAATCCGGGAATACCAACCAAACACCCTACTACCCTTACGAATAAATCGCCTGACACTGCCCTGAACAGCACAACTTTATTTGCGGCCCTGGCCGAGCTGGTGGGCACCTTTTTTCTCACGCTCGCGGCGCTTACCGTGGCCGCGCCTACCACGGCCTACGCGGTGGGCCTGACGCTGCTCGTGCTCGTGTACGCCATCGGCGGCCTTTCGGGCTGTCACATTAACCCGGCCGTCACGGTGGGGTTGGTGGCCAGCCGCCGCTTCCCGCTGGTAGAGGGCTTGCTTTACGTAGGGGCCCAGATTGCCGGGGCCTTACTGGCCCGGTTCGTGGCGGGGGCGGGCCTGGTCGGCCACCTGGCCGGCGGCTACCGGGCGGGCAGCGCGGGCGCGAGTTCATCGGGTTTGGCATCCTAATGCTGGCCGTAGCGGCGGCCACGGAGAAGAAAGTGACCAAGGCGGGCAGCGGCCTGGCCGTCGGCGGGGCCCTGCTGGCGGGCTTGCTGGTGAGCGGCGGCGTGCTGAATCCAGCGGTGGCCATCGCAATGGGCTTGGCCGGGTCGCCCGCCGTGTGGGCAACGTTGCTGAGCGGCGTTGCTTTTGGGCTACTTTTCTCACTTTTTGAGCCGGCGAAACCCCCTAAAGTGGAAGAGTAAGCATCCAGGCCCAGGCCTGACTTCCCGCTCAGCTCACAATGGTGTAGGGCAAATCAGTCAGCGCCTTTTTGGGACCGGGCAGGTCCACGCCCAGAGTCTCCGGCACGCTCACCCGGATTGAAGAACAAGAGGGTAGCGACGAAACCCGGATGCACGACCAGGAATTTGGGGCCCCGGCCCCCACTACCCCCGCGCCCCATGCTGGCCGCGCTACCAATTAAAAGCCTGCAGCTACCTAGCAGTGCTACCGGCCCGCAGTTGCGGGCCGGTAGCACTGCTTCTTAACTTGAATCCCGCTGTACAAGGCGGTTTTATCCCACTCATTTGGCAACCTTCGTCATGCTGAGAACCTGCTTGCTATTACTAAGCCTGCCGCTGCTGGTGCGGGCGCAGGCTACCCCGCCGAGCGAGCCCTTCGCGCTCCGGCATACCTTTTTTGCCGGGGTGCAGCTGCCCCTGAGCTACACGGCTGGCTACCAGGCCCAGTTCAGCCGCCGCTTTTCGGCGCGGGTGCAAGGCGGGCTAATTGTGCCGCCCTTCGACCGCTATACGATAAAAACATTGGAGGGCTTTGGGCTTGACCACCAGCTGGGCGATGCCATCGACCGCTCGTTTCAACGGGGCACCTTGCTGAGCGTGGGCGTCAATGTGCACGCCAACTCGCCCTGGTACGCAGGGTTGCTTGGGCAGTACGTCCACCTGACGGCCGGCCCCATCACGCCCGCCGATGGGCTGGGCTTGTACTTTAAGCGCGACTTTTCGGCCTTCGGCCTGCTGGCATCCCCGGCCCTGGTCTTCGAGATGCAATCGAACCTGTGGCTCGGCGGGCTGCGTATCGGGCGGGCGTTTCTGTTCACCAACTCGCACTTTGGCTTGAACCTGGAAGCCGGCCTGGGCAAAATCTTCGCCACCCGTAACACCTTCGCGTCTAATCGCTCGCTGGTAGACGCGCTCGGCGTGACGCAGCAGCTCTACAGCGACCTCGACCACGAAGTTGATAGCAGCCTGCGTAAAAACGGTTACCTGCCCACGTTGGACGTACTGCTGACCTACCGGCTGGACGGTCGACCCTAGCCCGTTGGGCGGGTTGTGCGTGGGAGCAGGAAGAGGCTGGTGCCGCCGCCCGGCGGCCCGTACCATACTCATTTATAGGTGGCTAGCGCCTCGCAAAAAATCACCTGAACAAGACCTGAGTAAGGCCGACAAAGGAAACGAGCAGGTCAGCAGCAATGCCCCCAAAAGCAGAGCGCGCACCGACTATGCCCTAGCCCCGGTGGAAGCGTTCATCAGCCAGTGAACCGACACCCGCGACTAGGTGGGCGTGCCGGCGTAGGTCCATCCAGCGCAACTCACTAAGTAATAAAGGGGCCCTCAACAAAACAAGGTAGTACAGGCTTGGCCTTGTCCATTTTTTTAATTTAACCAAAACGCTAATGAGCCCCCAAGCCGGACCTTGGATCGAGCAGTAGCGCCCGGCAAGCGGAGTGGTGCGAAAGGGTCGATGTCTACCATACCGACTCGCCCAGGGTGCATCAGGTATTTCGCGCCAGTAACCTGCATAAGTTCATTCATACAAACGCGACGACTCCGGTGGGACTATAAAAGCACTCTTATTTAGCTCACGACGCCAAAGGCCCCGGCTCTTTTTCGGTGCCGGGGCCTTTGGCGTCAAAGACGCTTGGACTCAGCCTTAATGGGTGGCGGGGGCCAGCCCACCGCTGCGCAGCACGGCTTTGAGGCCAGGCTTGCCCACGAAGGGCACGGACTGGACGGAAGCAGCGGACGCGGGCGCCGCAGCTGAATCGGCAGCAGTTGGCTTAGCGGTTACCGCCGGGGGCAGGGAAGCTACGGCAGTGGTCGCCACGGGACTGGCGTTGCAGGCGCTCACCAAGAGGCCGGCGAGTAAGGCGGGTAACTGGGGAAGCTTGTGCATAGCTGTTGGTAATAAAAACGGGGGAGAGCGAGCAGGCGGCGCGGCTAGCGCGCGGGTGAAGTGCCGCACCACGAACACCAGCAGCAGGCCGCTGAGCACCTTTTCGGTGGTGGTGAGGGCCTTGAAGCGCGCCAGCAGCTGCGTGCCGGTTTGCTGAAGCGAAGCCGGCACGCCAGTCAACGCGGCCGGCAGATTAGCCAGCGCGGTGGACACAGGCGAGGGCCCAGCCTGGCCGCTATCCGGCGGGCGGGGATTGGTCGGCGGGCGCGTGGCCGCCGGTGGGGCCGGCCCCGCGCAGGGCGGCTTTGGCGCCGACGGGGGAGCCGGGAGATTGGGCGTGGCTCAAGCGAAAAGGGGAGGTAAGAAAATAAAAAAGGGATAACGGAGGAATAGGCTAGGCGGGCGAGGAACCGGGGAAGCTTGGCAAAAGCTACGATGGGCGGAGGCCCTAGGGCCGGGTCGGTGCGCCACCCAGCGAGTCACGGCGGGTGACGCGGCTATTGAGGAGCTGGCGGGCGGTCACGTCCTTCTCAACGTTCACGTAGTTGGGGCTCTTGATGGTGGCCCCCAGGAACTTTACGCTCGGGCGCACGGCGATGGTGACGCGGGTGGGCTGGCGGTTGCGGTCGGCCAGGCCCAGGGCAAAACCGCCGAGGGCTTCGGCCCCGCCGTTGGCCACCACTTGGCGGGCGTCGGCGCTGATGGGCAGCGTGACGGCGGCCGACCTGTTGCCGGGCACCTCAATGCGCTGCGTAGTGGCGCCGGTGGCGATTTCGTTGCCATCCACCAGTACCTTATATTCCAGCACATTGAGGGCCGCCAGGTCCTGGTTGGGGTTGGTTACTTGCAGGTTCACCCGCATGTTGAGGGGCAGGGAGCCCGTGCCGTAGGCAGCCAGGACGCGGGCGCGGTCGGCCCCGCTCAGGTCGGCGGCCGAGCGGACGTTGGTCACGTCCACCCCACCCAGGGTGGCCTGCTCAATGGATTGCAACGCGAAGGTGCAGTTTTGAAAGTTCTGGCCCTCCTGCTGCTGGCGGCTGATGCCGGCGCAGTTGGTGAGCGAGAAGCTAGGGCCGAGCAGCGTAGCGCTGAGCAAAAGCAGTCCCAAGGGCCGGGTAAACGTGGGGGTGGTCACGGGAAAGAAAGGAACAGGAGGGAGAGCAGGAGGGCATCATCAAAAAATGGGCTCCCCGCACAGCGAGGAGCCCATTTTTAGGCACTTTAAGCGATGGCATTGCGGCGTGGTGCAGCCAGCGAGTCGTCGTAGGGCGTGGCCCGCCGGCCCCCGAAGGCCGATACGGCGGCTCCCAAGCCCAGACCCAGGGCAGCCAGCAGCGCGGCCTTCGACAGGCCCGAGGCAGCCGCATCGGCTACTTCCCGGGCTTTGAGGGCGGCGGCATCCTTGGTTTCCTTGAGCTTGGCTTGCGCCTGCTTGGCGGTCGCAAGCCAGTTGTCTACTACTTGCTCCGACTCGGCGCGGCTCTTGCCGGTGCGCTTCATCACCACGTTCACGGCCGCGTCGCGGTCGGCGGCGTTGCCCAGGTTATCGGCTTTGCTGGTCAGGTTGTCGATTACCTGGTCGAAGTTATTGCCCGCGGCTTGCGGGTCAGCGGCGCTCTGGCCGGCTTCGTTTTTGGCGGTGGCCAGGGCTCCTTTGGCCTGGCGCTCCAGTGCCTCGGGGGTAAGGTCGGCCTTGCCGGTCTGGCGCAGCAGCAGGCGGGCCTGGTGCTTGAGGTCGTTGAGGTCAATGCCCTGGTCTTTCAGCTCGCCCTGAATGGCCTTGCCGGCGGCGGGAGCTGCGGCGGCGATGCCGGAGCCCACGCCCGACAACGCCCGGCCGGCTACGCCCGTCACGCCGCCGATGATGCGGCCCACGGCGGTCGTGAGCAGGTAAAACGTCAGCAGCGTGACCACACTCCAGGTCAGCAGGCCGTGCAGCAGCCCATCGGTGCGGCGCGGAATGCCGGCCAGGCGGCTCGCCACGGTGGCCCCGATGTAAAGGGAGCCCAGCATGGTGACAAGCCACCAGATGGCGGCCCCAACACCAATGCCCGACGTGGGGTTGTTTTCGGTGAGCGGGTCGATGGTGCCCAGGCCGATGCCCAGGCCCAGCAGGCTCAGCGAAAGCTGGATAACCAGCGCCAGCAACGCCCCGGCAAATACGGCGCCCCAGGAGATGCGCTTGACGGCGGCCGTCAGGCCAGCCGGCGCAGGTGCTGCGGGCACCGCGCCGTAGGCCGGCGCGGAGTCGCTCATCGCGGTGGTCGTGCTCACCCGGTTTGAGTCGTTAGTAGAAGGGGTCATAGCGAAAAAATTTAGCTGAAGCCAACGCCTCAACAGTGAGAAAAAGCGCTCTGATGAACGCAAAGAGAATGCGCTTACGCCCTGATTTTGGGAAGGTTATTATTTTCTGGCATAACCTCTACCGTATAAGGGCAACGTCAATCGTCGGGTGTCGAGCCTTATAATTCAGCTAAATCACTTGTCCGCGCTGCCCCTACGGCTACGTGATGGGCTGCCGCTGATGCACCCGCGCCTGCTTGAGGCCGAACACCAGCAGGCCTGCGCCGAGCACGAACAGCCAGTCGAGGACGAAACGGCCCAGCCCGGCGGCGGCCAGCGCCGGCCGGCCCACCGCCAGCGCTGCGCCCACCAGCGCCGCGGACGGAATGAGGGCCTGGGGCGATGAGTGGCCCGGCCTGGAAGCTGCGCCGGAAGGCCGCCAGCATCAGCACGCCGGCCACGGCCCCCGCGCCGGACACCAGCAGCTCCATCGGGCCGGGGTGGCGCAGGTGCTGCACCTCGCCGTTGGCCGCCAGCGCGGCGGCGGTGGTTTCGCCGGCCGCTACCAGCCCGTAAAACGTGAGGCCGGCCGCCAGCACCAGCACGGCATAGCCAGCCAGCGCCGAGCGCAGCCCGCGCCAGAGCAGCGGCCCGCGGCGCAGCACCAGCGCGAGCGGCACTTTGGCCAGCGGGTCAAAGCCGGGGGCGATGATAGCCGCGGCCGTAAAGGCCACGGCCTGCGGCACGGGTTCGGCCACCAGGCCCACCGCACAAATAAGGCCGCCCAGGGCCATCAGCAGCAGGTAATTGACGCCGACGCGGCCCTGGTGGCGCAGGCCGCTTTCCATCTCTTCCCAGATGGCCTCGTCGCGGTCGTTGTCGATGGCTTCGTGGTGGGCGGGCACGATGAAGCTGGCCACCTCGCTGGTAACGATGCTCAGCGCCTCGCCGGGCACGGCGGCCCGCACGCGGCGCAGCACTTCGTCGCCCCCCCGGTTGAGCACGTGCACGGTGAGCACGTCGCCGGGCGGCTTTTGCGACGCGCCCCGCGCCAGCGTCAAGCCGATGACTTCGGGCAGTTCCGCCAGGCGCGGGCAAAGGGCATCGGTAGCGGTGGCGGGTACCGTGATTTCAAACGTGCGGTGCATAAAACTTAGGTCTACCGGGGCCGGCTGCGCCGGGGCCGCCGGCCAGCTGAAAAGCTTGCCAGCAGGGCCAGCGGGCTTTCCCTTGCAAGATGAACAACGGCGGAAGCAGCCGCGCAGCCCCATACGAGGCCAGGGGGCTTATGTTGGGTCACAAGGGCTTACGCAGAGGCCATTTCGTATTTAAAGCGAATATTTTTCTTGAATTAGTTTTATTTTCAGCTGCCTGCCAGCGGAGATTTGTGGTGGTTTTACAAGGATATCGTTCTTGTTGTTAAGTCATTGTGCGGATTAATGTTGTGAGCTTGCCGTCCCATCAGCTGGTTGGTAGTGGCGATTATTTGGGCGTTGCTCCAGAACCCCAGCCGGCCGGCGGCGTACTAGGCCGGCCATGAATACACCGCCCGAACCTAGGTCTGCGCTTACCCGATCTGCTGAGGAGTTAGCCGTGCCCGAGCTGGTCATTCCCGTACTGGTCGAAACGGCGACCGTTACCCGCGAATTGGTGGAAACCGGCCGGGTGCGCCTCACCAAGACGGTGCAGGAAAAAGAAGAACTCGTGCCCCTCGACCTGCGCCACGACCAAGTGCAGGTCGAGCGGGTCGCCATCAACCGGTACCTGCCCGACGAGGCCCTGGCCCCCGAACCCCGCCACGAGGGCGACGTACTGATCATTCCCGTGCTGCGCGAAGTACTCGTCAAGCGCTTGCTGCTGGTCGAAGAGTTGCGCGTGACCCGGCAGCAGCACACCACCACCGAAGTGCAGCGCGTGGTGCTGCGCCACGAGCAAGTGCAGGTCGAGCGCTTGCCCCCCGCCGGGGCGGCCAGCCCGGCCACTCCCCCGACTTTCCAGCCCTAGCGGCTGCCGAAGTGTTCCAATCCCCCTCTTTCACTTTCTTTCGCTTAAACCAGATGCAAACCGTCGTAGGAATGTTCGATACCGCTGCCGAAGCGCAGCAAGCCGCCCAACAACTCGCCACCGCCGGCTTCGGCTTGGAATCCGTGGACGTGTCCAATGCCCGCTCCGGCGGGGACACCGGTGCTGCCGGTAATTCGGATTACCAAAACACCAGCGGCACGGCCGTGGAAGGTGCCGCCGACGCCGCCGGCCGCACCGCCGACCAGGCGGGCAACGCCCTGAGCAACGCCGCCCGCCCCGACCGCGACGCTTCGGACTACCGCAACACCAGCGGCACGGCCGTCGAAGGCGTGGCCGATGCGGCCGGCCGCACCGGCGATGGCATCGCGGGCTTCTTCAGCAACCTGTTTGGGGGCGACGACGACACCACCCAGCGCTACAGCCACGTCGCCCGCCAGGCCGGCTCCATTGTGACGGTGCATTGCAGCACGCCCGCGCACGCCCACCAGGCCGCGGACATCCTCGACGCGGCCGGCGCCGTGAACGTAGACGAGCGCGCCGCCGCTACCGGCTACCAGGGCCAGGCCAATAGCCTCGCGGGCACCACGCCCACGAACCAAAGCACCGACGGCTTGAAGGCCGAAGTGATTGAAGAAACGCTCCAGGTAGGCAAGCGGGTAGAGCAAACCGGTGGGGTACGCCTGCGCTCGCGCATCGTAGAAAAGCCCGTGGAGGCCAGCGTGCGCCTGCGCGAAGAGCGCGTAGTAGTAAACCGCACCCCCGTCAACCGCCCCGCCACGGAAGCCGATTTCACCGCTTTCAAGGAAGGCCAAGTCGAACTGACGGAGTCGGCCGAGCGCGCGGTTGTGAGCAAAGAAGCCCACGTAGTAGAGGAAGTGAGCCTGGGCAAGCAGGTGACCGAGCGGGAGGAAATCGTCCGCGACACGGTGCGCAACACCGAAGTAGACGTGGAGCAGATTCCCGGCACGACCACGAACACCATCACGCCAAAGAAGACGGATTATTAGTCGTCAGGTAGTTATAAAAAAAAGGCAGTCGGAATTCCGGCTGCCTTTTTTTTATAACTGAGCAGCGCAGATGCACAGCGTTCGACTAGCCTGGTCAGCCCGAAGCAGTAAGTAGCCCCTAGGTGCCAAAAAAGCCCCGTTGCGCTAGTAGCAGGGCTTCTTCGATTGCTGGCAGGTAAGGCGCGGCTCTGGCCAGCAAGCCGGGCGGACAGCTTGCCAGCAAGAGCGGCGGCCTAAAACTCAGACACGCTTTCGGGCTGCTCCTCGTCGCCGCGCACGAAGGCCTGCACCATGCCGTCGGCCGATACTTTGATGGCCGTGCCGAAGGCGGCCAGCGTTTTGGTAGCGGCCCGCCGCCCGCCGCCCGTGCTGCCGCCATCGATTTTGATGATGGCCCCGACGGCCAGCACTTCGCCCTCGTAGGTGATGATGGTGGCCCCGTCGATGCCCACCATTTCCTTGCGGGCGATGCGGTCCAGGTCCTGAAAGGGACGGCCCCGAATCAGGCTGCTCAGCGTCTGGCTTTTGAGGGAGGTAGGGCTCGCCAGCAGGTCATCGCGCTTGATGACGCTTTGCACGCCGCGGCCGTCTTCCACGACAAGCCGGGCCACGTCGGCCAGCCGTACCACCGCGATGCACCCGCCCGTACGGGAAAACGACACGTCCAGAATGGTCTCGTACACCGCCTTGCGAACCTCCAGCGACCCCCCGGCCAGGGCCGCAATGGTCGAGCCGTGGTTGTAGTAATTCCAACTATTGTTCATCTTGGAGAAGAATAGCTTCTGGTGCTTGAATATCAGTACCTGGCTATTGTCGGTGCGGGTGAAGCATACCCGGTTATTGTCAGCGTAGTTGGAAAACGACACGAAGCGCCACGGTGCAAAATTGTTGTCGACGACGGCGTCGGTGCTGAAATTGACGTAATCCACCAAGGCGCCCGACGCGGAGAGTACCAGCCCGCTCTCCACGCTATTGGAGAGCAGGGCCGAAAAATCGGTGGCCAGCACCTGCCCAATGGCCGGGTGGGTGGCATCAACTTCCTGCTTGTTGTTGAAATCGACGACAATGCTGAACGTGGGCCGGCGGCCCTCGTAGGTGCGCATAGACCACGACTCGAACCCATCGAGAATGTCGATGAGCATGGCGGTGCTGGCCGGGGCCAGGAACTTGCACACGCCCACCTCAATGGCGTACTTGATGACCCGCGTGCGGTACGGCAAGGTCGTTTTGTTGTAGTTGGCGACGATTTCAGTGATAACTGCTTCCGCCAGCCGGGCATCGTCGGGGTTGAACACCTGGCTCCTTTTTATTTCCACTTGGTACGCCGCCGTTTCGGTGGGGCTGATACGCATCGTCTGGCCTTTGCCCTGGAGGGTAATCTGCTCGGCTCCGGCGGGCTCGTGCACCACTTTCACCACGGTAGCGCCCGCCAGCACGGGGCAGATGTACTGCTCCACGACGGTCGCAAATTCTTTCTGATTCATAAGGGATTGTCAGGAGTAGCCGTACTAGCACGCCGCTCGCCTTACGCCCAAAAGCCCCGCCCCGTTATGTGGGGTAAGCAGGAGTAAAGCTTTAGGTAGGTTGGCAGCTGAAAAGTATGGGCTACTTCAGCGGTTACGTTCCGTGCTGCGTAAGTGCGGACGCACGGTGTTTTACCCTTTCTCATGAGCCTTCTGCTTGAGCTTGCGCAAAATTATTTTCTGGGCAGTACCGGCCGCCAAGCCAGCCTGGCTTTTGACGAAAGTGAACCGGGCGTTCGGGCGGGCTTGCGCAGCGCGGTGCCCTTGGTGCTGGGGTACTTGCTCGTGCACGCGCAGCGGCCCGGCGGGGCGGCCGAGTTGGCTGCCCACGCCCAGCGCGCGTACGGCTCCGGCCTGCTCGGCAACCTGAACGAATGGCTGACGGGCTTGCCCAGCGGCGCGGCCCCGCCGGAGAAGGCGCCCGCTGGCCAGGATTCCGACCTGCTGCGCCCGATGCTGGGGGGGGACTACCCGGCCGCCGTGGCCGGCATCAGCCAGCACGCCGGCGTGCGCCCCGCTACCGGGCGCCACCTGCTGCACGTCGCGCTGGCCGTGGGGCTGGCCCTACTCGGCCGCCACGCCGCCCAGCAAAAGCTGGACGCGGCGGGACTGGCGAGCTACCTGGCGAGCCAGCGCGACGACATCCGGCACGCGGTGCGCCATCTGCCCGGCGAGGTGGGGGGGGCGCTGCTGGACTTGTTGAGCGGCCCGCCGCGCGTCACGGCCAAGGTCGTGATGCAAGCCAGTAACCCGGTTGACCGCCCCGCCGCCGTCACCGAACGTGCTGCCGGGCTACCCCCTGCGCCCCGTGCCGCCCGCGCTGACCTGGCCCCGGTAACGGCCGCAGGGGGCGTGGCCGGCCGTACGGGTGCGCCCACCGCCGATCCTTACCTGGAAGAAGACCTTGCTGGCCAGCCCATGGCCGCAGCAGGCGCGGCTAGCAGTACGGGTCAGCCCATCACCAACCCCTACCGGGAAGAAGTCCCCGCTGGCCGGCCCATCGCCGCCGAAAATCGCTTGGGCAGTCGCCCCGCGCTGGTGCGCCCGGTAGCCCGGTCCGCCGCTCGCCCGTCCCGGCGCTGGCCCTGGCTGCTCGCAGTACTGGCCCTGGCGGGGGCTGGGCTGGGGTACGTTGGGTGGGCAGAATTCGCGCAAACTGACCCGGCTCCGGTGGCCTCGGCGGCGACTGTGCCGACTCCCCGCGGGGGCGTGCCCGCGACCGACCGCTACGAGGCCGCCAGCGACACCTACCGCTACAGCCCCGGGCGGCCCGTGGTGGTGCAACTGCCCACCGGGGACCAGTTGCGCGTGGGGGAGAATACGGCGGAAGCCCGGTTATTTTATTTGCTCACGGGCAGTCCCAAGGCGCAGCCCGGCGACGCGCAAGCCGGTATCCGCCTCGACCAAGTGAATTTTGCGGCGGGTACGGCCAGGCTCCCGGCCACTGCCCGGGCGCAGCTTACGAACCTAGGGGCCGTGCTTAAGGCCTTTCCCCGCGCCCGGCTCAAGGTAGCGGGCTTCACTGACAACCAGGGGCCACCCGAAGCCAGCGTGTTCCTGAGTGCCAACCGCGCCAACGCTGTGCGCAATGCAATAGTGGCCCAGGGGGTAGCGCTCGTCCGGGTAACGGCGCAGGGGTATGGCCAAGCGCAGCCGCTGGCCAGCAACGACACGCCGCAGGGACGCGCCCAGAACCGCCGCGTGCACCTGCTGCTCACCAAAAAGTAGCCGGCGGGTGCCGGGCTGTCCCGAGCAGTGCTGTTTACGATGTTGGCAGTCAGGGCTCCGTACCCATCTTTTTAGCACTCGGTTGACTGATTTGAAACCTCCTTTGAGTCAGTTTTTTAGCTGAGCGCACACTAGGCTTGAGTTCTGCAATAGCTATGGTGAACTGCAACACGTACAAGCGGAGCTTATAACGTCCTATGTTTGAGCGGAAGCTTAAACTTGGGTTTTCGTTGCGACAGGAAGGAATAAGATTCCTTATAACGGTGGGCGTCCGAGCCCGTGATAAATGAGCATCCCTTCCTGTTCTACGGCCACTTTGGACAGTTCCGTTAGGCCACTAGAGCCTGTATTAGGATTGAAAAAGCATGCTGTGGAACGCACGAGAAAAGTATTCCATCTTTTCCCTTTGGTCTATGACTACCACGCAACCAGTTGTCGGAATAGATGTTAGCAAAGCCACCGTAGCCGTGTGCCACCAAGTCGGGGCGCACCTGCAGCACTTGGAAGTGGCCAATACCCCAGCAGGGTTTCGGCAACTGGTGCGCTGCGGCGGGGCGGCGAGCCTGTACGTGCTCGAAGACACTGGCCCCTACTACCTGGCCGTGGCCTACCACCTGGTCGCCGCGGGTGCCCAGGTAGCCGTGCTCAATCCACTCGTCGTCAAGCGCTTCATTCAGATGCACCTGGACAAGGGCAAGTCCGACCGCAAGGATGCCCAGTGGCTGTTGCGCTACGGCCAGCAACAAGCCACCCCGCGCTGGCAACCCGAGGAAGCGGTGCTGGTGGAGTGTCGCCAAGTGGAACAGGTCGTCGAGTTGCTTATTCGGCAGAAAAAAATGGTACACAACGCGTTGGAAGCCCTGCAAGCGCAGCCCGTCGTCAGCCCGGCAGCCCGCGCCAGATGATGCTTCGCTTGGAAGACCAAGTGCAGCAACTTGAAACGAAGCTATTGACGACGGTAAAAGCCCGGTATCCGCCTGAAAGGCACCTGCGCTGCTCCATTCCCGGCATCGGCCGCAAGACAGCGGCTTACCGGCTACTCTTCGCTGGCGGTTTCACCAGCTTCGAGAACTACCGTCAACTCATTGCCAAGGTGGGCCTATGCCCCCGCGAGTTCAGTTCGGGCACGCGTGTGCGCGGCAAAGCGCGCATCGCGAAGATGGATGGGGCACTGATTCGCAGTAAGTTATTCAGGTGCAGCTGGTCTGCCCGCAAAGCAAACGGGGCTTGTCGGGCACTCTATGACCGCCTCGTAGCGAAAGGCAAGAATGGCAAGCTCGCGCTGGTTGCGGTTTGCAATAAGCTGCTCGAACAAGCGTACGCCATCGTCATCTCAGGCGTACCCTATCAAGCTGATTTTACTAAAAAAGTAGCTTCCTCGCTTGCTTTTTAACACAGTTCATTTAACAGTTGACGTTTGCAACATGTAAAAACACCAAGTCGAGCCTTGCCAGTGCTCTACGAACGCTTTCTTTACCAATTTACCTCGGCCAATTTGGTGAGGGAAGCCGTCATTTTGGCCATCAAGTAGGAATAGTCCCCGCGTACCCGGTCAGCGGCGGTCACACCAAACGTTGTGGCAATGGGTGCCCCGTGGAACTGGGTATTCTCCGCTGGGTCCAGCGCCCATGTGACGCTTAAGCCCGCGGGCGCAGTGGTCACCAGTGCGATGCGGACGGTATGCACGGTCCCCGCCGCTGCGTCGCCCGTGCGCAGGAGGCGGTAGCCCAGCTTGCGTTGGTTGCGGGCAAAGACGTCCGCCACCAAGGCTTGCACGCGGGCGCCATCCACCGAGCGCGGGGAGGGGGCGAGGACCAGCCGCAGTACCGTTTCCGGCGCCGGCCCGGCCGGCGCCCCATCGCCTGCCAGAAAGCGAAAAATGTCGGCATACGTCTTCTGGAAGGACTCGCGCAGGGCCTGCGGGTGCTGAACCAGGTCCTCCAGGTTTTTGAACTGGGTCTCGACGCGGTAGACTTCGCGCTGGCCGGCCGCGTCGCGGAGTACGGCCGTGTGAGCGTATTGGAAAAGGCCCGGAAACTGCCCGCTGGGCGTATGCTCTACCCGCCCTTCGAGGGAAAACGTGTATTGGTACGACCGAAGGGTGTCCAGGGGTACCCCGTAAGCCCGGCTCAACGAGTCCAGAACCTTCCCATAAACGGCCGCCAAGGGGGCGTGTGGCCCTGGAAAGTCTTTGGTCACGTGCAGCGTAGTTGGCTGAAACCCCACCAACGCTTGTCCTACCACCGCTCGGGGAATCAGCCCCAAAAGAAGAGCGGTTCCCGCAGACACTAAAAAACAGGAAAACGGTGAGCGCATCGCAGAATAATTGTGGAAGTCTGCTAAAGATAAGGCCGTGCACCGGCCTGTGAACGAATAGCCTGTGGTAGTGCCACCCCGCCAAAGTACCGCGCCGGCCGCGTTCCGAAAGGCAGCCTAAAATGGCACGGATTCCAAGAGTGCGCTTATAACACGCGTGGCTGTTGCAAAAGTCAAGCGAGGGCTTTGCACGATGATGTCAGCGGCCAACTCAAGCGCGCAGATGGATGATAAAGCTGCTTTCGGGAAGTCCTGCTACCGGCTACCATCGCTTGTCGGATGAGGGTGGGACTTTTGCAACAGCCACACTTATTATGTTAAGGGACAGAACCCAGACGGGGGAGGGACTATTTCTGCTTCCCCACTGCCCCTAAAATCCTGTTTGCCCAGGCCCGAGAAAGCACCTGGTGGCGAGTTTACGAAACTCATCCCTTCGGCGAGTTTTGTAAACTTTGAATCGTAGACGAGTTTCTTAAACTCCCCCAGCCCTATTGAGGCCAGCTGGCCACCAGGTGCCGGGCTGATTTCTGCCGTTCACGGAGTGGAGAATTAAAGTTTCTTGTCGAAGCGCCCTTGCGTGACTTTGATGGTATCGCAGCCCGGTTTGTAGAGGGTAAAGGCGAACGTGCCCGCGATGATGCCCGCGTTCAGGTCCAGCCGGGTGACCGTCAAGGTGCCCGCGCGGTAGGTCAAGGCCGGAGCCTCTTCAAACTCTTTGCACAGGGTCTGTTGGCCGAGGTCAACGAAAAAGGCTTCGCGATTACCCTTCAGTACGAAAGGATAGGCACCCGGCTTTGCAATCTGCCCACCGCCGAAGATGATGTACTGCCCAGGCGACGAGTCATCTGGATAGCGATAGGTGCGCACCTGCAAACTACCGCCATCGTAGCCCGGGTCGTACGTGACGATAAAATTTGGTCGACTATAGTAGCCTTTCGGCGTCCAGGGCTGGCCGTTGAGTAGGCAGCCGAAGGTGTTGGCCCCGGTCTGGGTAGCTGAGGGCAATTGGTCTACCGGGGCGGGCTCGTTCTTCTTGCACTGGCTCAGGCCCAGTAGGGTGGCCAGCAGCAGGGCAGTGATGCGGCTATTCAGGGGCATGGCGGTAGAGGTTGGGGGGGGAAGGAAACGGGGGGTAGTGCGCGAAGCCTGCGCACGGCAGGTTCGCGGAAGGACGTACAGTTCATTCAGGAAAAGGGTCCTCTTCTAAAGATCAGCTGCAGCTGCAGTTGCTGCTAACCCGCCTGCGCGCCGGCGATACCCTGGTAGTCTGGAAACTCAACCGCCTCGGCCGCTCACTCAAAGACCTCGTGACGCTGGTGACGGGCTTTCAAAAAAAGGGGTTCATTTCGTGAGCCTTCACGACCACCTGGATACGACCACGGCCCAGGGCCGGCTCGTGTTTAACCTGTTTGCCTCGCTGGCCGAATTTGAGCGGGAATTGATTCGCGAGCGTACCCACGCGGGACTGGCGGCGGCGCGGGCGCGGGGCCGCCAGTCCGGCCAGCCCAAGTGCCTGTCGAAGGCGGCGCTCTCAAAAGCACAAGCCGCCAAAACGCTCTACCTGCAAGACAAAACTGTGGCCGAAATCGGCAAGTTGCTCGGCGTAGGCCGCGCCACGATTTACCGTTATCTCGGGCACCTGGGCATCCCCACAGGTGGCAGTTAGACGTCAACTGGGGCTTAGCGTAGTTTTACGCGCCGTTGTAACAAGAACCCCCGCTTCGACCCGCGCACCGGCCGCGCCGTGAACGGCAACCTGGGCGAATACCTGGTGCCCACCTGCGCCGACGCGCCCGATATTCACTTGGAGCTACTCACCCCCGACCCCTGCATCAGCGAGCTGGGCGCGCGGGGCCTGAGCGAAATGGGCGACGTGGGCACGGCCGCCATCACCAACGCCGTGTTTCACGCCACCGGCCTGCGCCTGCGCAGCCTGCCCATCACGTCCGACAAGGTGCTGGCGGGCTAGCTTAGGAGCTACCGGAAAACAGCCCGCAATCTACTGGTAGCGCTCATTTGGCGTTGGCACCATGCGCCGGAACGAGCCTGTTCGGTAAAGCCAAAACGGGGACTTACCACGGGCAGGTGGCCGGCGCGGGAAAGTACTCTTCGCTGACAAACTGACCGGTAGGTCCGTCCGCGTCCAGCAGCGCGTATTTCACGATGCGCTGCCCGGCCTCCTCCACCGTGCTGGTGCCCTGATGGCCCGTGAAGTCGGTTTTGGTGTAGCCGGGGCACACGGCGTTGACCTTGAAAGCGGTATCGCGGAGTTCGTAGGCCAGGTCAATGGTGTACATGTTCAGGGCTGCTTTCGACGACTGGTACACGGAAGGCCGGAAGGCGAACGTATCGCTATAGAGTTCGGCGGACAGCGCCAGGGACGCCATCGCGGTGCTCACGTTGACGATGCGCGGCTGCGGTGAGGTTGACAGCAGGTCGAGGAACGCCTGCGTGACCCCGGCCACGCCGAATACGTTGGTTTCAAACACGGCACGGAACTGTTCCAGCGTGGCGTGCAGGGCCGGCTGGGGTAGCCCGCCCGAAATGCCGGCGTTGTTGACCAATACATCCAGAACCGGCGTCTTTGCGCCAATCGCCGCTCGTGCCGCGCGGATGGAATCCGGATTGGTGACATCTAATTGCACGGCTTCGAGGGTAGTAAGCCCAGTAGCAGTGAGCTGTTGGACAGCGGCCTCCCCATTTTCTAGGTTACGGCTGCCGAGGTACACGAAAAACCCCTGTTGGGCGAGTAGTTTGGCGACTTCCAGGCCAATGCCCTTGTTTGCGCCGGTTACTAAGGCTGATTTCATCTGTTGCATCAAGTGAGTTTAGGAATAAAAAAGACCCGTTGGAACTCTTCCGGCCGGGTAGCTCGGTGTATCTTTTAAAGTTGGCGGCCTCCGGCTGGCCTAGCCAGCGGCCAGCCGGGGGCCGGGCCTCTGCCCGACCAGGGTGGTTGGGGGGTAGCCGAACTGCTTTTTGAAGGCAACAGAAAAATGCGCCAGGTTCTCAAAGCCGACCTCCAAGTACAGCTCCACAGGCTTGCGCCTTTTTTCCGTTAGCTGGTAGTGGGCCAGCTTCAGCCTTTGCTGCGTGAGCCAGCGTTGGGGGCTCAGGAGAAAGGCTTTTTTAAAGTCGCGCTTAAACGTGGTCAGGCTGCGGCCGGTCAGGTAGCTGAACCTGGTCAGGGGGAGATTGAACATATAGTTCGCCTCCATAAACTCGACCAAGTTGACTTTTCCCGGCTCGGCGAAGTCGGCCAGCACCCCGTCGCTCCGCTGGTCGAGGCTACGCAGTACCTCGATGGCCTCCGTTACTTTCCCAGCGAGGAGCGTGGCGGGCAGGCGGTGTTCCAACTCCAGGTAGGGCAGCAGTGAGGCGAAGAGACTTTGCAGGAGTGGGCTTTTTGGGAGCAACACCAGCCCGCCGGCCGCCGCCGGGGCGGGCAGCGGGGGCTGCTGCGCGTAGTACGCCCGCACCAGGGCCGTGGGTAGCGTCAGCATCACGGCTTGGTAAGCAGCGCCGCCTTTCGGATACTTCAGCAGCGTTGCCGGCTGGTTGCGGGGCAGCAGGAGCGCGTCGCCTGCGCCGCAGCAGCGGGTGCGGTCGGCCTGCACCACCTTCAGCTCGCCGGCCAGCACCCCAACCAGCACGTTGTCCTCAAAGGACACCTCCCGCCCGTAGCGCCGGTCGCCGTGGCAGACCACGACCATTTCCGCGTGGCGGTTTAGCTGCTTGATGTTCATGGGGAAAGGCGGTTGGCTAGTTGTCGGATTGCCTGCTTGGGCAGGCAGCGCCAGTTGACTATGCAAAAGTAGGCAGCCGTAAACCGGGGCACTTTGCTCAGAAGGCCGAAGTTGCTTTGCTTAGCGGTCCACCCGCGCGGCTGGCCGCTACGCGCTTACTCTTTCTTCTCGGGTGTTAAATGTATTGTTTAGAGCGCAGCAAAAATTTCGCTCACATTCTTAAAATGCCCACTCAACGGCCGCAAGTGCGATTCTTCGCTGCGCTCTGAATGACGGTCTTCTGCCATTTTAAGACCCCAAAGGGAATAGTTGGCCTTTTCGTAGTAGCGGGGAAGTAAACTTGTTCTAAGAAAAAACGCTATGCTATAGGTAGTTTACGTAGGAGAGGCCTGCAACTACTTGCGGTAGCGTTTGACCCTGGGGAGGCTGATGATAAGTGCCACGCCAATGTGGGGATTACCTTGGCAACTATTCGACCTGTTTTCAACCTCTGCTACCTCAAACAGCTTAATAGTGAGTCTCAAAGGACCCCAGGCGCGCCTAACCGGCCACTGCCCCGCCGGAACTATCCAACCCCGGCTAAGGTGTGTACTTGGTAGGGGGTTGTTTCAAAAAATAGCAGAGCGTACCAAAAGTAAAACATAGCTGTAGAAGCACCAGAGACGCTTTTGCTTGGTTGGATGCTACCTTGCCCTACCCTCATTTTTAGTTGGGGACTTCCACTTTAAGCGCGCTAAACGTTTCCGGAGAGTCTCCAGGCTTAGTTACTGATTGACCTGCCCCAGCCCCACGTATAAGTCCTATGCAGATAAGCAGTCGATTTTCCGTGGCCGTGCACGTGCTGACTTTGCTGGCCGACAACCCGGCCGGCGAGTTGCTGACCTCGGACCGCTTGGCCGGCAGCGTCAACACCAACCCGGTGGTCATTCGCCGCATCCTGGGGCAGCTCAAGAAAGCGGGCCTGGTGGAAGTGCGGGCGGCGGCCGGCGGCACGTACCTGCGCCGCGACCCGGCCACCCTCACGCTACTCGACGTGTACCGAGCCGTGGACGTGGTGGAGGGGGCGCTGTTCAGCGTGCACGAGCACCCCAACCCGCACTGCGCGATGGGCCGCCACATCCAAGCCGCGCTCGACGGCACGTTGGCGCGTGCCCAGGCCGCGCTGGAGCGGGAGCTGGCCGCGACCACGCTGGCGCAAGTGGTGGCAAGCGTACGCGAACCGGTCGGCTGATTTTTTGTCATCTATTGTAACGACTTTGGTTACAATAAAAAATTTGTCTCTACCTTTGGCCTGCCGCTAGGCGGTTCCCTCATTTTACTACTGCTCAAACTCATGAAAATTATTCTTTTAGGTGCCACTGGCTTTGTTGGCACCGCTCTCTTGACCGAAGCCCTCACGCGGGGCCACCACGTCACGGCCGTCGTGCGCGACCCAGCCAAACTCACTACTACCAATGACCTGCTGACCTTGGTGACGGGTGACGCGAACCAGCCCACGCAACTAACCCAGCAGCTGGCTGGCCACGACCTGGTGCTGAGCGCCTACAACGCGGGCTGGAGCAACCCCAACCTGTACCAAGACTTTCTGGCCGGCTCCCGCGCCATTGAGCAAGCCACCGCGCAGGCCAGCGTGCCGCGCCTGGTAGTAATTGGCGGGGCTGGCAGCCTTTTCATCGATGGCCACCAACTGGTGGACGGGCCGCAGTTTCCGGCTGAGTACCGGTAGGGGGCGAGCGCCGCCCGCGACTACTTGAACGAGCTGCGGCAGAACGCGCAGCTGGACTGGACTTTTGTCAGCCCGGCCATCGAGATGCACCCCGGCATCGCCACAGGCCGCACCGGTCAGTACCGCCTCGGCACCGAAAGCCCGGTGTTCGACGCCGCCGGCCGCAGCTTCCTCTCGGTGCAGGACTTGGCCGTGGCCGTGCTCGACGAAGTAGAAAAGCCGCACTTCCGGGTCGCGGGCTACCCCTACGCTGCCCACTTCGGCCACTACCTGCGCCTGCTGCCAGCGATAAAGCAGTTTGGGGCTGCTGCCCAACTGCTGCGCGGCGGCCTGCGTGCGGCGGCTTTCACTGGCCAGGCGCAGGGCCGCTGCTTTGAACGCATCATCGTACTTACGCCGCTTATCTGGCGCGGTCTTGCTCTTTTTTGCAGTCATGACAGCAGGAATATACGTCCTGCTTCTGTCCGGCCTAACTAGACCACCTCAGTATGCTTTTAATGCGCCTAATTTACTCAAACCCCTGTGTGCTGACCCGCGAACCGCTCTAGTACCGCCTCCCTTTGCCCAAGGGGACACCAGTCGTAACGAGGCCCGGGCTACCAGCTTACCCGAAACCATTTTAGTAGGCGGGGGGCGTTGGGTGGGGTTGGTTCGGGCTCCACGCGGACGCGCAGGCCGCGGGCGGGCTGGTACCGGCGCGCCAAGCCGGTGAGAATCCCCCGCTCGAACTCGGCCGGGGTCGGGGTGAGGCAGCGTACCCGCGCTTCGTGGGGACCCAGTTCATCTACCTGGTAGTACCCGATGTTTTGCCCCCGGATGTTGGCCCGGCACGCCTGTTCCAAGGCCGCCAAGGCGTCCGACAAGGTGTGCAGGTTGGGCGGCCAGACGCACAGGTCAATGGCACGCAGGCCAGCGGCATAGATCGTGTCTTCCCACGTGCGCTGCTCCAGGTCGGCTAGCACGTCCAACCACGCCTGCAGCGGGTACCACTCCTCGGCTTGCGGCTGGGCGGGTAACCCATGCTTGGTCAAGAGCTGCGTGCCGATGTGGGGCACTAGGCAAGCCGCGAGCACCAGTTGAATCGTGGCCCCGTTGACTTCAGACGACGCCTCAAAGGCCAGGTAGGGGTGGGACATAAACGATTGGGCGGTGAGCGGGTGCACGAATGTACATTGCGGCTCTGCTATTCGCACAGGTGGTGGACAGCTCCCAAACTGCTGCCGTACGTATCATGAGCGTGGAAACCACGCCGTAAAGGTGGCGCCGACGTCTATTTAGCCTGTTTGGCTCTGCATTTTGATGCGCCCGCCGGCATTCCCGACCATGCGGTCGACCAAGTAGAGCCCCACGCCCGAGCAGTAAGCAGCCCGACCTGTATTCCCACAAAATTTTGGGGGCCTACCTGCACCCGGACCCGTCGGTGCGCGGTACACTCGCCGCCCTGCAGCAGGCCCTGGCGGCTCGCAAGTCGCTACCTATACTGCCCACTTTACCTGCCTGTAAAGTCCAATTCAGATTGCCAGCCCGACCCGTAAAGCGCAGGCCGGATTATTTATTCCACCTGTATAGCCATGGCCGGACGAGGCAGTCTAACCTAATTGGAGCACTGCAGCGCAATGCCCGCTAGAGCCTGTTATGAACTTGCGGCGTGTCGGGCGAGCATGATGCAGGCGAAGACGACGAAATGGAGTTGCTGCAAGCTGACGCTGAGTCGCTCGTAGTCGCGGCCCAGCCGCCGAAAGCGACTGAGCCAGGCAAAGCTGCGCTCGACGACCCAGCGCTTGGGCAAGAGGACAAAGCCGGTTTGGCCTTCGGGCTTCTTAACCACTTGCAGGTCAATGTCGTGCACAGCTGCGGCGTACTCGGCCTCCTCGCCCGTGTAGCCTTGGTCGACAAAGCCTACGGTCACCGTCTGGCCCGTGATTTCCTGCACCTGCCGGCACAACTCGCCGACCTGCGCCCGCTCCTGCTCATTGGCCGGCGTGATGACCACGCTCAGCAGCTGGCCCAGCGTATCGACGGCGATGTGCGCCTTGCTGCCCTTGCGCCGCTTGGCCCCGTCCCAGCCCGCCCGCTGCCCGCTCTCGGGCGTACTTTGCAACGTGCGCCCGTCGAGTACCACGACCGAGGGCGTGGCCGCCCGGCCGAGCAGTACCCGCTGCAACTCGTTCAAATCGTGCACAATAGACTCGAATATGCGGGCATCTCGCCAGCGCGTCCACTGCTGATAGACCGTCGCCCAGGGCGGCAGGTCGCCGGGCAGGTAGCGCCACGGGCAGCCCGTGTGGGCCAGGTAGCGCAAGGCGTTGAATACGTCGCGCAAGGCGTAGTCGCGTTGCGGCGCGTCCTCGCGCATCAAGCACAGGTACGGGGCCACGAAGGTCCATTCGTCGTCTTTTACATCGCTGGGGTAAGCCATACCCC
>NZ_MDZA01000098.1 GCF_001816125.1 Hymenobacter coccineus | reverse complement strand
AATCCGCGCCTTAACTGTGGTCGATAATTTTAGTCGCCAGTGCCTGGCCATTCACGTCGGCCAGTCGCTCAAGGGCGAAGACGTAGTAGCTGCGATGCAGCGCTTGCACCAGCAGTTAGGCCTGGTACCGGAGCGTATTCAGGTCGATAAGGGCAGTGCGTTTATCAGCAAAGCGCTCGACCGTTGGGCCTGCGACCGGCACGTCACGCTGGACTTTTCTCGGCCCGGCAAACCGACCGATAATCCGTGCATTGAATCGTTTAACGGCGGCTTCCGCGACGAGTGCTTGAACGTGCACTGGTTGCTGTCGCTGCCCGATGCGCAGGAGAAAATCGAACACTGGCGCCAAGACTACAATGGCTTTCGGCCCCACAGCTCGTTGCAGAATTTAACGCCCGGTGAGGTAGTGGCGGCCGCCACTACGGTCGAGCTTCAGAACGCCTGATGCTCTATTTTCAACCGGCTCAGTAATTGGGAGGAGGTCAAAGCTGCTTAATCTTTGCTTATTACTGGCTTACCGAATGAAGAAGCATACAGTGGTGTACCCGCCCGTCGAGGCGGTCCAGCACCTGGTCGAGCGTGAGCAGGCCCCGGGCGTAGTCTTCGAGCAGGGCCGCCTCGTGGGCGCGTGTGGCCAAGGAGGTGCCGGCGGTGAGGGCCGTGGCCCAGGCAATGGCGCGCCGGCGTGCCGCCTCATTCAGCGAGTCTTCCATGCTGGGTGTACGGCCCCGCCCCGGCGGTGTGCAGCCGATTATTACGGACTTTTGGAGCAATAAATACGGATTCAGGGGCACCTATTATGCAGGGGGGCGCTCTGGCTGAGCTTTGGCCGCCGCTTCTCCACCAACAGCGCAAATTGAGCACAAGCCACCTCCGCGCAAAATAGAAAACCGGCCAGCAGTGGGGCTGTCCGGACCCGAAGACCGCGGCCCCATCGGGGTGCTATCCCGTTGACGGGCACACAACAGGTCCACGGCATGGAACAGGGCTTTTCTATTAATGGTGCGTTTGAATCATCTCCCGGGGGAGTGGGCCAGCTTAACCGTTGGGTTTAGGTTCAAAAAAATCTGGGTTGCATGCTACGTAAACACCTTAATTTTAAGAATTAACCGTCGAATCAAAAATTGGCTTAGCGCAGCAACCTACGGCCGTGGTTGCCGGTGTACCTTTCCCTTCCCGGCCGTACCCACTCCCTTTGCCATGCCCGCTGCCCCGTCTATCTTTTTCGCCGCCCGTGCTCCCCACGCGCGACGCCGTGCTGGTGCGCAACGCCGTGCTCGTGCACGGCAAACCGCCGCTGCTGCTCTGCAACGGCTTCTGCTGCTGCCAGCACATCTGGCACTACACTGGTAGCAGTCCTGGGCGTGCCTCACCAAGTTGTCCTTTTCGACCACGCGGGCAGCGGCGGGGCGGGCCCGGACGCGTACGACCCCCTACAGCACGCTGGCCAGCTATGCCCAGGCCGTGGTCGCGCTCTGCCAAACGTTGGAACTGCGTGAGGCAGCGCTGCACTTCCTGGCCCACCCAGCGGGCAAGCGGCCAGCGAATAGGGCGTACCCACGCAATACTCGCCAACAGAATGCGCGTTTGCCTGGCGTATGTGACTGGTCGATGCCATGCATATTCCTAAATTAACCAGTCGCTACGCCACTAATCCCCCTGCTCTTACGCCCTCACGCCCATGCTCTTGAACGCCAACCAGGACCCGAGCGATGGCAGCGCCTGCGTGCTCACCTACGACGAAGCCGAGGGCTGGCTGCGCGCCACCTGGCGCGGTTACGTCGACGAGGCCGAGGCCATGCGCGGGGCGGAAGCCTACCTGGCGCACGCGGCGGCCAGGCCCTGCGCCTACCTGCTCAACGACAACACCCCGCTGCGCGGGCCCTGGTTCGACGGCTTGGACTGGCTGGCCCGGGCGTGGGTGCCGCAGGCGGCCGCGCTGGGCCTGCGCTACGTGGCCCACGTCGTGCAGGCCGACCGGCACGCCGACCTCATCCCGGGACAGCTGCCGGCCGGGGGGCCGTTCGAGCTGCAGGTGTTCGAGGACCTGGCCGAAGCCCAGCGCTGGCTGCGCCAGTGCCGCACCGCGGCTACCCCGGCTGCCTAGCGGCTTTCCGCGTCGAGGGCCGCGCGCAGTTGCTCCCAGCTCAGCTCGCCCGCCACGTAGCGGGTGCAGAACCACTGAGCCGCGGGCGTGGTGGCGCGCAGGTTGGGAAGTAGGGCCTGCATGTGCTGCAGGACCCAGGCGCGCGCGGCGGGGGTCTGGGCGGCGGGGCCGAAGTGGAAGTCGTAGAGCATGGGCAGCGAACGCAGGCGGGAAGGTCCACAAGGTACGGCCTAAAACGGCACAAGATGAGGCACCTACGTCAAGCGTACGCGTGCCAGATAACCCTATTTTTCCCAGCCTTTGGGCAAACACAACGGGTATTGACGGCGCCCGCCGGCCCGGGTACTGGCGTGAAGCAGCAGTTATTCCCGCGTCCAATTCCCCGGGTTTTACGGCCGCCGGAACCCCCGGGCCAAGGCCAGCCGTTGGGCCGGGCCCACCAATGTGCCGGTCCGCCCTTGTTTCGGAAGCACGACCCGCGCGTTGGGCCCAGCGCTGCCCCATGAACGACGGTCCGGCGGGCTGCGGCCAAGGCAGGCGGTTGTCCGGGCCGGCGCACGCAGGTTATGCACAGTACGACGGCTACGTCGCCGGGAAGTTACAGTGGGCCCGGGTGCGTCCAGGGCCTGCCGAAGGCTTCGAGCAGCGTTTGCCGGTGCGGTTCGGCGAAGGGCACGGACGCGGGCGTGCGGGCGCGGTTGAAGGCCGGTGGGTCCTCGTGCCGTAGGCCATGGACCAGTGTCAGTGACCCAGTGCGTGGGGACCGGCCCGCCGCTGGGCGTGACCGCGCGCGCGTGCCGGGCGGCGCGTCGGATGCGGGCGAACAGGGTCCCCTTCAGCTTCGGGCCTTTCGAGCAGTTGCGCGACCCGCCCGTCGCTTTACAGCAACAGGCCAGTGAGCTGGCGCGGGGCATTGTGGGCGCGGTACCCGGCCAGCCAGGCCCGCAACTGCGCTTCGCTGGGCGTAGGTGTGGCCTTGCTGTGGTGCACGCTCGCCGCCAGCGCGTTGGCCAAGCCGTCCAGGTTCCGCGCGCCGCGTTGGTAGCGGCTGAGTAACTGCCGCTTGTAATCTTTGGGGGCGTCGGTTATCAGGGCCGCGGCGTGCCGACGCAAGGCTTCGCGGGAGGGGGCACCCATTTTTTTACGGATTCAGCGCGGTGGCGATTTCCGCGCAAGAAAGGCGTAAACCGGGGGCGTTGCAGCACCCTGCGACGGACGTGTTAAATACTTAACCCGCAAAAAACGCTGGCGCTGGAGCGGCGGCAAAGGGCCGTAAAAAGTCGCTAATTGTTTTTTGAGGTTGCTAAGACAACTAAAAAAGCCCCGACCAGTCGGTTGGAGCCTTAGTGGCAGCGTGTTGAACCGCCGCATTTATCCTTCAACGCGCCCAAATGTAGCGGCCGGCATTGCAGCTGCAAAAAAATCGTAACCGCTTTGCCGAGGCGCTTTTAAGCCCAGCCGTCGGGCAGCTACACCGCCGCCGCGTAAGCATCCAGCGGCGGCACGTGGGTGAGGTTGGCGGGGAGCGTTCCTGCCCAGCGCTGGACCAGGGAGGGGCCCGGTCGAAAGGCGGCCCGCCGCTGGTAGTCGTGGGGGCAGGCGCTTGCAGTCGGCGAGGGTCACGCCGTGAAAACAGCAAGAAATCCCGCTTAACGCCAGAGCTTTGGTGGGCTACCCCCCTGGCCCCGCCAGGGGGGTAGCCCAGTAGGGCCAGAACAGGAACGATTAACACGCCGCAGTTTAAGGAGTCGCGCATAATTTCATTTTGTGCACAGAGGAGTGTTTCCCAGCTGTCTTGCACGGGCCCATGCTGCAAACCGACCCACAAACGCATGCAGGATTTCAAGAACCGCTTGGCGCGTCTCGGCGTGGTATATTGCCGAGATGATGCACTGAATAACAGCGAGAGATCCTGAAAAATTGCTGGACGCGCGCTGCGGCAACCCCGGTGGAAGCATGCAACAGAGCGGGCGCGCTACGCGAATCCGCGCAAGAAAGCCCCGGCGCATTTTTGCGCCGGGGCTTTCTTGCGCGGAACAGATCGGGCTTGCACCGATGTCCTGCGGGCTTTCGCCGGCGCTGCTCTCTCGTGGCTGAGCTACTGTCCCGGGTGCGAAGATACAACGCCCCGCAATTCCGGGGAGGAGTTAGGCGAGTTCGGTTTTGACGATAGCCATTGCCGTAGCCAGGTCCGTGGCTGCAGGGGCTACCCCAGCCAACCCGCACAACTCGTCCAGCGCCGCGGTCAGTTTCGCCAAGTCGTGGTGCACACGCTCTTCAAGAACGGCAGTTCCAACAGGAGCACGCTGTGGCTGATCAGGGCCCTGTTGGGGTTGCGTTGTCGCCCGACCGCAAGCGCGCGTTCCAGCGCCCCGTTTGGGTAGCCGCGGCAGTGTACCCCAGGCTCAGGTTTACTTTGGTTCCGTCCTGCCAAACGGTGTTGTAAGCGTAGATGCCTGGCACGTTCACTCCGCAAGGTGCACTCTGCTAGGCACATTGCTAACCATTTGCGGCGCTATTCGGTTGCAGTGCGATTGCCCACCACCCAAGGGCCGCGCGACGCCGGGCGCACTGGCCCCGGGCAGCCACGACGAAGCGATCAACCCGGCGGGTCTACTCGCCCCGCACGGTGCGCGCGCTTGTCGCCCACCGATGTTCAAAGCGCGCATCGTTCCCTGTTGCTAGCCGCCATCCTCGGCCAGCAAGCCCGGCGTGCAAGGGGGCGGGGGCGCCTCGCCGCGTGCAGCGGGAGCGTTTTGCCAATTGCGTGGGTGGTCGATCCTCATGCCATCACCGCGGGCCACTCCAAACGCATCGCCCCGGCCGGCGTAGCGCCGTGTAGCGGGGCACGTGCGCCTAGAGCCAACGCGCGCCGGTTGCCGGTGGACCGCAGGGGTGCCCTGGGCCCGGGATTACCGGCGCTCGGCTAGCTGCGCCGGCTGGGGCGAACCCAACTCTTTAACGCCGCCGGCCCCAGCGTAAGAAAGCCCCGAACGCAAGGCTAATAGGGCTTTTTTGTGGTGTTTCCAGGCAGTTACTAGCTGAAGACTTCCTTGGTGTCGTCGCCACGGCCGGGTAGCGGGCTTTCCTCAGAAGCAACGTCCGTCTCGTCCGCCTCGTCACCGAAGTCCACCGGCGAGCTTTCTTCAAAATCATCCGCCTCGGTCTCCTCCACCGCGTCGTCGTAATCGGTGTAGAGCGTGGCCTCGTAGTCTTCTGCTTCGGTATCGTAGTCTTTGGGCATCGTCAGCAAGCGTTAAAGTGTCCACCAAGGTAAACAGTCCCGATCAAAAGCGCAACTGCTGGCTGGCTACGGGTGCTCCCCATTCTGTGGCTTCGCTGCTCCGCAACCCCCTCGCCAGTGATTGATTCACTCTTTCTGTTATTGCGTTGCGACGGCTGCCCGACGCTGCTTAACACCACCCACATTATCGCCGGTTTTGCTGGAAGTGTCTCCAGCGCGGAGAGGCGCTTTTTCTGGATGTTCCCAGTTGACCCTCATTGGGTTACCTTGAAGAGGTATTGCTTGTGGGCTAATGACACCTCGATGGGTTCAGTCTAGTG
Organism: Hymenobacter coccineus; assembly: GCF_001816125.1. Lineage (GTDB taxonomy): Bacteria > Bacteroidota > Bacteroidia > Cytophagales > Hymenobacteraceae > Hymenobacter > Hymenobacter coccineus. The sequence continues at coordinate 2,773 of NZ_MDZA01000098.1, read as the reverse complement.
TTCCGTAGTCGGTACAATCACTTGATGCAGGCCACGACTGGTTCAGCTTATCAATTCCCTTCCGCACCTCCGCCAGCAACTGCTGCTGCGTGGACAAATAAAGCTGGTGTGGCCGTTGCAGAAGTAGGGAGTGGTACCTTAAGTCCACGCAAGGTCACCTGCCGGGCCACCTGCCCGGCCTTCAGCAAGTAGGCCTCCTTGCGCAGCGACAAGGTGGTTCCTTTGCCAACAATCAGGTCCAGCTGGTGCTGGCTCAGGTTGCCAAACTGCAAGACATAAGCAAGAAATTCGTCCATGTCAGCAAGTTGCGCGGGCGTATTGGGGCGGTAATTGCCATTTGGCAAAAAGGTGGCTGGGCCGTTTGGGCCCCGGCCTGGACGCCAGGCGGCGACACCTTTGTCTGTGAGGCAGGACACGGCCGCTGTTCGCATGAAAACCATCGCAAGTCGCCGGTTTGCAAAGCACTATTACGCCGGGCATACGGGGGTGGAAGCAGCTTTCCGCTTTTACAACGGGATGCACACGGGGGCACTTGTTTGCTCCTTTGACCAGCCGGGCGAAGACTAAATCATGGCATGTGGCCACCGACGTAGCCTGCTGCACGCCCTGCACCGGCACGCCTAGGCGCAGCGGCTTGCGCGCCGTCCACGAACGCCGCTGCCAGCCCCGGCGCGGCTTTTCGGCGGGCGGCCGCCGGTAAACGTGGGGCCGGTGGGTAATTGCCGCGCAAGCCGCCGCGGGGCGCGACCGGTCGCGTACCCCCGCGGCGGCTTGCGCGGGCCAACGGGCCACGTCATGGGGGGGATGGCCGGTTCAGGCGCTTCCCAGTGAAAGGCCAGCAAGCAAGATGGCTACCCGAGCCGTACCCATATACTGTCAGAAAGAGGATTCCTGATTGGTAATAGTTGGGCCGTGTGCCGTTGGTAAACCGAAAAAAGTTGCGGCCGTTTCCCTGCGTAGCCCACGTTGGGGTAGCCGCGGCGCGGTTCTGCTGCTTGCAGGGCGGCCGGTCCGCGCAGCGATTTCCTTATGACGTGGCTCAACCTGGTCCTGTGCGGGCTCTGGCTGATGACCGGTGGCCTAGCCGTGACCGCGCAACAGCGCTACCGTGCGTTACAGCGCAAACACTAAACCTTGCAACGCCTTTACGACCAAGCTGAACAGCAATTATGCGCGTTGTGGACGAATAAAAGACCCTAAACCGGGTGCTTTGCCAGGAAAAAAAGGCGCGCCGGTCTGTTTCAGCCACGGCATTCCCTTGTTCAGTACGGGACGGGGGTCGCCCCAGCGTTCGAATCGAAAACCCCGCCAAGCCGCTTAGGGAGCGGGGCCAGTCCAAGCGTGCGGCTCTTTTCCTCGCGCGTACGACAATGTTTTTTTACTGGTTCCGGGCGCAATTCGCCGGGCGGTCGTACCGGGGGACCACTTTTGCTCGGCGGCCGGGCTGGTATTCCCGTCGAGGTCAATAAATAAGCTGCCAATTCAGTGTCCCGCATTTTTATGTTGTCAAGGCTTGCCGGTCGCTACCATTTTTTTTAGAATTCGCCCGCTTACGCGTCCGGCTCGCAGGGGCATCCAACCCAAAAGGCAACCCCCAGAATGCCCACCAAAGCAGAAAATTTTCAATATTAAGTTGTTCTCAAATGTTCGATAGTCCCGCCATTAATTTGATCAATGCAAACAATATGTTCGCGCATGGCGTAACGCGGTTCGGAAAACAGTAACTAGTGTGCTAATCAGTTGCCTATAATGCCTATCTTTTCCCAAGCGGGCCGCGGCGACGCCAGTGGTGGGCCCGTTCCCCCCTCCGTTCGGCCCCCGTTGGCCCCCGCCCAGTGCCGTACCGGGACCGCTGAGGCCCCCCCGCCCCCGTGGACCGGGGGCGGCCAGTGGCTCTGGCGGGCGCCCCGGTGCCCCGGCCCACCATGCTCCAGCGTTCCCCAGCGGTCTCGCACGCGCCGGGGGCCGTGCGCACCGGACAGGCGGGCACCGGGCACCGGCGCCGGTCCCTGCGCACTAAGCGGGCCTTTGACCTCGTGTTCTCGCTATTAGTGGTGGCGTTACTGCTGAGTTGGGTGGTGCCCCTGGTCGCGCTCGTCGTCAAACTCACCTCCCGGGGGCCGGTCTTCTTTCGGCAACTGCGCACGGGCAAGGACGGCCAGCCGTTTTACTGCTACAAGTTTCGCAGCATGCGGGCGCACAACGCGTCGCCCGGTACGCAAGCCACGGCGGGCGATGCCCGCATCACCCGCGTCGGCGCGTTCCTGCGCAAAACCAGCCTTGACGAGCTGCCGCAGTTTCTGAACGTGTTGCGGGGCGAGATGTCCGTGGTGGGCCCACGCCCGCACATGCTCCAGCACACCGATGAGTACGCGCGCGTAGTGCCCGGCTTCATGCAGCGCCACGCTGTCACGCCCGGCATCACGGGCCTGGCGCAGGTGCGTGGCTACCGGGGTGAGACCAAAGCGGTCAGCGCCATGGCCAAGCGGGTGCGGTTCGACGTGTGGTACATCAACCACGGGTCGTTGGGGTTGGACGTAAAAATTGTGACTCTGACGGTGCGACAAGCCGTTTTAGGCCATCCCAATGCCCGCTAGCTCGTGGTCGGACCGCCGGTGAGCAACCGCCGGTTCGGCCACGGGCTAGAGCCTGTTATGAACTTGTGCCGAAATTTGGGGTATGGCTTACCCCAGCGATGTAAAAGACGACGAATGGACCTTCGTGGCCCCGTACCTGTGCTTGATGCGCGAGGACGCGCCGCAACGCGACTACG
>NZ_MDZA01000097.1 GCF_001816125.1 Hymenobacter coccineus | reverse complement strand
AAGCGGAGCACCCGGCAGGCCCGGCGAGCCGAGATGCGGTAGGCGTCGAGGAGGTGTTGAGCCGCGTGGCGACGCTGCACGGGCTTCAGAACTTTTTTTTGAGTACGTCCTGCAGCAGCTGCTTATCGAGGCTCAGGTCCGCCACGAGCTGTTTGAGGTGCTGATTTTCTTCTTCCAACTGCTTGAGCCGCCGCACTTCGGGCACGCCCAAGCCGCCGTACTTTTTCTTCCAGTTGTAGTAGGTGGCCTCGCTGATGCCCATCCTCCGGCATACCTCGGCGACGGCCACGCCCGTATCGGCTTGGCGCAGGGCAAACACGATTTGGGCCTCGGTAAACTTGGCCTTTTTCATGACACTGTCTGTTGGTTTAAGGTACGACAAGTGCCCGATTTTCGCTACTTTACAGCGGCCTAGTTTACTGGGAGGAGGTCACGCAGGCGCACGCGCACTTCGGGCGGCTCGACATGGTGCTCAACAACGCCGGCTACTCGCTGGTGGGCACCATTGAGGAAGCCCCCGCGGCGGACGTGCGGGCGCTCTGCGAGACGAACATCTTCGGCACGCTGGCCGTCCTCCAGGCCGCGCTGCTGCAGGCCCAGGGCCACGGGTACATTAGTGCCGCGGGGCGGGCACCCCCAGCCCGAGGTGGCGGCCGCCAGCCGGTTGGCCGTGACAGTGCTGCCGTCCAGAATCTCATCCCACTGCATCGGCACGAACTCCGAGCCCAGGCCCTGATAAGTGTTCGCAACGGCCGCTTTGGGGATGGGAGCCCACCCGTACCACCAGCTCAGGCCAGGGGCCAGCGCCTGCAGGTCGGCCGCCGAGGTAAAGTCGTAAGCTACCCCACGCTTGGGGCTCTTGGTCTGCGCTTGGGTGGGGGCTGGCCAGTTCGCCAGCAAGCCGAGTAGGCCCAGCAGCCAGCCGGAAGGCCACCAGTTAGTTGAATGCTTTTTCATGAGCTAACGGGTAGAGGATGAAGTGAACAAATGGATAATAAAACCGGAATTGGAAAAAGATATAAAGCATTTGGGGCACTGAAACTGTCTGCTACAAAAGACGCACTGCCGGGTAATACTGCCAACAAATGACCTACGGGATAACTACGGCAAGCCGTAAAAAAATCAGCACGTCTAAAACCATAAATTGTTGATTTTTAAATATATAACATACACTTGTTATCTAATGAAGGAACAAGCCAGGCGCAGCCCCCTACCCGCGTGCTGCAATAAGCCTTTTTCGCGTTTAAAACCCGCTGAACATTTCTCCAGTGTCCTTACCTATGCTGCCGACCCTCGCCCCCGCCAGGTACTTGAGTGAGAGACCCAGCAAAGCCTGGCCTTTCTTGTCTAATGGCCACCCCTGCTAGACCCAGAAAACGGCGCACGTATGCGGTGGCCTTTCACGCGCCAGCCCTGCGCTTGGCCAGCGGCCTGCCCGGACGCGCTAGGAGCGCGGGAGCCACACCGTAAAGGTGGAGCCGACGTCTAGTTGGCTTTGCACCGCAATGCGCCCGCCGGCATTCTCGACCATGCGCTTGACCAGGTAGAGCCCCACGCCCGAGCCTTCCACGTGGGAATGCAAGCGCTTAAAGAGGTCAAAGAGCTGCGCCTGTTGGCGCTCGTCCAGCCCCAGCCCGTTGTCCTGGACTTCCAGCACGGCCTGCGACGCGCTGCCGTGCGCCCGCAGGTGCACCACGGCGGGCCGGTCCGGATGACGGTACTTCACCGCATTGCTGAGCAGGTTAAAGACGATGCTGCGCAGGTGCACCGGCGGGAAGGAGATGCGCGGACAAGTGGCGACGTCTACGACCAGTTGCGCCTGCGTTTCGGTTAGGAGCGGCGTCAGGTCCAGGCGCACATCTTCCACCAGCGTTGCCAGATCGACTGGTTCCGCCGCCTGCGACTCCTGTAAACGCGCAATATCGGTCAGTTGCGTTAACGTGAGCTGAAAGCGTTCAATCGCGTGCTCTAGCAGGGCCAATACCCGGGGCACGGACCCCGTCTGGGCCAGGTCGCCGGGCAGTTGCTCCCGCAAAACCCGCAGCAACCCCTCCACGTTGGTGATGGGAGCGCGCAGGTCATGGGAGGCGACGTGCACAAAGTGGTCGAGGTCGACGTTGACGCGGGTAAGCTGCTCGTTGGCTAGCCGGAGTTCGTCCGCCAGTGCGTGCGCCCGCTGGGCGCTGGCTTCGGCCGTCTGTCGCGCCGCTACCAGGCCGGTCACGTCCGCAATGAGAATGTAGTAGCCTCTGGAACGCCCCTGCTGTACGTTGGGGATGAGGCTGCCCTCAATGTGCTGGTCAGCGCCGGGGCCGTAGTTGGCGGCGTCAAATTCCACGCACTCGCCCGCCTGGGCGCGCGCCCGGTTGGGCGCCCCACGCGCCCAGGCGGTTTCCCCAATTACCTCGCGTACCGGCCGGCCGACTAGCTCAGCCGCCGGTCGCCCATACCACCGCTCGTACGCCTGGTTGGCAAACACGTACCGTTCCTGCTGGTCTACGCAGGCCACCAGCACGGGTAAGGCATCCGTTAGGAGGCGTAGCTGCTGGGCATGGTCTTCACTGACGCGTCGGGCCAGCACCTGGTCCGTGACGGGGGTGGCCACGCAAGCCACCCCCGTCACCTGGGCGTGCTCATCGCGCAAGGGGTGGAACATAAAGTTGAAAAAACGCGGCTCCGCGTGGCAGTCGGTGGCCGGCGACTGCCACTCCTGCAACTGGTAGGGCGTACCGGTTCGCACCACCTGCTCCAGCAGGGCGCGCAGGCCCAGCGCTTCGAGTTCGGGCAGGGCCTCGAACAGCGGCTGGTCCACTAGCTCGGCGACGGGGCGGTGCCACATCGCCGCCATGAGCGGATTGACTACCTCCAGCACGTAGGTCGGGCCCCGAAAAACACTCAGGGCGACCGGCGCCTGCTCGAACAGATCGCGCAGCTGCTGCCGCTCACGCTCGCGTTGCTGACGGGCGAGTACCAGCCCGGTCACTTCGTAGGCAAAGGTGGAAACGCCCACAATCTCGCCTGCTTCGCGGTAGGCTTGGTAGGTAAAGGTGAAGTACCGCTGCCGGTTGGGGGAGCCGTCGGCCTGCGCCAAGCGCAGCGGCACCTCGTGGCCAAAATACGTTTCGCCCGTGTGGTACACGCCGTCCAGGATATGTAGCAGGCCCGTCGGCACAATTTCGGGCAGGGCCTCGGCCACGGGGCGTCCCAGCAGCTGGCGGTCGGGAAAGAACTGCTGGAGGGCGGCGTTGACGTACTCGTACCGGTGCGCGGGTCCGCGCTGGATGGCAATAGCGGCGGGGGTGTGGGCAAAGAGTTGGTAGAAGGTTTCGCGCGCCTGCACCTGGCGCTGCGCAGCGGCTAGCTCCTCGGTCTGCGCGGCGACGGCTAACCGGGCGGCCTGTTCCCGGGCCTGGCTTTCGTGGAGCCAGCGCTCGGCCTGCACCTGCGCGGTGATGTCGACCACGGCGTGGATAATGCCCGTCACGTGGCCTTGGGCATCGAGCACCGGGGTGTGGTGCGTCCGCCAGTAGCGTTGCACAAAGTGGCCGGGCCGGGCCGGGTCAGGAATGGCATAGGGCACCCGGGGCAGCTCGTGGGGCTGGCTCGTGGCGACTACCTGGGCCAGCGAGGCCTGCAAAAGGGGGGTCTGCGGGTTGTCGGGAAAAACGTCAAAGAAGTGCCGGCCTATTAAGGCCGACTGTTTCGTCAGCGTGGCACTCAGGTAGGCCGCGCTGGCCGCTTCAATCACGAGCGCAGGCGAGAGGAGCAAGTAGGCCCCGGGCAGGGCGTCAAAGACTGGCAGTAACGCCAAGGAAGTTGGCATCGAATAAGCTCCTGCTTACTTAAAGCAGGCCGACCAAAGGTACTGCCTCAGTCGCGGGTAGGGTCATTGCACCAAAGTAGTAGGTAGCGAACTTTGGGTGGATGGAGGAAGAAGATTTTTTTGAGCAGGTGACGGATTACCGGGAGTAAGGCCGCTGCCTACATGAGTTGAGTGACATTGTTTGGCTGGTGGTGTGCGGTTTATCAGCTAACTGCGAGACGCTTGAGGATATTTATGACTACGCGTGTGATAAGGGAGCCACCTTACGCCAATTCCTGAGCCTGCCGGTGGGCATCCCGTCCCACCACACTCAACCGGGTGTCCGCCACCTAGACCTGTCCCAGCTCGAAGCCTGTCTGAAGCGCTGGGAGCGGCTATTGTCGCCCAACTGGGCGGGCCGGCAGCTTATCGTGGACGGTAAGCAACTGCGGGGCACTACCCCAACCGGACGGCGGCAAGCCAGCGTGCAGTTGGTGAGTGTGTGGGCCGTCGAGCAGCGCCTGTGCCTGACGCAAGTGCCCGTGGCAGAAAAGCGCAGCGAAGCGGTGGCGATGCCCCAGGTGCTGGAGTTGGTGGACGTGGTCGGCAATGTGGTCAGCCTGGATGCACTGGGCACGCAACCGGCGCTGGCTGCCCGCCTGCTGGAGCGCGAAGCCAACTACGTACTGGTCCTCAAGCAGAACCAACGGGAGCTATTCGCCCAGGTGCAGGCCCGTTTTGCGCCTTTACTGGTCCAGGCCCCCGCCCAGGAGCACCGCGAGAAGGGCCACGGCCGAGGCGAGCAGCGCCGCCTCTGGCTCAGCCGCTATTTCCCGCTGGTGGACGCGGCCGGTGCCTGGCCGGGGCTGCGCACGCTCGTCTGCGTACAGACCACGCGCTGGCAGCAGGGGCGGGCTACCTGCGCTTCGCGCTACTACCTCTCGTCCTTGGGCCAAGCCTCGGCTAGCGAACTGGCCGGCTACGTGCGCGGCCACTGGGGCATCGAAAATCACCAGCACTGGCAACCGGACGTGACGTGGTATGAGGATGGCTGCCGCCGCGACCACGCCCCGCGTAACCTATCCACCTTACGCAAGCTGGCCCTGACCCTGTTACAATGCGATGATACGGTGACGAGCCTGCGGCGAAAACGCAAAAAAGTTGCTCGCGACGATAATTTTCTGCGCTAGGTGTTGGCCCAACTTGGCCAGCAGCCAGAACCCGCCGAAAGATAACTACGCATTTGGTGCAATGACCCCACTGCAACAATGTCCTTGGCTCACAGTTTGGTCCAAGTGCTACAGGGCACCGTGTATTCCAAGTTTGGGTGCCGAAAAGCCGTTAAAAGCGGCAGCAGGACACGTTGATTACTGAATATGCGTTTCAGATATCGCCGTTTGCCGTGTCATGAGCCGACGGGAAGCACTAGGTAGTCGGCACCAAAAAAGGATGGTTAGACACGTTTCGCGAAGTGCAGCAATTTGACTCGGCGAGTGCGCGCGCGCCAAAACAGGTTTATTGAAACGGTCCGAAGCCAAACCTGCTCCTTTTGGTGAAAGAAGCGTTTCTCGTTTACCCCTGGTTGCCTGTAATTGGCCTCAGTTAAAAGTTTGGTCCGGAGGTTAACCGGCGGGCTTGTCAGCACTAGCTTTTGAGCACGGGAAACCTTCTTCCTACTTGCCCAGGCGGTCAGCAAGGCATTTCCAGAATAATACCAAGCATTTAGCTCCTTTAAGTTGTTGCCTGCGGAGTCAACGCACAGACTTTCTATCACCCAGGCGGGTTATCGGCAGGCATTCACTCATTTAGTACCTATTTTCAAAAAAGTAATTTTCTTGGCCCGCCCATTATTTATTTCAAAGCCGGTAATCTTATTTGTTTTATTTCTTTTAAATTTTATGTCTCTCATCCACCAGTGGCTTCCAAAAAAAGAGTCGGCCTCGTTTTGCGTTATTATCACAGCATTATTCCTGGGCAGTATTGCCACCATGTGGTCATCTTGGACCTTGATTGCGTATTTTGCATCCAATGCACCGCAATAAAAATTGCCGGTATATTCGTCTAAATAGCTTAAATCAAGGTGCACCAGCTTGGTGGCGGTTATGGATTTTCCGCTTTCACTAAACTCGATGGTAGCTGTTCCCTCGTTATTCCCTTTTAAATACTTTACACCAATGCCCTTGGGTTTATTTTCATATTCCAGATTGGTTAAGGGAATCAAATCAAAACGCCGACGCTCGCTTTTGATTTCACCCATGATGTTTCGGTCAACCACAAAAATTCTTAAAATTCTTTTGTCCCCTAGTTGATATTGACCTGAAATCGTTTGTTCCATCGTTTCGGGAATAAGCAGTTTTTTGCCCGCTACTGCGTCTTCGGTGGCGGGCGGGCTTAGTTGTCTGGCGAGGTAAATGTCTGCGATTTGCATGGCCGTTTTTTCCGGTTCAAACGCTTCCGAATTTCCCAACAGAATGACGGCAAAGTGTTGTTGCGGGAACCGGCCGATGTACGTTCGGTACCCGGCGTCGGCGCTGTCATGACCAATACGCAACGCCCCCCGGTAGTCTTTCACTCCCTGCCCAAATCCATAACTCAATTTTAACCGTCCGGCTGCGTTCAAATTGCTATTGCCTGATTTTTCCAGGGCCGGAATGCCGTTAACCTCGTCAAAAACGACGTCGCTGCCGATGATTTTTTGGTCATAATTGGCCACCCATTTGCACAAATCGGCCAGCGTCGCGTGAAGCCCGTCCGCCCCCACGGCAGAAGCCGTAAAGACGCTTTCTTCCAGCCCGGTTTCGGTGGCTTTATACGAATGCGCGCCGTTCGGGATGATTTGCGCAAAATTGTTGGAGAAAAAAGAGTGGTTCATGTGCAAGGGCCCAAACAGGTTTTCTTGGGTCCACGTGGCAAACGGCTTTCCGGTTACCCGTTCCACCACCAAGGCGAGCAACGTGTACCCGGAGTTGCAGTATTGAAACTTTTCGCCGGGTGCAAAATTTAGTTCTTGTTGTTTGAGGATGAGGTCGAGCACGTTTTTGTTCGTGATGACGTCTTCCGGCTTCCAGCCGGCCAGGTTCAGCAAATCCCACTGGTCTTTTAACCCGCTGGTGTGGGTGATTAAATGCAGGAGCGTAATTTTTTCCCCGTAGTCCGGCAGCTCCGGAATGTACTGATGCACGTCGTCGTTTAGGGACAGAAGCTTTTTATCCGCAAGCAACGCGATGGAAAACGCCGTAAACTGTTTTGCTAAAGAGGCAACATTAAAAATAGTATTGGAACTGATGGGCACCGCGTATTCCAAGTTGGCCATGCCAAAACTTTTTTCATAAACAATGCGGTTGTTTTGGATAACGGCTACGGCAACGCCGGGTGAATTGGGGTTGTTGTATTTTGAAAATAATTGCCCTACTTTATCGGAAGTTGATTTTTGAGAGGAAATGTGATTTTGCCCTTGAATGCCTTCCACAAAAAGCAGAACCATCGTCACGCTCATGAGTATTTTTTTCATTTTCGTACGGGTTTGTTCCGAATACCCACCAGTGACGTGATTGCCGCAATTGGAGGGGGGACAACGCGAAGTAACGCCTAAACAGGTGTGGAGCGGGAGTTGCTGTTTACGATTGGGCCGCTCCAATTGCTTGCAACGTCGGGCTTTGATGCGCGGGCCGGTCAATGCCCCATGCGTGGCGCCGGGGGCGCCCAAGGTAAGCCGCAAAGGAAAGGTCCGGTTCAGGCAGCAGGCATCCAGACCGGGCAAGCAACTCGTTTTAAGAGTTTAGCAAAAACGGTGGATTTTGTTAAAGGCACGGTGTGGTGCCGCTTAACGTGCTCTATTTTTCGTTTCCTGGGAGGTCCCCCTAGGAAGCCTCCCTCACAATCACTTTAGGTACGATAAGAGTTAAAAATAGCACCTGGGCAGTTGGTGGGTCGACTTGTTCCGTTCAGGCCAGATAGGTAGCGGTAAGTAATAGCAGCGCTACCTCATCTTGCTTCTAAGCACCGACTCCTTTAGTCTTGGCCCTGCGTTGCCAGCGCCCGGCCCCCCGGGGCGTTTGCCCGCCCCGGGGGGCCGGGCGTTTGCCCGCCCGTCTTCGCCGGAACGGGTAGGCAACCTTTTCCGGCTGGCCCAGCCGAGCCCCCCAAGGGCCTTGGCACTTAGCCAACAACCCGTTGCAATCTTCCCAGGAGGCAGGCCATACGCCCGGCCCAACGGCGCACTTCCCTGGGAAAGTACTATTCTTGTGCGAAAATTATCGTTATTCGATTCCCGTCCCCGTATCCACGCCGCTGGCGCGGCGCCCCGCCGGGCGCGGCCGGCCCCTTGTCCTTGGCTATGCTTTCCTTGACCCCGGCCGCCGAAGCGCGGCTGGTGCACCGCCTCTTGGCCCGCGACGCGCGCGCCATGCGCGGCGTGTACGACCACTACGCCCCCGCCCTGCTCGCCGCTCTGCACCGCCTCGTGGGCGACCCGCAGCTGGCCCAGGACGTGCTGCAAGACGGCTTGCTCAAGGCCTGGCTGCACATCGCCGGCTACGACCCGGCCCGCGGCCGTCTCTACACCTGGCTCGTGCGCCTGTGCGCCAACCACGCCCTGGACGTGGTGCGCAGCCCGCGCCACCGCTTCCACCGGGACGCGCACGCGCTCGAAGCCGCCGGCGCCCAGCAAGCGGCCGCCCCGGTGGCCTTCAACCCCGACCACCTGGACGTGCGCGCGTGGACCCAGCGGCTCCGGCCCCGCCAGCGCGAAGTGCTCGAGCTCTTTTACTTCCAGGGCTTCACCCAAACCGAAATCGCGGCGCGCGTCGGCGTGCCCGTGGCGACGGTCAAAACCCGCGCCCGGGCGGGGCTCCGCGCGCTGGCCCGCTACGCCCGGTAGGGCCGGGGCGTG
>NZ_MDZA01000096.1 GCF_001816125.1 Hymenobacter coccineus | reverse complement strand
TGGTGCTCGACAACTTGCGCGGGCACAAAGAACTTGCGCGGGCACAAAGCGCCCGGCCTGGCCGAGGCCGTCGCCGCCTGCGGCGCCCGCCGGCTGTTTCTGCCGGCTGTTTCTGTCGCCTTGCTGGCCCGACTTTACGCCCGTTGAACTGGCCTTCAGCAAGCTCAAACCCCGCCGGCGCACCGCCCAGGCCCGCACCCGCGATGCCGTGGCCCAGGCGTTGCGAACGGCCCGGGACTGGCTAAGTGACACCGACGCAAAAAACTGGTTTGACCACTGCGCCTATCATGTACACTGACCCCGAATCTGCTCTAAGCACAGACTCTTGATCAACACAGGAATAGCTGTCAGCTCTTGGCCTTTGCCAACCACCGCTACCTGTCCTAGGCTTAGGCCCTGCTGCGTGGCAAAAGCACTGACTACGTGTAATGGCCCTTGGGCCCGCCCACGGTCAAAGGAGCGGTGCACCGTCTTGCCATCGATGGCGAATACTTCGCGCGGCAGGGGTGGGGCAGCGCTGGCTATCCACCGGCGGAAGCACTGCTCCAGTCCCTGCGGGTCGACTAGCGAGAACACGCGCCGGAACGTGTCGTGGGAGGCACTACCGTGGGGTAAATCCAGGAAAGTGGCCAACCAAGTGTGCTCCATCCGCCCGTAGTCGGCGATGTCCTGTCCACCCACGTTTCGGCACCGGCTACCACGGCACACACAGCGATGACGAGCAGGTTAAGCAAGCGGTGCCGGGTGCGGCCGGCGCACCGTGGGTCGGGTAAGGTGGCGAAGGAAGTAACTGGTTGACTGAGCATAAAGACCTTAGCAATGCCTAAAAAGGTAAAGGTCAGCTCCTGTCACTCTGGCTACGGTTTGATGCGTAAGTCCTGACAGTTGGCTGGGGCGCAAATCGGTGGAGATGATGCGCCCCACCAACGGTAAAAAGAGCCGCGCGCTGATGCACCTCAACCCCCTGGGTAGTCGCCTGGGCCGCGAGGAACTGACCGAGTTTGACCGGCACCAAGCGCGCCTGTTGGAACTGCGAGTCCTGGTCCGAACCGCAAACCTCGATCGGAAAGTGGTGCCCGCAGAATTTTTTCGCCCGGGCAATGTTGAAACCAAAGTTATCCTGCGCGAACAGACGGCCCCCGCCTACCCGCCCCTGGTGCTGAGTGAACTTATTCAACGCCTTGATTCACCAGGACTTTCTGGCCCAAGGCGTTTCGCCGCAAATCGACGTGTTCGAAAACCGCATCGAAATCACCAACCCGGGCCAGCCCCTGATTGACGAGCGCCGCTTCCTCGACCACGCCCCGCGCAGCCGCAACGAACTATTGGCCGGGGCCATGCGGCAATTGGACATGTGCGAAGAGCGCGGCAGCGGCATCGACAAAGTGGTGCAGGAATGCGAGGAGCACCACTTGCTCGCGCCCCGCTTCGAGGCTTCCGAGCAATTTACCCGCGTGGTGCTGTTCAGCGCGCGTTCGTTCAGCGAGATGGACCGGCAGGATAAAGTCCGCGCTTGCTACCAACACGCCTGCCTCAAGCAAGTATCGGGGGAGAGCATGACCAACCAGTCCCTGCGCGAGCGGCTCGGCATTGCTGAATCCAACTACCCCGCTGCTTCCCGCATTATCACGGACACGATGACGGCCGGCTTGCTCAAACCGGTCGACCCGACCAGCAAATCCAGGAAGCATGCGCGCTACTTGCCTTACTGGGCGTAAGCCGATAATCATGCTCCAATAAAGGTCAATAAAATAAGGCCGAAAAAAGTGCATCTACGCGCTGGAAATGCCCCCATCAAAAGCATCCAATAAGGGCCCCCCAATTTAGCAAAGGCCATTCTCGACCACACCAAGCCACTGGGTTGGCAGTGCGCAGTACCGCTTGGGGCCCCAGTTTCGCTGAACCAGCATTTGCGCTCACCTTTGCGGTCCACTAGCCAAGACCCACCCGGGATGAACGTAACGGAGCAAGCAGAAAGAGCCTACCTGGAGGAAATTAAGGAGCGGCTGGCGCTGGCGATTAAGCGTGGCGACGACGTCGTCAAGCAGTTTTCGAACGAGCTCCGGGAGAAAAAACAGTACATCCACGAGCACCAGTCCAGCATGGACGACGCGGACATGGTCGCCGCCGACCAGTCCATCAACCGCATGGCGTTTACGGGCGAGGCCGCCGTGGCCCGGAAACGGAGACTGCTCAAACTGGGGCAATCCCCCTACTTTGGCCGCCTGGATTTCACCCCGCAAGGCAAGCAAAAAGCCGCCGTGTACATCGGCATCTATTCCTTTTTGGATGAGCAGCAGCGCCAGAACCTAATTTACGATTGGCGGGCCCCCATCTCTTCCATGTTCTACGATTATGAGCTGGGCGGGGCCGCTTACACCACCCCTTCCGGCACGATTCAGGGCACCATTGGCCTCAAGCGCCAGTACAAGATCCGCGACGGCCGCCTGGAGTTCATGCTCGAAAACGACGTGAACATTCACGACGATGTGCTGCAGCGCGAACTGGCTAAGTCCTCCGACGACAAGCTGAAAAACATCGTCGCCACCATTCAGCGGGACCAGAACGCGGTGATTCGCAACGAAACCGCGTCGGTGATGGTCATCCAGGGCGTGGCGGGCTCGGGCAAAACGTCGATTGCCTTGCACCGCATTGCGTTCCTGCTCTACCGCTACCGGGAAACCATTGCCGCCAAAGACATCCTGATTATTTCGCCCAACAAAGTCTTTGCGGATTACATCTCGAGCGTTTTGCCCGAGCTAGGGGAAGAATACATTCCCGAGCTGGGCATGGAAGAACTGGCCGCCGACTTGCTCGACCGCCAGTACGCGTTCCAAACCTTCTTCGAGCAAGTATCCGCGCTACTCGAGCACCCCGACCCTGCTTTCGTCGAACGCATCCGGTTCAAGTCAACGGGGGAGTTCCTGCGCCAGCTGAACCAGTATTTGCTACACGTGGAGAACAACTACTTCACTTACAGCGAGCTGCGGGTTGGCAAAACGGTCGTCCCGTTGCCCATTATCCTGGCAAAGTTCAAGACTTACCACCGGGTGCCGGTACTGAAACGCTTTGCGCTGGTGGCCCAGGAGGTGCGCGATTACGTGCGGGACGCCACCCGCCGGAAGCTGACCGGCCCGGAGAAAGCCACCATCGGCGAGGCCATTCCCCGCATGTTCAAGTTCCACCAGGTGCTGGACCTTTACCAGGATTTTTACCGCTGGCTGGGCCGCCCCGAGCTGTTTCGCTACGACCACCGCCGGGACCTGGAGTACGCGGACGTCTTCGCCCTGATCTACCTGCGGCTCCGGCTGGAAGGCATTAGCGCCTACGAGCAGGTAAAACACTTGGTCGTGGACGAGATGCAGGACTACACCCCCGTGCAGTACGCGGTGTTGGCCCGCGTGTTTTCTTGCCGCAAAACCATTTTGGGCGACGTGAGCCAAACGGTTAACCCCTACAGCGCCTCCTCCGCCGAAACCATCGAGCGCGTGTTCCCGCAAGCCGAGGTCATCCAGCTGTTTCGCAGCTACCGCTCAACCTTGGAAATTACGGCCTTTGCGCAGCGCATTACGCCCAACCCTGCCCTCATTCCCCTGGAAAGGCACGGGCCGGAGCCCCTGGTGACGCGCTTCGACAACCAGGCCGAAGAGCTGCAAGCCATTCAGCAGCTGGTCGCCACCTTTCAAAGCGGCGGTAACCAGTCCCTGGGCATCATCTGCAAAACCCTGCGGCAGGCCACCGAGGTGCACCAGGCGCTGCAAGCGCCCGGCGTGCAGTTGCTCACGGCTGAGTCCACGACTTTTACCGAAGGCGTCATCATCACCACGGCCCATTTGGCCAAAGGGCTCGAATTTGACGAGGTCGTTGTCCCCTTTGCCGACGCCCGCACTTACCGGACGGAGGTGGACAGGGGAATGCTCTACATCGCGTGCACCCGGGCCATGCACCGACTCACGCTGACGCATTCCCGGCCTGTTACGGCTTTCTTAGCGGCCCATGCTGGAAATGATGCGCGCGAAAAATAACCAATAGTTATTTCTGGACTTTTGTGGCAGCGGCACAGCTAATCCAACCCACTCGGAAGCCGACTAATTGGGGCCCCACCGGGTAGGCCGACGGTAAGCAGCGCACTGCCTCGGTCTGGCAAGCCGGCCGTTTGGCGATGATCCATCCACGGCCACTCCTGCGCCCTATTGAATGCTGAAGCGGTAAGTTCCTGCCTCCACGCGGTACGTGCGCAGCGGGCCTTCGTTCTGTACCACGTGGACGTTGGTCGAGGTAGCACCCACTGGCTGGCCGTCCACCGTCACCCGTTGCACGGCGGCTACGGGCAGCGTGAGGGTGGCCGTGGTGCTGGGGGGCACCGTGCAGGTGTACTCCACGCGGGGCCCTACTTTTTGCCAGGCCGAGCGAATGATGCCGTAGGGGCCCTGGTGGGACGCTTCGAACTGGTTGAGCCCGGCCACGAAGTGCGGCGCCAGCACCACGTTTTTGAAGCCGGGCTGCTGGGGGTCGGGCTGGATGCCGGCCAGTCCTTTATACAGCCAGGCCCCTATTTCGCCGAACATGATGTGGTTGAGGGAGATGTCGCTTTTGGCGTCCAGGGGCCAGTTTTCGTGCAGGGTCGTGGCGCCGTTCACAATCCACCAGCCCCACGAGGGGTAGGTTTCCTGGGCGGCCAGGCGGTAGGCCACGTCGGCCTGGCCGTTGTCGCTCAGGGCCCCCAGGATGGCCTTGGTGCCGAGCAGGCCCACGTCGAGGTGGAAGTTGTCGGCGGCTACGCGGCTAGCCAGGTTGGCCGCTACTTTTTGCTTGAGCTCGTCGGGCACCACGCCCCAGTACAGCGGCACGCTCAGCTCGGTTTGCACGCCGCTGCCGTAGAGGTTGGTGCTGCGGTTGAGGTACTTGGCGTTGATGGCGGCGCGGATTTTGGCGGCTAGCGCGGCATAGCGGGCGTGGTCGGCGGGGTGGCCGAGCAGCTGCGCGGCCTGGGCCAGAATGCGGGCGTCGGCGAAGTAATAAACAGACGAGGTGAGCTCCACCGGCGCCTTCGATTTCACCGGCACCCAGTCGCCCAGGCCCCAGTTGGTCAGGCCGTTGGGGCTCTGCTCGGCAATGTGGTCCACGTAGCGCCGGAGGTTGTCGTAGCAGTCGGCCAGCGGCTTGGTATCGCCGTAAAACAGGTAGAGGTTCCAGGGGATGATGGCGATGGTGCTGGTCCAGTCCGGGCCGTTGCCCCACTCGTAGCCCCAGCCGTCGCTCGGGATGATGCTGGGCAGCACGCCGTTGGGCTGCTGCTCGTCGCGGTGGTCGGCCAGCCATTTCTCGTACACCGTGATGCCGTCGAAGTTGTAGAGGCCGGTTTCGCTGGCGATGTGGGCGTCGCCGGTCCAGCCGTTTTTCTCGCGCTGCGGGCAGTCGGTGGGGTAGCCGAACAGGTTGGACAGGTACGAGTTATTCGTGGCCGCCCAGATTTTATCAATGGTCGGATTAGCCGAGCGCACCTGTCCCACCGGCGCCACGTCGCTGTGCATGAAGTAGCCGGTGAGGCTCGCCGCCGTGAGGGCCACCGGCCGGCTGCTGGTCACCTCCACGTACTGAAATCCTTTGTAGTTGAACCGCGGCATGAACGTCTCCTCGCTCCGGCCGCTGAGCGTAAAAATATCGGTCTGGAACGGGTCGCTCTTGTCGGTGGGCCGGTAGTGCACGTCGATGTTCGACTGGTCCACGTGGCCGTTGGGGTACAGCCGCTCGGCGTGCCGCAGGTGCAGCACGGTGCCCGCAGGGCCCTGGGCCGTGAGCTGGCTGACGCCGGCAATATTACGTCCCAGGTCGAACACGTAGGTGGTGTCGTTCAGCTTGTTGACGGTTTGGGCGGGCACCGGCGCCACGTTGCGAATGGGCGCCAGGGCCTGGGCCACAATGTGCTGGGACGGCGCGTCGCGGTAGATGACGGGCTTCCACTTGGCATCGTCGAAGCCTGGGGCGTCCCAGCCGGGCTGCTCCAGGCGGGCGTCGTAGTGCTCGGCCGTGTAGATGCTGTTGAACACCAGGGGCCCCAGGGCCGTCTTCCAGTCGGTACCCGAGCGGATGGTTTCCACGGTGCCGTCGGTGTAGGTGAGGCGCAGGTCGAGGCAAAACGCGGGCCGGTTGCGCCACGGCGCCGCGTGGAAGTCCCACACCGCCGTGGACTGGTGGTTGTACCAGCCGTTGCCCAGCAGCACGCCCACCGCGTTTTGGCCGGGGCGCAGGTAGGCCGTCACGTCGTGCGTGACGTAGAGCGTGCGCCGGTCGAAGCGGGTGTACATCGGGTCGAGGCGGTGGTTGCCCACCTTGTGGCCGTTGATGGACAGCTCGTAGAGCCCGGCCACGGCCACGTAGGCCCGCGCCGACCGGAGTTGCCGGGGCACCTGGAAGGCCTTGCGGAAGTACGGGGCGGGCCGCAGGTTCTTGTCCTGCGAGTCACTAATCCAGGCGCCCAGCCAGTTCTTTTGGTCCATCAGGCCCATTTCGAAGCTGGCCACGGCGCTGGTGGCGGCCAGGGCCCCCACCTTGTTCCACACCTTCACGCGCCAGAAATACTTGGTGTATGGCCGCAGCGCCGGCCCGGCGTAGGGCACCCGCTGCTGGGCCGACGTGGTTTTGGCGAGGGCCCACACTACCCCCTTGCCCTGGCTCACAGCCGCCGAATCGGTGCCCACAACCAGCTGGTAGGCTGCCTGGCCCGCGCCGCGCCGGGCATCGGCCAGCCGCCACGCCAGCCGGGGATGGGGCGCGTCGAGGCCGAGCGGGTTGGGCAGGTATTCGCACTGCAACCCTACCGGGGTGCCGGGGGCCTGGGCTTGCGCGGTGAGGCAGCTACCGGGCAACCAACCAAGAAAACCGACGCAAAAAGCAGGGATCAAACGAGCCGCGGGCAGAAAACGGTAAACGAGCATGGCGGGTGCAGCAGCACAAAAGGTTAGGAGCCGATGGCCCCGGCAATAACGGGCAGAATCGAGCCAATAAACGCGGAGCCGGCTGGGATAGCCCTTCCCCCTGCGCCGTGCCCCAGCCTCAGCGCGGGGCCAGGGCGGCCGTGGCCTTGGGGGCCCATTCCGTCGTGAAGTGGTACTGCCCCGACCCTACTTGCACCGGCAGGTAGCCGTCCTGGGCGGGGCCGGCTTGCAGGCCCTTGTTAGCGTCGAGCCGGCGGTTGCCTTCGCGCACCGAGCCGGGGTTGGTGGTGGGCAAGTACACGGTGGCCGTGGCGTTGGGCGGCACGGTCACGTCGAGGGCCAGCTGGTCGCCGCTGGTTTGCCAGTGCGCGCGGGTGGCGCCGTACACGGTTTCGAGCGCGGCCGTGGCCTGCGTGAAGCCGCCCCCCAGCTGGGGCCGCACGGTGAAGGTGCGGTAGCCCGGGGCCCCCACGTTCAGCCCCGCCACCGTGGTGTACAGCCAGTGGCCAATGGCCCCGTAGGCGTAGTGGTTGAAGGAGGTCATCGACGGCGGGGCGAAAGTGCTGTCGGGCCGCATCGAGTTCCAGCGTTCCCACACGGTGGTGGCGCCCATCGTCACGGGGTACAGCCACGAAGGATACGTCTTCTGCAACAGCAGCTTGTAGGCCACGTCGGCGTGGCCGAAGCGGCTCAGCACCTGGCACAGGTAGGGCGTGCCGAGGAAGCCCGTGGTGAGGTGGTTGTCGTAGTCGGCCACGTTCAGGGCCAGGCGGTCGGCGGCCTGGGCACGCAGGTTTTCGGGCAGCATGTCGAAGTGCAGGGCCAGCACGTAGGCCGTTTGGGTGTTCGACATCAGGGCCCCGCCGGGCGTCACGTACTCGCGCAAATAGGCAGCTTTGATGCGCTGGAGCAGGGCCGTGTAGGTGGCCACGTCGTCGGTTTTGCCCAGCACGGTGGCCGCGTCGAGCATGATTTGGGTGGAATGGGCCCAGAAGCACTGCGCAATTAGGGCGTGGCTGGTCACGGCCGAGCGGCCCGCGTTGTCGTCGTCAAGGTCGTAGGCCAGCCAGTCGCCGAACTGAAAGCCGGTGTCCCAGAGGTCGTTGCGGCTGCGGTCCTGGATGTATTTCACCCACGCCTTCATGCTCGGGTACTGCACGGCCAGCGTCCGGCGGTCGCCGAACAGGGCGTACAAATCCCAGGGAATGACGGTGGCCGCGTCGGACCAGCCGGCGGCCCCAGTGAGGTTTTTGCCCGACGTGAAGGGCATGCTGGGCACCACGAACGGCACCGCCCCGTCGGGGCCCTGGTCGGCGGCCAGGTCGCGCAGCCACTTGGCAAAGAAGCTGTTGGTATTGCGGTTGAAGGCCGCCGTGCTGCTGAACACTTCCGCGTCGCCGGTCCAGCCCAGGCGCTCGTCGCGCTGGGGGCAGTCGGTGGGCACGTCCAGGAAGTTGCCCTTCTGCCCCCACTGGATGTTGCTCTGCAGCTGGTTGATGAGGGGGTCGGAGCAGCTGAACGAGCCCGTGGCCGGCATGTCGGAGTACAGGGCCACGGCCGTAAAATCTTCCGGCTTGGGGGCCCCGGGGTAAGCATCGATGCGCAGGTAGCGGAAACCGTGGAACGTGAAATGCGGCTCCAGGGCCTCGTCCTGGCCCGTGCCGCGCAGGTAGTACGTGTCCTCGGCCGAGGCCGAGCGCAGGTTATCGGTGTAGAAGTTGCCGCGCTTGTCCAGCACCTCCGAGTGCGAAAGCGTC
>NZ_MDZA01000095.1 GCF_001816125.1 Hymenobacter coccineus | reverse complement strand
GGCCCCACTATCGGCGTGGCCAACGCGCTGGCCGTGCCCCCTGGGGCCCCCACCTGGCCCCACCTCACCGCCGCCTGGTACCAGCCGACCCGCTGGCCCCCGGCACCGGCCTGGGCCTGTGGATTGCCGGCCGCCTGGCCCAAGGGCTGGGCGTGCGCCTGGGCTTTGCTGAAACCGGGACGCAGCTGTGCGCCACCGTGGCCTGGCCCGCGCCGGGCCCCGCGGCGTAGCCCAGCCGGGCGGCTCGGCTACGCGGGGCCCGTAGTGGCGGCGGCTTCGTAAATCTGGCCAGCAAGGCTGGGAGCGGGGCTTCCGGGCTTGTTGACTTTCTGAGCGAGGCACGGGATTATGCCAAACGTCAACGCAGGGCCCCGGGGCCCCGGGCGCATTCGGGGCGGTGTCGTACTTTCGGCGCAGAGTGGGCGAACCGGCTGCTATGCTATTGAATTATTTTATGATTAAAAAATTATTATGCGCTGGCTTGGTGGCCGGCGCGCTGGGCTGGGCGGGCCCGGCCCAAGCCCAGCGGGTGGGGCTGGTGCTGAGCGGCGGCGGCGCCAAGGGCCTAGCCCACGTGGGCGTGCTCAAGGAGCTGGAGAAGAACCACATCCCCATCGACTACATCGTGGGCACGAGCATGGGGGCCGTGGTGGGGGCCATGTACGCCTCGGGCTACTCGCCGGCCGACATTGAGCAGATTGTGCTGAGCGAGGAATTCCAGAAATGGACGTCGGGCAAATCCCTGGAGAGCAAGACGTTCAACTACGTTACGAGCGAGCCTTCACCCTCGGCCCTGCGCCTGGGCGTAGCCGTGGACTCGACGCTGCACGCGCGGGTGAGCTCGAACCTGGTGAACGATTTGAACCTGAACCTGGCCCTGGCCAAGCTCATGGCCCCGTCGGGGGCCGAGGCAGGCTACGACTTCGACAAGCTGTTCGTACCGTTTCGGTGCATGACGTCGGAGGTGTTTACGCGCCAGGAAGTGGTGCAGCGCAAGGGCTCGCTGAGCGACGCGGTGCGCAACTCGATGACGTTTCCGCTGGCGTTCCGGCCCATCCGCAACCTCGATGGGAAATATTATTATGACGGGGCGGTATTCGACAACTTCCCCACGTCGGCCATGAAAACGGAGTTTGCGCCCGACGTCATCATCGGGGTGAACGTGGGCGACGTGGCCTTCAAAAAGTACCCGTTTAAGAAAGACGACGAGCTGCTGGCCACCACGGTGCTGTTCCTGGGCACGAGCGTGGCCGACACGTCGAGCGTGGGCAAGAACGGCATCTACATCCAGCCCCGCCTGGGGGCCCTGGGCGTGGGCGACTTCGACCAGGTGAAGGCCTTTATTGCCGAGGGCGACACGGCCACGCAGCTGAAGATGGACCTCATCAAGCAGCGCATCAGCCGCCGCCAGGACTTGCCGGCGCTGCTGGCGCGGCGGCTGGCGTTTCAGGAGGGTGTGCCCGCGCCGCGCTTTTTGGAGGTGCAGGTGCGCGGCCTCAAGCCGAACCAGAACGCGTACGTGGCTAAGTTTTTCCAGCGCAAAGGCCGCGAGTTTGGCCTCGACGAGATTGAGGAGGGCTACTACCGGCTGGCGTCGGACGACTACTTCAAGAACATTTACCCGCGCATCCGCTACGATACGGCGCGCAAGGGCTACATTTTCAGCCTCGACGCGCAGCGCAACAACAACGTGACGGCGGAGGTGGGCTTCGTGCTGAGCACCCGGCCCATCGACAATTTTTTCCTGGGCCTGGAGTACCGGGCGCTGGGCCGGCTGCTCTACACCACGGCGGCCGACGTGAGCCTGGGGCGCTTTTACAACGGGGCCCACGGCTCGTTCCGCATCAGCGTGCCGGGCAAAGTACCATTCTACGTGGAGCCGGGCATCACCTACAACCAGTGGGACTACCAGAGCACGGGCGGCCTGCTGGGGCGCAACGCGCTGGGCACCCAAATCCGGCAGCAGGACACGAAGGCGGGCTTCCAGGTGGGCGTGACGCCGACCTACCGCAGCCGGCTGCTGCTCGACGCGGGCCTGTTCTCGACGCACGACGACTACACGAACCGCACGGACGTCAGCAGCAGCGACGTGCTCGACAAAACCATCTTCCACGGCTTCACGGGGGCCCTGCGCCTGGACCGCAACACCCTGAATGAGAAGCAGTACGCCACCAGCGGCCACCGCTACTCGTACACGCTGCGCGGCGTCACGGGGTCGTCGGCCTACACGCCGGGCTCCACGTCGGTGTTGGCGGCCAACGAGCGCCACCACCAGTGGCTGCAATTCCGGGCCACGGTGGAACGCTACTTTGCCCTGCCCGGCGACCGCCACACCTGGGGCTATTTCGGCGAGCTGGTGGCCTCGGGCCAGGGCTCGTTCAGCAATTTCCGGGCCTCGCAGGCCATCGCGCCGGTGTTTGCGCCGCTGCCCGACGCCCGCACGCTGTTCTTGGACAAGTACCGCAGCGGGCGCTACGCGGCCGTGGGCGTGCGCTACAGCCAGGCTGTGCTGGGCAGCTTGCAGTGGCGCTCCGAGCTGTACGTGCACGTTAACTTCCAGCCCTTCGAGCAGGCCAATGACCAGACGGCCCTGCGCACCAGTGGCTTCGAGCGGCCGCGGCTGACGGCCAGCACGGGCTTCCTTTTCATGACGCCCGTGGGGCCCCTGGCCCTGCACGCCCGCTACTACGACGACCCCAACGAGCACTTCGGCGTGTACGCCCACCTGGGCTACCTGCTCTTCCGCGGCCGGGCCCTGGAGTAGGGGCGGCGGGCCGAGAGCCCAGGAGTTGCTTATTTTGGCCGGCGCACGCGCCGGGGCCCCGGCGCCGCGCCGCCCTTATGAAGCACCTCCTTCGCTACCTACTGAGCTTGACGGGTTTGCTACTGCTGGCCCCGGCCGCACGCGCCCAAAGCGCGCCCGGCACCACGGCCTTGTTCGACGCCGGCTGGCGCTTCCACCGCGGCGGGGCCCAGGGGGCCGAACGGCCGGGCTTCGACGATGCGGCGTGGCGGGCCGTGGACTTGCCCCACGACTGGAGCATCGAGGACCTGCCGGGCACCGCGTCGCCGTTTCGGGCCGACGCCATCAGCCAGGTCAGCGGCGGCTTCACCACCGGCGGCACTGGCTGGTACCGCAAAACGTTTGCGGTGCCCGCCGCCCAAAAAGGGCAGCGGGTGCAGGTGCAGTTCGACGGCGTGTACATGAACGCCGAGGTGTGGCTGAACGGCCAGTCGTTGGGCACGCACCCCTACGGCTACACCAGTTTTTGGTATGACGTGACGGACAAGGTGGCGTTTGGGGGCCCCAACGTGCTGGCGGTGCAAGTCCAAAACGAGGGCGCCAACAGCCGTTGGTACTCGGGCTCAGGCATTTACCGGCACGTGTGGCTGCGCACGCTGGCGCCGGTGCACGTGGCACCGTGGGGCACCTACCTCACCACGCCCACCGCCACGGCCGCCGCGGCCCAGGTGCGCGCCCAAACCGCCGTAGCGAACGAGGGGCCCCAGGCCGCCGCCCTGACCCTGGTGACGCGCCTGCGCAACGCCCGCGGCCAGGAAGTGGCCCGCACCGAAACCACGCAGACTGTAGCCGCCGGCGCCACGGCTACCTTCGACCAAACCCTGGCCCTGAAGAAGCCCGCGCTGTGGTCGGTGGACCAGCCCAATCTTTACACGGCCGTGTCCGAGGTGCACCAGGGGCCCCAACTGACTGACCGCCAAGAAACTTCCTTCGGCGTGCGCACCATTGCGTTCGACGCCGCGCGCGGCTTCCAGCTGAACGGGCAGCCGCTGAAGCTGAAGGGCGGCTGCTTCCACCACGACAACGGGCCCCTGGGCGCCCGGGCCTACGACCGCGCCGAGGAGCGCAAGATTGAGCTGCTGAAAGCCAGCGGCTACAACGCCATCCGCTGCACCCACAACCCGCCCAGCCCGGCCCTGCTCGCCGCCTGCGACCGGCTGGGCATGCTCGTCATCGACGAGGCCTTCGACATGTGGCGGGTGGGCAAAAACCCCTTCGACTACCACCTGTACTTCGATCAGTGGTGGCAAGCCGACGTGGCCAGCATGGTGCAGCGCGACCGCAACCACCCGTCCATCATCCTGTGGAGCCTGGGCAACGAAATCCCCGAGCGCGGGGCCCCCGCGGGCATGGCCACGGCCCGGCAGCTGGGCGACTACGTGCGCGGCCTCGACCTCACCCGGCCCGTGACGGCGGCCGTGAACGGCCTGAATCCCGACAAGGACCCCTACTTCGCGGCGCTCGACGTGAGCGGCTACAACTACGCGGCCGGCGGCGACCACCACCAAGCCGACATCTACGCCCAGGACCACGCCCGCGTGCCCAACCGGGTGATGTACGGCTCGGAATCGTACGCACTGGAGGCGTTCGGCAGCTGGATGGCCGCCGTGGACCACCCCTACGTGCTCGGCGACTTCGTGTGGACGGCCATCGACTACATCGGGGAATCGAGCATCGGCTGGCTCGGCTACTGGCAGTACCAGAATTTTTACCCTTGGAACCTGGCCTACTGCGGCGACATCGACGTGTGCGGCTGGAAGCGGCCGCAGTCGTACTACCGCGACGCGCTGTGGCAGCCGAACCAGGTGTCGGTGTTCGTGCACCCGCCCGCGCCTTCCTTCCCCACCAACCCCGACAAGCAGGAATGGAGCAAGTGGGAGTGGGACGACGTGCTGGCCGACTGGACTTGGCCGGGCCAGGAAGCCAAGCCCCTCACGGTGGACGTGTATTCGTCGTGCGAGCGGGTGGAACTGCTGCTGAACGGCCAGTCGCTGGGCAGCCGGCCCACCACCCGCGCCACCCAGTTCCGGGCCACGTGGCAGGTGCCCTACCAGGCCGGCGTGCTGAAAGCCGTGGGCTACACCGGCCGCCAGCAAGTGCGCGCCGCCGAGCTGCACACCGCCGCCGCGCCCGCCCAACTACGCCTCACCGCCGACCGCCGCACCCTCCAGGCCAACGGCCAGGACTTGAGCTACGTCACCGTGGAAGTAGCTGACGCCCAAGGCGTGCGCCACCCCAAGGCCATTACCCCGCTGAAGTTCGAGCTGACTGGCGCCGGCACCATCGTCGGGGTGGGCAACGCCAACCCTACCAGCACCGAGAGCTACCAGGGGCCCCAGCGCAACGCCTGGCAAGGCCGCTGCCTGGTCATCGTAAAGTCCAGCCCGCAAGCCGGCGTCATTACCCTGCGCGCCACTGCCGGGGCCCTACCTGCCGCCACGGTAGCCCTCACTACCCGCTAAAAATCTATCCAATAGGTGGTTGTCATTCCGACGCAGGAGGAATCTGAAAACTGTCCTTGCCTGATTTTACCCAGATTCCTCCTGCGTCGGAATGACAATCTTTCTACCTATTCGGATAACCTCTGAAGCAAAGCTGGCGCTCGATGCCCCAGCCTTGCTTTAGCAACTTCAATTTTTGCGGCGCGGGGCCCCAGGCGGCGCTAGCCCGCAATGGCGGCGGCCACGGCGGCCGGGGCCTCGTAGGGCAGCAGGTGGCCGGCCCCGGGCACTTCCGTGAGTTGGGTGCCGGGGGGCAGTAGCGGCAGGGTTTGCTGGCGCTGGGCGGCGGCGGGAATGGCCCGGTCGTCGGCGCCCACCAGCAGGTGGCAGGGCACGGCGATTTCGCCCATCAGGGCGGTGAGGTCCTCCAGCGAGCCACCGAGCAGCCAGGCGTCCCAGGCCACATGGTCGCTGCGGAGGTTGTCGGCCACTATTTGCTGGTGCACGGCGGCGGGCAGGGCGGCCTCGGTGATGGTGTGGAAGGTCTTTTCGGCCTCCACCGGCTTGCCGTAGGCGGCAAGCGAGGCAGCGCGGTTGTCGTCGGAAATCGGCTCGGGGCTGGGCGGCGAGGGCGAGAGCAGCACCAACCGGCGCAGGCCGGCGGGCCGGGTGGCGGCCAGCGCCAGGGCCACCTTGCCGCCCAGGCTGTGGCCCACCAGCACGTAGTCGGTTAGCTTTTGCTCAGCTATGAAAGTTGCTACCCAATCGGCGTAGGCCCCCACTGAGTAGTCGAACCCCATAGGGGCCCCCTGCGCACCGAACCCGGGCAGGTCGGGGGCGAGCAGAGTAGTGCCCGCGGGCAGCAGCGGGCGCAGGGCGTTGAATTCATGACCGGCACCGGCCCAGTAGTGCAG
Source organism: Hymenobacter coccineus (assembly GCF_001816125.1). Lineage (GTDB taxonomy): Bacteria > Bacteroidota > Bacteroidia > Cytophagales > Hymenobacteraceae > Hymenobacter > Hymenobacter coccineus. The sequence continues at coordinate 2,600 of NZ_MDZA01000095.1, read as the reverse complement.
GGCCAGAACGGCGGCGGGAGTGGTGGAATCAGGCATGTCCCCCATACGGCAAATGTCCCCGCTGGGATGAGCCCTATCCCGCTACCCGGGGCCCCAAACCCACAAAGGCCCTTCCCCCGGATTGGGGGGAGGGCCTTGCGTAGGGCCCCGGCGGGCTGGCCACGACGGGGTGGAAGCCCGCGCCGTGGCCGGCCCCCCCCCCCGCTTTGCAACTTGGAGCGAACGCCTAACCGCGCCCGCTGCCTTGCACCAAGGCCCGCAACGGCTCGTTGAAGCCAACGGCATCTACCAGCTCTTCGAGGGGCAGGTGGAGGCGATACTTCCAGAAGTGGGCGGGGTTGCCGGGCACGTTGATTTGCTCGGCGGCGGGGTCGGCGCGGCGCAGGTGGTTATCCATGCCCAGGTAGTCTTGCAAGGGCAGGATGGCCCACATGGCCGGCGAGTGCAGGTGCTGCACCACGATTTCGCGCACTACCCAGGGCTCGCAGTAGAACGGGGCTACCTCGCGCCAGTGGCCCAGCAGCGTTTCGAAGTAGCGCTGGGTGGCCACGCGGTTTTCCTGCCACCAGCCGCGCAAAGTGCTCATGTCGTGGCTACTGGTCGTAACGACGCTCAGGTAGGGGGCGTCGTTGGGGTGGCTGAATTCGAGGCCGGGCGTGGCGGGCATCCGCTGGATGTTCAGGCCCAGGATGCCGAGCTGCTTCATCACGCCGGGCACCGAGGCCGGCACCATGCCCAAGTCTTCGCCGCAGATGAGCAGGTCGGTGGCGTAGCGCACGGCCGGCAGCTTGGCCAGGCCCTGCTGGCGCCAAAATTCCTCGTGGCGGTGGAAGAAAAAGTCCACGTAAATGTCGTCGTAGAGCCGGCGGCGGGCCTCGTCGCCGTCCAGCTCGCGGAACGACCAGGTTTTGTTGAGCGTGATGCGCGGGTGGTAGAAATCGGCGGTGGCGGCGGGCACGAACAGCACCTCGTTCACGAGCTGGTACAGGCCTTTTTCCAGCCAAGCGAAGTAGTCGGTGAGCTCCGTTAAAAGCGAAGCGTTAAAAGTTGAAGGTTCAGCACCAGCTCTCAACTCCTCACTTTTAACTTTTAACTTTTCGGCCACGTAGGCTTCCAGCTCGCGCTGGGTGCCCAGGCCGGCCTTGAAGCGGTAGGTGCCGTAGCCGGCATCGTCGAGGTATTCCTCGAACACGCTCTGCGCCTGCTGGCCGAAGATGGCCTCCAGCACGTGCCAGCGGATGTAGGGCGCGCAAAGGCGGCCGTGGTCGAACCAGCCCAAGCGCTGCTCAATCTCGTGGCGGTGCAGGGGCAGCGCGGGCGAAAAATGCCCCAGCAGGCCCTCCACCGAGTGGGCGGGCATCTCCCAGATGCGGAAGAAGCCCAGGATGTGGTCGATGCGCAGGGCATCGAAGTAGCGGCCCAGGTGGCTGAGGCGCTGCTGCCACCAGGCGTAGCCGTCTTCGGCCATGCGCGGCCAGTTGTAGGTGGGGAAGCGCCAGTTCTGGCCGGTGGTCGAAAAATCGTCGGGCGGGGCCCCGGCCTGCTGGTCCATATGAAACAGCTCGGGCTGCGTCCAGGCCTCCACCGAGTGGCGGTAGATACCGATGGGCAAGTCGCCCTTGAGCACTACGCCCTTGGTGCGGGCGTAGGCTACGGCTTCGCGCAGCTGCTTATCGAGGTGGAATTGCAGGAAGAAGAACAGGCCGAAGTCGTTGTAGTCGGCCGCGGTTTCGGCGGTGAGGGCCCCCAGGTCGGGCGGGGTGCGGAACCCGGCCGGCCACTGGGTGAAGTCGGCGGTGCCAAACCGGTCGCGCAGGGCCGAGAAGGCGGCGTAGGGCACCAGCCAGGGCCCCTGCTCGGCCAGGAACTGCCGGTAGTCGGCGTCGGCCAGGAAAGCTTTTTTCTCCTGCTTATATAGGAGGCGAAGGAATTTCCACTTGGCGGCCATCACCGGCTCGTAGTCCACGAAGTCTTTGGCGTTCAGCTCCTGCTTGAGGCGGGCCAGCTCGGCGGCGTCCTTCTTGCTTTTCAACTGCGCAATGCCTTCGAGGTGAAGGAATTGCGGATGCAGTGCGTACACCGAAATGGCGGCGTAGGGGTACGAGTCGACCCAGGTATGGGTGGCCACCGTGTCGTTGATAGGCAGCACCTGCACCAGCTGCAAGCCGGTGAGCACGGCCCAGTCGGTCAGCAGCTTCAGGTCGATGAACTCGCCCACGCCCAGGCCACTTTCGCTGCGCATGGCAAACACGGGCAGCGCCACGCCAGCCCCGCGCCAGGCGCTGGCCTGCTGGTAGTCCTCATCATTAAACACGCGCACGGCGGCCGCGTCGCCGCTGGCCGGAATCACGCGGTTCTCGCCGCCCTCCATGTCGAGGGCCTGGCCGGCGGCGGCATCCCACAGGGCGTACTTATAGAGGCAGTCTTCGCCAGGGTTTTGCAGCTGCACGGTGGCGGCCCAGGTGGGGTAGTCGGCATCCGAAAGCACCAGGCCCCGGCGGTTGTCCCAGGCCCCCAGGGCTGGGTCGGAGCCCAGCACGCACAGGCCCAGGTGCGGGGCCACGCGCGGGTTGGCGAGGCGCAGCACCACGCTGCCGGCC
>NZ_MDZA01000094.1 GCF_001816125.1 Hymenobacter coccineus | reverse complement strand
CGCCGGGGGGGCCCAAACGGCGCCTGGCTGCAAGAGGCCCTGCGCCCGCTGCTGGGCACCCGCGCCGACCCCGACGAGGCCCCCGCGCCGCTGCCGCCGCTGGTGCTGTGCTCCATCGGCGACGGGGCCATGACGGAAGGGGAGGTGAGCGAGGCCCTGCAAATGGCCGTGCTGCACCAGCTGCCCATCGTGTACCTGGTGCAGGACAACGACTGGGGCATCTCGGCCACCGGCCGCGAGATGCGGGCCATGGACGCCTACGAATTCGCTGCTGGCTTCCCCGGCCTGCACCGCGTGCGGGTGGACGGGGCCGACCTGATTTCCTCCTATAAGGGCCTGGCCGAGGCCTACGCCCACGTGCGCCAGCGCCGGGGCCCCGCCCTGGTGCACGCCAAATGCCCGCTGCTGGGCCACCACACCAGCGGCGTGCGCCGCGAGTGGTACCGCGGCGACGACCTCGCCCAGCACCAAACCAACGACCCGCTGCCCCGCCTGCACCGCCGCCTGCTGGCCGCCGGCGCCTCTGAAGCCGAGCTAGCCGTGCTTGCCGCGCAAGCCCGCGCCACCGTGGCCGCCGACTGGGCCCTGGCCCTGGCCGCGCCGGACCCCAACCCCGCCACCTTTGCCGACCACGAGTTTGCACCGCCCGCCGTGACCGCAGAGGCCGGCGAGCGGGCCCCCGCCGGGGCCCCCAAGGTGCTGATGGTGGACGCCGCCCTGCACGCCGTGGACGATATTCTGGCCGAATTCCCGGAGGCCTTGTTCTATGGGCAGGACGTGGGCGGCGAGCTGGGCGGCGTGTTCCGCGAGGCGGCGCTGCTGGCCAAAAAGTACGGCGATAAGCGGGTGTTCAACACGCCCATCCAGGAGGCTTACATTGTGGGCAGCACGGCCGGTATGGTGGCCGTGGGGGCCCGGCCCATCGTCGAAATTCAGTTTGCCGATTACATCTGGCCCGCGCTGAACCAGCTGGTAGAAGAGCTCAGCAAGAGCTGCTACCTGAGCATGGGCAAGTTCCCGGTGCCGGCCCTCATCCGGGTGCCCATCGGGGCCTACGGCGGCGGGGGGCCCTACCACTCGGGTTCCATCGAGAGCACGCTGCTCACCATCCGCGGCATCAAGGTGGTGTACCCCAGCAACGCGGCCGACATGAAAGGTTTGATGCGGGCCGCGTTCCTGGACCCGAACCCGGTCGTCATGCTCGAACACAAGGGCCTGTACTGGAGCAAGGTATCCGGCACCGAGGAGGCCAAAACCGTCGAGCCCGCCGCCGGCTACGTCATCCCGCTCGGGCAGGCCGCCGTGGCCCAGGCCGCCGACCTGGCCCAACAGCGCGGCGGCGGCACGGCCGTGGTCATCGCCTACGGCATGGGCGTGCACTGGGCCCGCACGGCCAGCCGCGAGTTCCCCGGCCGCGTCGAAATTTTGGACCTGCGCACCCTTAATCCGCTGGATTTCGCGGAGGTGCAGGTCGCCGTGGGCCGCCACGGCAAAGTGCTGGTCCTCACCGAAGAACCGCTCATGAATTCCTTCGCCGAGAGCCTGGCCGGCCGCATTCAGCGCCACTGCTTCATGGCCCTTGACGCGCCCGTGTTCACCCTCGGGGCCGCCAACCTGCCCGCCATCCCCCTTAACGCCGAGCTGGAAAAGCGGATGCTGCCCAGCGCCGCCAAAGTAGCCGAAGCGCTCGGGGAGCTGCTGGCGTTTTGAGTTTAGTTGGCAGTTGTCAGAAAGTTAGTTAAGGTTGTCATGCTGAGCGCAGCGGAGCGGAGTCGAAGCATCTCTCCCGCTGACTAATCATTGATTAGTGCCGCAGTAGAGATGCTTCGGCTTCACTCCGTTGCGCTCAGCATGACCGTCAATCCGCCACTACTCGCCACTACTCGCCACTACCCGCCAAACCCGCCGGGGTCGCCTTTGGGCTGGTTTTCAATGTTGCCGCCGGGCTTGTTATTGCCCAGAAACCAGGTGAAGCCCAGGTAGCCCACGCGCGTTTCGTACTTGGATTGCAGGTCGGCGGTGAGGCCGTCGGCGGCCAGCTGGGTGTACTGGCGGCGGGTGTTGAACAGGTCGCTCACGCGCAGGGTGAGGGCGGCGCGGTCGTGGAGCAGCCGCTGGCGCAGGGCCACGTCCACGCCGTACACGGCCAGCAGGCGGCCCTGGGGCACCACCAGCGGGGCCCGGTAGTTGCCGCTGAGCTGCACGGCCAGCGTCTTGGTGGGGCTGAAGGTGTTGAGCAAATACGCCGTGCCGGTGAAGTTGGCCCGGGTGCCATCGCCGGCGTAGCTGGCCACCTGGCTGCGGAAGAACGAGCCGTTGGCCGTGAGCTTCCACCACGCCGCCAGGGGGTGCGTGAGCGAGATTTCGAGCCCGTAGCTGGCCGTGCGGCCGAAGTTGGCGTAGCTGGTGCGGGCGATGAAATCGGGCTGGCCGCTGAGTCGCGTGGCCAGCGTGTCGATGGTGCGCAGGCTCTGGATGGACTGGCTGGCGAAGCGCCCGAAAAGGGTGGTGCTCAGCGTGGTGGCCTGCCACGCCACCTGGTGGCCCAGCTCCGCTACGTGCACGTATTCGGGGCGCAGGTTGGGGTTGCCCACCGCGTAGTTGCGGGCGTCGGTGTAGATGGGCAAGGCAATGATTTGCAGAAAATTGGGCCGGTTCAGCCGGCGCGCGTAGCTGAGCTGCAGGCGCTGCTCGTGGGGCAGCGTGCGCGCCACCGTGGCCGCGGGGAACAGGTTGAAAATGCGCTGGCGGGCCGAGCCCGCAGGCAGCACCTGCGCTTGCAGCCCCGTGAATTCGGCCCGCAGGCCCACCTGGTAGTCCCACAGGCCCGCCTTCTGCTGGTAGTTGCCGTAGGCCTGCGGGATAACCTGCTGGTAACGGTAGCGATACGAGCCTGCTTCTTGCCGCACGAAGGGGCCCCCGGCGGTGGGCTGCACCGAATAATCGGCCGAGCCGGGCGTTACCATCACGTCTGTTTTCAGGCCCGCGCCCCAGCGCGCTTGTCGTCCAGGGGGTGCACGTAATCGAACTGCGCGGAGGGCAGGTGAATGGTGACGTCGAGCAGCTGCTGGCGCGCCTGCCGGGTGTAGTCGGCCGGCCCGTCCAGCACGCGCTGCTCGGTGGTCACCGTGCCGCCGTCGAGGATGTAGGTGGCGCTGGCCGTCAGCTCGCGGCCGGCGTGAGTAGCCCAGGTGCGCCGGTAGCTGCCCGCAATTCGGGCGTTGTAGAGGTCGTCCACCTCCAGGTTCTGGTTTTGCAGCGCCAGGGCCGGGCCGGGGCCCCGGGTGAGCCGGGTAGCGAAGTCGCTGGTCTGGCGCAGGTCGTTCTTGTAGAGCTCGGTGCTCAGGGTGAAGCGCTCCTGGTCGTTGGGGGCGTAGTCCACGCCCAATTGCAGGTCCTCGCTGGCCTGGTGGCGCAGGTTCTGGCCGGTCTGGTCGGTGCGGGTGGTGCGGCCGTCGGCCGTAGCCACCTGCTGCAAGCCCGCGCTGCCCCGGAACCGGTTGTTTACCAAGTTAGTGCTGCCAAAAAAATTGAATTTGCCCACCCGCCGGTTGAGGTTAAGCGCCGCGCTGTACTTATCGCGGGTACCCATCGTGGCCTGGGCTACGCCGTTCAGGCCGGGCTGGGTTTGCTTTTTCTGCACCAAATTGATGATGCCGCCCGTGCCCTGGGCCGAATACTGGGCCCCCGGGTTGGTGATGACCTCGATGGTTTCGAGGCGGCTGGCGGGCAGCTGGTCGAGGCGCAGGCTGCTGGGCGCGGGCTTGCCGTCGAGGTAAAGCGTCACGCTGGAGTTGCCCCGCAGGCTCACCTGCCCGTTGTCGTCTACGGCCACGGATGGTACTTTCTGGAGCACATCGGCCGCCGTGCCGCCCACGCTGTTGAGGTCCTTGTCCACGTTGACGATGATTTTACCCAGCTCGTTGACCACCGCCGCCTTTTCGCCCTGCACCACCACGCCGCCGAGCCGCACGGCCGCCGGCGCCAGCAGCCACGCGCCCAGACGCAGCCCCGGGCCCCGGCAGCCACCGCCACCACCCGGCGCGCAGACTGGTAACCCAGGGCCTCGGCCCGGAGCAGGTAGGTGCTCGGCGCCAGCTCCGCCAGCACAAACGCGCCGTTCTCCGTCGTTTGGGCGCTTGCTACCAGCGTCGAGTCGGGCAGCCGCAGCAGGACGACGTTGGCGAAGGGCAGGGGCTGGCGCGTGCGCTGGTCCAGCAGCGTGCCGGCCAGCTGCCCGGGGCCCTGGGCCGCCGCCAGGTGGGGCCCCCAGGTGGCCGCCACCAGCAGGAAAGCCACGATATTACCCCGGCTCATCAGGGCTGAGTGGCTACAGGCCCGATGCCCCAACTTGCTTGCCAATGCCTTGGTCTTTAGCATAAGCAGCTGTTTAACAAAGATTATTGCAATACAAGCTACCCGGTAATACCTAGTAAGTTGTGCTGAGAATACTTGGTGATTCATGGGGTTTGGCGTTAGAGCGATGGAAAAAAAGGGTGTGGCTTAGACGCCAGGGGCAGCCGCCATGGCAGCGGTCGGCCGGCTGGGGCCCCTGGCGGCCGGCGGCCCCGGAGAAGAATAAGCAGAAAGGCGTTGGAAAGGCCTATTTCGCCTGGCCGCGCAAGTAGAGGTAGTAGGCCGAAAAGCCCAGGGCGGTGCTGAAAAGCAGGATGATGACGGAGTGCAGGCCCAGGGGCAGGTACCGGTTGCAGAGCAAAAGCCCCGCGCCGGTGCTCAGGAGCAGCGCCACCCACTTCACCACCTTGTGCTGCTCGTTCTGGGGGCCGGGCAGCAGGCCCTCGACCACGCGCTCTGAAATGGCTGTCGTTTCGATTATCTTGTTTTTCAACAGGTAATCCAACACTGCTTTTATGGCGGCTATGATGAAGTAACCGATTAGAAAGAGCGCAAATCCCGGGAAAAGAACGCGGCGGCTGAACTCCAACGCGTCAATAGCAAGCACCGGGGGGGCCTGAGCCTGGGCGGCCTCGGTGGTCAGACAGCAAAGCAGGAGTAGCAAAAACCTTTTCATAACCAGGCTAGGGGGTAATACCGCATGAGACCGGCCGGAGCCGAGCAGGTTGCAAAAAAACTACGAAAAAGCGAGCAGGCGCATTTGCCGGCGGTGCCGGGCCAGCAGCTCCAGGCACTGCCCGGCCACGAGGAAGGCGGCCACCCCCCCCCAGCCCGGCGCCCAGCCCGGCCGGCAAGCCGTGGAGCGCCTGCCCCAGCGCGCCGCCAAACAGGGCCAGAAACGCGCCCACCACGCCCAGCACCGGCACGGCCACCAGCACCAGCACCCACGGGAACGCCGGCCGCGGCCGGGGCAGCTGGGCCAGCACTGCCGCCGCGAGGTCGAACGCAAAAGCGGGCGGTGGCAAGTGGGCCGCGGCGGCAAACAGCTGCCGGTAGGCCGCTACCTGGGCCTGGCAGCGGGGGCAGCCGGGCAAATGGGCGGCGGCGGCGGCCGGCAGCGGGGCGGCCGCCGCCGCCAGTTGCAAGGCGTCGTCGGAAAGGTGGGGCTGGGTCATAGGTCGTCGCGGTGGTAGGTGGCTAGCAGGCGCTGCTTGAGTAGTTTGCGCGCCCGGAAGAGGTAGTTTTTGACTGTCCCGTCGGGCAGGGACGTGATTTGCCCGATTTCCTCGTAGCTCAGTTCCTGCTGGTGGTAGAGGGCCACCAGGGTGCGGTAAAGCGGGGGCAGCTGCTCGATGGCCGCGCCCAGAATGCCGGCCAGGTCCTGGTCGAACAGGGCCGCTTCAGGATCATAGGCCGGGCCGGCCACCAGTTGCGGGGGGGCCCGGCGGCCGGCTGGCGCCGGGTCGTCGGGCGCGGGCTCCGCGGGGTCTAGTAGCACCAGTTGTTTCTTTTCGAGGTAGTGCAGGCAGGTGTTGTAGGCAATCTGGCCCACCCAGGTCGAGAGCTTGGCCTGAAACTTAAACCCGGCCAGGTTCTTAAACACCTTCAGGTACACCTCCTGCGCCAGGTCGGGGCGGTCGGCGGGGTGGCGAACCAGCTTGAATACCAGCTGCGTCACCAGGCCCTCGGTGCGCCGCACGAGCTGCGCAAAGGCGGCGGTATTGCCCCCCAGCACCTGCGCCACCAGCTGCTGGTCTGTCACGTCGGGGGCGGGCAAGTGGCTCATCTGCGCATTAGACCGGGCGGCCGAAAAGATGTTGCACCCCGCAGTTTTTGGGGCCCCGGCGGGCGCAGGTTTTCTTCAAAGCTGTTGAGCAAAGGCCGTCATGCTGAGCGCAGCCGAAGCATGACGGCCTTTGCTCCAACCAATTCTTCGCCAGCCTTGTACCACCGTCTAGAACGGGTAGCCGATGCCCAGGTTGAAGGCCGGCTCGTGCTCGCTGTCTTTGTAGAAGCGCTTGATGGCCCAGCGCTCGGTGGCCGGGGCGCTGGGGTCGTACACCTTGGCAGCCACGTCGAGGCGCAGGATGAGGAAGGTGAAATCGAGGCGCACGCCCACGCCCGAGCCCACGGCAAACTGCTGGAGGAAGGTGCCGGGTTTGAACTGGGCCCCCGGCCGCTGGGGGTCGGCGGTAATCGTCCAGGTGTTGCCATAGTCCGTAAACAGGGCCCCCTTCACGAACGAATACACCGGGAAGCGGTACTCGACGCTGCCCTCGAGCAGCAGCTCGCCGGGCTGCTCCGAGTTGTAGTCGCGCACCACGTTGCCCGCGTCGTTGATGGTGGTGGGCGAAAAGCCGCCGATGCCCAGGCGGCGCGGCTTCCAGGCGCGCACGCTGTTGCTGCCCCCGGCAAACACGTACTTGTCGTAGGCCACGGTGTAGCGCCCGTCGGTGGGGGTAAGGGCGTGCACGATGCCCCCGTTGAAGCGGTAGGCCAGGAACGTATTGGGCGAGAGCTTGTGGTAGCGGCGGTAGTCGGCCGTGAGCTTGGCGAAGTTGTACACCGCCACCGCCGGGTCGTACCAGGCCGCGTGGCGGTACACGTCGCGGGTGAGGCCGCCCACCTCCACAAACAGGCGGAAGTAGCGCGCGTCGCGGGTTTCGTTGAAGTCGTTGGAGTTGTAGAGCGACGAGGCGGCCATGCTCGGCTCATAAATTTGCCGGAACGACTGGTAGAGCGGCGAGCCGTCGCGGATGCGCAGCGTATCGAGCCGCTGCTGGAAAGCCGCGCTGATGGAGGTGGTGTTCACCACGTTCTGCACCACCGGCGAGACCACGAACTGGTGAAACGCCGAGCGCTGCCAGATGTAGTCGTAGGTTAGCTCCACGTTGGTGCGCGTGTACTCGGGCCGGCTCACGTAGGTGTCGGAGAGCGAGAAGCGCGTGCGCGGGCTGTAGCGCGAAAAGTCGCGGCTGATGCGAAACGGCACCAAAAACTGCGGCAGCACCAGCGCCGCCGTGGCCCCGAACAGCGTCGTGTACTCCGATTCGGCCGTGGCGCGGTTGTACTGGCCCTCGAAGCCCACGCGCGCGCTCAGCTCCAGCACCTCGGCCCCGCCGAAGGGGTTGCGCGTTTTGAAGCGCACGTTCACGAAGGGCCCCACGAGGTTGGACACGTAGGTGCCGCCAAACTCGGTGCTCTCCTGAAACTTGGGGGCCGGGGTGGCCGTCACCACCGCGTCGAGCAGGCCGGTATCCGTGCTATCGGCCACCCCGTCGGCGTCCACCGTGCGGTAGGTCACGGGGTTGAAGCGGAACATGTCGAGGTTGGCAAACTGGCGCTGCGTGAGCTGGGTGCGCGGCAGGCTGTAGAGCTGCCCCGGGCGCACGGCCACCTTGCCCGCCAGCAACCGCGGACTGAAGCGCTGGCGCACCGCAGCAAAGTGCACCGAGTCCACCACCGTCGTATCGAGGCGAAGCCCCAGGCGGGGGCCGGTCCGGGGCCCCGCCCGCCGCCGGGCGCCGGCCGGCGCAGGGTATCGGCCACGGCCACGCGCAGCGCCCGGCCCACCCCGGCGTCGGTAATCACCGTCACCTGGCGCAGCGTGTACACGCGGTGGCCGAGGCCGGGGCCCGGGTTGGCAATGTTGGTGCGCAGGCGCACGGTGAAGGCCTGGTAGCTGGTGTCGGCCTCCAGAGTGATGTAGGCCTGGCGGAAATCGTAGTAGCCGTTGCTTTTGAGCAGCGTTTCGAGCCGGGTGCGCTCCTGGCCGATGACGTCCTCGTTGTAGCGGTCGCCCACGTGCAGCAGGCTGGCGCCCCGGCCGGCGGCCACCACGGCCGCCACCCCCGAGTCGGGAATGCTGGCCGTGAGCTGGCTGAGCACAAACGGGGCCCCCTGGCGCACGCGGTAGCGCACCGTCACGCGGCGGTAGAGCTTGGCGCGGTCGGCCGAGTCGTCGGCGGCGTGGCGGCCGGCCAGCAGCCGCAGCAGCGGGTTGTGGCGGTAGCGCGACGTGTCGGTGGCCACCACCCGGGCCCGGAAGTAGCCCTGGCTACGCAGATAAGTCGACATCTGCTCCACCGAGCGGCGGGTGCTGGCCGTGTCGTAGATGACCGGGGCCTCGCCCAGGCGCATGATGGCGTTGCCCTTGTCGAGCACCAGCTGCTTGCGGTTGAGCTTGCGCTCGCGCCGGTTGAGGAGCTGGCCCAGCTTGGCCGAGTCGTCGCCGGCGGCCAGGCGGCGCTTTTCAAAGTCCTGGCGGATGGCCACCAGCTGCTTTCTGATGCGCACCGAGTCGTAAAAGCGGTTTCCCAGCAGGTAGATGGCTAACTTGGGCAGCGGAAAGCGGGTGTTGGGCTTTTGCTGGGCCAGGGCCACGAGGCGCTCCTGGTCGGCGCCATCGGCCCCCACCACCTCCATTTTGCTGAGCAGGCGCTGGCCGGGGCGCAGCAGCTTCAGCGGCGAGCACGCCGCCAGGGCGGCCGCGGCCA
>NZ_MDZA01000093.1 GCF_001816125.1 Hymenobacter coccineus | reverse complement strand
TCGCCCGGGGCCCTAAAAACCCCGCCCGTCCCGCGCCGGGTCGGGCCCGGCCCTATCCTTCGCGCAGGGCCACGGCCGGCTGGATGCCCGCCGCCAACCGGCTGGGGTACAGGGCGCAGCCCACCGCCAGTAGGTACAGGCCCGCCGCCGCCAGGGCCATGGCGGTGCCGTACACGCCAGCCGGCACGTCTAGCACGCCCAGCAGCGGGAACTGCATGGCCACCAGCAGCCCTAGGGCCAGGCCAAACGTGGTGAGCACCAGGATTTCGCCCAGCACCTGCCCGCTGATGGCGCCTGCCGTGGCCCCCATGGCCCGGCGCACGCCCAACTCGCCCCGCCGCTGGCTGATGTTGAGCCACAGCACCCCAAACAGCCCCAGGGCCACGTTGATGAGCAAAAACAGGCACACGATGCCCTGGATAACGGGCAGCGTGAGCAGCTGCTTGAGCTGCCGGTGGCGCTGCTTGGCCAGCGGGCTGATGGCGCTGCTCCAGGTGGGGCTGGCGGCGCGGATGTCGTCGCTGATTTTCTTTTCGAGCTGCGCGCCAGCCCCGGGCTGCACCCGCACCAGCAGCGTGTTGAGGGCCGTCGTGGTATCCTGGGGCCCCACAAAGTGGATGATGGCGGGCCGGGGCTCGCTCAGCTCGCCGCCCTGGCGGAAGGGGCCGCTCACGCCCACTATCTGGCAGTTTTCGGGGGTGTCGAGCACACGGCCCAGCACCAACTCGCCGGGCCGAAACAGCGCGTCGCGCAGGGCTTCGGTGATGATGACCGGGTGGTGGGCGCTGGCCTCGTCGCTGCGGTTGAACCACCGGCCCTGCTTGATTTCGATGCCCATGAGGTCCCGCATTTCAGGGCCCATTTCGAACCGGTCGGCCTGCGGGCACTCCCGCTGGTCGCGGCCCTTATTAACGACGACATTGCTGGTGTTCGAGTTATCAGAGAAGGGCGTATTGTCCAAGCTGCGGGCCACGTTCAGCACGCCGGGCGTGGCCCGCAATTGCCGAATTATTTGCTGAAAGGTGCCGAACTGGTCGCGCCGGGGCTGGGCGCCGGGGGCGCACTGCACGTGCCACACGTTGGCGTAGGTGAAACCCAAGGGGGCCCGGTAGTTGCCCCACAGGTACAAGCCCATGCTGCCCACGGCGAAGAGCACCACGAAGGCCAGCACAATTTCGAGCACCAGCAAGCCGTTGGCGCGCTTGCGGTTCCACATCAGGGTAAACAGGTGGCGGATCATGCGGCGGTGTCTCCTTTCAGGGCCTTAACGGCTTGTAGCTTGGACATTTTATAAGCCGGGTAGGCCCCCGACAGAACTCCGAAAAACAGGACGATGCCCAGCGCCATCCCGAACACGCGGCCGTTGAGCCCGAACTCGGAATAAGGCAAAAACTGGCTCTCGTTGAGCAGGTGCAGGGCCCCGGCGGCCAGCGCCAGGCCCAGCACCCCGCCCACCAGCGTGAGGAAAATATTCTCGACCAGAAACTGCCCCACCAGCCGCCCCGCCGTGGCCCCGAAGGCCTTGCGCACCCCAATCTCGGAGGAGCGCTCCAGCGTGCGGCTCACGTTAATGTTCACCAGGTTCAGGGCCGGCAGCAGCATGAACAGTAGGGCCAGCATGAGCATGAGCCGCAGGATTGGCTGGTCGCTGCCAGGCCCTTGGCTGCCCCGCGCAAAGCGCGAGAGCACGGCCGTGCGCAGCAGCAGGGCGTGCGAGCCTATTTGCTTGAACTGCTTGGGGTCGGGCACGGGCTGGTGGGCAATCATCTGCTCGTACTCCTGCTGCACCCGCGGCACGTCGGCCGCGCTGCGGGCCAGCAAAATGACTTGGTAGCGGCCCATGTAATCGGGGTTGCGCAGGTCGTCGGTCGTCGTCGTCACGGGCAGCCACACGTCGGCGTAGCAGCTGAAGCGCAGCAGCGGCACGTCGCGCACCACGCCTACTACTTGGTAGGCGCGGCTGTCCAGCACCAGCGGGCGGCCCACCACCCCCTGCGTGGTGCCGAAGTAGTGCCGGCTGGTGGTTTCGTTGATGACGGCCACGTGGGCCCCGTCGCGCACCTCGCGAAGGTTATAGGGCCGGCCGGCCACGAACGTAAAGTTCAGCACCTGCCAAAATTCACTGTCGGTGCGCTTTTGGTCCAGCTTGAGCGTTTGGTTGCCCACGTAGGCCACGGCCTCGCTCCAGTTCGATTCGCTGATGGACACGTTTTCGGGCGTGCGCAGCGGCCGGGCGTGGCGGTCGAGGAAGGCGTAGCCGAGGCTGGAGCGGTTCACGCCCCCGTCCTTGTACTGGTACTCCATCCGCGAGGCAAACAGCAGCCGGTCGGTGCGCATTTCGGGCTGGTGGGGCCCCACGGTGTAGTCGAACAGGGCGTACACCACCAGCAAAATCATCAGCGTGAAGCTGATGCCGAACAGACTGATGGCGGTGAAGAACTTGCGCCGCAGCAGCACCTTCCAGGCAATTTTTAAGTAGTTCCAGAGCATGGTGGGGAGGATTAGGCAGGAGAATTATTCTTCGCGCAGGGCCACGGCCGGCTGGATGCCGGCAGCTAACTGACTAGGGTACAGCGCGCAGCCGACCGCCAGCGCGTACAGGCCGGCCGCCGCCGCCGCCATCGCGGTGAAGTACACGCCGGCCGGCACATCGAAGGCCCCCAGCAGTGGGAACTGCACCGCCACCAGCAGCCCCAGCAGCAGGCCAAACGTGGTGAGCACCAGCACCTCACCCACTACCTGCTTGCTGATGCCTCCCGCCGTGGCCCCCATGGCCCGGCGCACGCCCAGCTCGGCACGCCGCTGGTTGATGGCTTGCCACAGCACCCCGAACAGGCCCAGCGCCACGTTCACCACCAGGAATACGCAGACCAGCACCAGGGCCCCAATGGGCGTCAGGGCCTCCTTCAGTTGAGCGGCGCGCTGCTTGGCGAGCGTCGTGATGCCCACGTTCCAGCCTTTGGCAATGGCCAGCGTTTCGGTGCGCATCTGCCGCTCCAGCAGGGCCCCGGCCCCCGGCCGCACCCGCAGCAGCAGCGTCGAAGCTTCGCCCAGGGCGGTGTCCTGTGGGCTGACGCGCATCAGGAATACGGGCCGTAGCGCTTCAAGGTCGCCGTCGGACCGAAACCGCTCGGCGACGCCCACTACCCGGAACTGCTCGTCGGAGCGCAGCACCACTTGCCCCAGCGGCGACTGCCGTGGAAATAGTTGCTCGGCCAGGTCGCGGGTGAGCACGGCCGGCGGCAGGGCCGCGCCGTCGTCGCGCCGGCCGAACCAGCGGCCCGCCACCAGCGGCACTTGGAATACCTCGCGCAAGTCGTCTTCGACATAGAAGCCACTGGCTCGCGTGGCCCCCTTGCCCTCTTTGCCCGCTCCCACGTCGGTATTATTGAAGCTACCCGAAAACGGGGTGTTGGACGAGGTGCGCCCCACGGACACCACGCCCGGCAGGGCCCGCAGCCGCGCCATTACCTGGCGCACCGTGGCCAGGCGGCCGGCCTGGGGCTGGGTACCGGGGTCGAGGTCCACGCGCCACACTTGCGCGTAGGCGAAGCCCAGCGGCGTGCGGTAGTTGCGCTGGTAGTAGGCCAGCAGGCTGCCGACCACAAACAGCACCACAAAGGCCAGGAACATCTCGGTGATGAGCAGAAAGTTGGCCCGGCGGCGGTTCCAAACCAATGTGAATAAGTGGCGGATCATGCGGGGTTGCTTGCGCCTTTAAGGGCCTGCACGGCCTGGAGTTTCGACATTTTGTAGGCCGGGTACACCCCCGATAGCAACCCAAAAAGCAGGATGATGACCACGGCACCTAGGAACACCCGGCCGTTGAGCCCGAACTGCGTGTAGGCCACCAGGCCGCTAGTGTTGATGAGGTGCAGGGCCGCCGCGGCCAGCCCCAGGCCCAGGGCCCCGCCCAAGGCCGTCAAAAACAGGTTCTCGACCAAAAACTGCCAAACCAGAGCCCCGCTGGTGGCCCCAAACGCCTTGCGCACCCCAATCTCGGAGCTGCGGTCGCGGATGCGACTGACGTTGACGTTCACCAGATTCAGGGCCGGCAGCAGCATGAACAGCAGCAGCAACCCGGCACCCGCTTGCCCGAACCAGACTACCCCGTCGTCGGGGCCATCCTCGCCCAGCCGCTCGCGCACCGTGGTGGCCAGCAGCGAGCCGGCGTAGAGCCGCACCTCCGTGCACCACTTGTACACGGCCGTGGGCGGGGGCACCTGGCGCACGGCCCGGGCAAATTCCTGCTGAATGGCCGGCACGTCGGCCGCCCGCCGGGCCAGCAAAATGGCCATGCAAGAGCCCATGTACTCCGCGTTGTGAATGTCTTGGGTGCTGGTCGTGATGGGCATCCACACCTCAGCGTAGGTGAAACCGCGAGACGCGGGCACGTCGCGCACCACGCCCACCACCCGGTACCGTACCTCGTCGGTGACGATGGTGCGGCCCAGCACGCCGCGGGCGGTGCCGAAGTAGTTGCGGGCGGTGCTCTCGTTGATGACCGCCACGTGGGCCGCCGCGCGCACTTCCTGCGGGTTGTAGGGCCGGCCTTCGAGGAAATCAAAGTCCAGCACCTGCCAGAATTCGCCGTCGGTGTACTTCTGGGCCAGCTCCAGCTTGGTGTTGCCCACGTAGGCCACGGCCGTGCCGTGGCCCGTGCTGATGGACACTTTTTCCGGCGTGTGCAGCGGGCGGATGTAGCGCTCCAGAAACGAGTAGCTGGGGTGGCCGCCGTTTTCCGTTTGCGGCGACCAGAGGTACAGGGAGCTGGTAAAGAGCAGCCGGTCCACGCGCTTTTCGGGCGCGTGGGGCCCCACCGTGTGGTCGTACATAGCGTACACCACCAGCAGAATCATCAGCGTGAAGCTGATGCCGAACAGGCTGATGAACGTGAAGAACTTGCGCCGCTGCAAGACTTTCCAAGCCATCTTTAAGTAATTCCAGAGCATAAAAAGGCGAGGTTACAAGAATAATTTATTCTTCGCGCAGGGCCACGGCCGGCTGGATGCCGGCGGCCAACCGGCTGGGGTACAGCGCGCACACCACCGTGAGCAGGTACACCAGCCCGGCGGCCAGGGCCATGGCCGTTAGGTACACGCCCACCCGCACGCCCAGCACACCCAGCAGCGGGAACTGCGCCGCCGCCAGCAGCCCCAGCGCCAGGCCGAAGGTGGCCACCACCAGAATCTCACCCAAAATTTGCCCGCTGATGCCGCCGGCGCTGGCCCCGATGGCCCGCCGCAGCCCGATTTCGGAGCGGCGCTGGTTGATGGTTTGCCACAGCACCCCGAACAGGCCCAGCGCCACGTTCACGATGAGGAATACGCAGGTGATAACCAGCGCCACCAGCGGCGTCAGCACGGTTTTCATCTGCTTCTCGCGCGCCTCCGAGAGCGGGGTAATGTTACTGCTCCAGCCCGCCCCAATGGCGCGGATATCGGCGCTGATTTGCTTCTCCAGGGCCCCGCCGGCGCCGGGTTGCACCCGCAGCAGCAACGTTTGCAGGTGGTCGAAGGTGGTATCCTGGAGGCCGTTGCGCAGGAAGATGGCCTGCTTGGGGTCCGCAAAGTCGCCGTCGGCGCGGTACGGGGCCGTTACGCCCACAATGCGCCGGTTGCCGTTGGCCTCAACGAGCTTGCCCAACGCCGTTTCGTTGGGAAATAGCAGCTCCTTCATGTCGTGCGAGATGACCGCCACCAGGGCCCCATCGTCGCGCCGGTCAAACCAGCGGCCTTCCTCCACGGGGATACTCAGTACGTCGCCGGCCGCGTCGTCCAAGTCGTACACGTTGCTGGCGGGCCGCCTAATGTGCTCGCCCGGCCGGTTGATGTCGCTCGAATTGTGGCTGTTGCTGAACGGCGTGTTGGAGCTGGTGCGCGTGACGGCGCGCACGCCGGGTAGCGATTTAATCCGTTGAATGACTTGCTGTTGGGTGGCGTAGCGCTCGGCCTTGGGCTGCATGCCGGGGTCAAGGTCCACGACCCACACCTGCTCGTAGGCGAAGCCCAGCGGGGCCCGGTAGTTCTGCCAGCGGTACACCAGCAGGCTGCCCACCACGAACAGCACCACGAAGGCCAGGAATATCTCCACAATCAGCAAGGCGTTGGCCCGCTTGCGGTTCCAGATGAGGGTAAATAAGTGCTTCAGCATTAGTTGGTTCCTCCTTTTAGGGCCTGAATGGCGGGTAGCTTCGACATTTTATAAGCCGGGTACACCCCCGACAGCAACCCGAAAAACAGCACCGCCCCCAGCGCCACCGCAAACACCCGCGCGTTCAGGGCAAACTGCGCGTACTCGATGAGGCTGCTACCGTTGAGCAGCGCCAGGGCCCCGGCGGCCAGCGCCAGGCCCAGCACCCCGCCCAGCAGCGTGAGGAAGAGGTTTTCGACCAGGAACTGCCCCACCAGCCGGCCCGCCGTGGCCCCGAAGGCCTTGCGCACCCCGATTTCGGAGGAGCGCTCCAGCATCCGGCTCACGTTCAGGTTCACCAGGTTCAGGGCCGGCAGCAGCATGAAAAGAAACGCTACGCCTAGCGCCACGCGCCCAAACCAAGCCACCCCGTCGTCGGGCCCATCGTCGTCGGTCACGAGGCCGCGCACCGTGAAGCCCAGCAGCGTGTTGGCGTACACCCGCAGCTCGGTGTACTGCTTGGGGTCTTGCACCGGCACGTGGCGCATTACTTGGTCGAATTCTTCCTGCATGGCCGGCCGGGCTTCGGCGCTAGGGGCCAGCAGGATGGCCATGCAGTTGCCGAAGTAGTCGGGCTCGTGCACGTCCACGGCCAGGCCCAGCGGAATCCAGATATCGGACGTGCTGAGGAGGCGCGCGGCAGGCACATCGCGCACCACGCCCACCACCCGGTAGCCAACGGCATCGGCCTCGATGGTGCGGCCCACCGCACTAGCCACCGCGCCGAAGTAGCGGCGGGCCGTGCTCTCGTTGATGACGGCCACGTGGGCGTTGGTGTTCGCCTCCTGCACCGAGTAGGGCCGGCCGGCGAGGAAGTCAAAGTCCAGCACCTGCCAGAACACGCCGTCGGTGCCCTTCTGGCTCAGCTTCAGCTTGGTGTTGCCCACGTAGGCCACCGCGTAGCCGCCGCCCGTGGCCAGCGACACCTTTTCGGGCGTGCGCAGCGGCCGCACGTAGCGGTTCAGGAAGGAGTAGCTGGGGTTAGAATTGCCCTGGCTGTTGGGCGACCACAGCCCCAGGTGCGTCACGAACAGCAGCCGGTCCACGCGCTTTTCAGGCGTGTGGGGCCCCACCGTGTGGTCGTACATGGCGTACACCACCAGCAGAATCATCAGCGTGAAGCTGATGCCGAACAGGCTGATGAACGTGAAGAACTTGCGCCGCTGCAAGACCTTCCAGGCAATTTTGAAGTAGGAAAGGAGCATGGTTTTTTGAGTCGGAAAATCGAGGATGGCGGTCATGCAGAGCGCAGCGAAGCATCTTTCCTGGGGGCCCTAACCACGGTTTACTGCCGCAGAAAAGATGCTTCCCTGCCCTCTGCATGACGGCCTAGTGGATTACTACTGCTCACTGTTAATTGGTAATTGCTCACTGAATTACCCCACTTGGCTGCCGTCGAAAAGGCGGATGAGGCGCTGGGTTTTCAAGGCCTGCTGCTCGTCGTGGGTCACCATCACGATGGTGGTGCCGTGCTCGCGGTTCAGGCCCAGCAGCAGGTCCATTATTTCCTCGCCCATCACCGAGTCGAGGTTGCCGGTAGGCTCGTCGGCCAGGATGATTTCCGGGGCCCCGGCCAGGGCCCTAGCAATGGCCACCCGCTGCCGCTGCCCACCCGAAAGCTGGCTGGGGAAGTGGTTGGTGCGGGCGCTCAGCCCCACTTTGTCCAGCGCAGCCAGGGCCCGCTGGCGGCGGTCCTTGCCGCTCAGCCCGGGCCGGTACAGCAGCGGCAGCTCCACGTTATCGAGCACCGCGAGGTCGTTAATCAAGTGGTAGCTCTGGAATACGAAGCCAATTTTGAGGTTGCGCAGCCCGGCCAGCTCCTTGTCGGAGTACGACTGCACGGGGCGGCCGTCCACGGCCACGGTGCCGTGGGTGGGCTCGTCGAGCAGGCCCATCAAGCTCAGCAGCGTGGACTTGCCGCACCCGCTGGGCCCCATGATGGACACGAACTCGCCCCGCCCGATGGTGAGGTTGATGCGGTGCAAGGCCACCGTTTCGATGGTTTTGGTCTGGTAAATTTTCTCGATGTCGGTGAGCTGGAGCACCGGCGCGGCGGAGGTTTGCATGAGGGAGAAAGAAGAGAGTTAAGAAGGGTCGTCGCTGAGGGCAACTTGGCGGTCAAAATCGTAGAGCGTGAGGGCCCGCAGGCGGTAGTGGGCCACCCAGCCGGCGCGCAGGGCCAGGATGTAGCCGCGCCGGGCCCCGTCCTTGGCGGCCTGGGCAATGATCAAGTCGGTGAGGCTGAGGCGGCCGGCTTCGTAAGTGGCGCGGGTGATGGCGTAGCGGCGCTGGGCCAGCGAATCGGCGCGGGCGGCCAGGCCCACCTGCTGGCCCAGGGGCCCCAGCTGGCGGGCCTGCACGAGCACGGTTTGGGCAAAGGTGGCCTCGTCCTGGGCCACGTTGCGCTGTTCCTGGTCGCGGTTCAGCTCGGCGGTGCGCACCAGGCTTTGGCGGCGGCCCCAGTCCACGAGCGGCAGGCTAAAGGCCAGGCTGACTTGCTGTTGGTTTTGCAGGCCCAGGTAGCTGGCGCCCAGGCGGTCGGCCTGGTTCACGTAGCCCAGGTTGGCCAGCAGCGTGGCCTGGAAGCCAGTGGTACCGCGGGCGAAGGCCACCTCGCGGGCCGCCAGCAGCAGCCGGCGCTGGTAGGCCAGGGGCGCTGCGCCCAGGCGGTCGGCCTGGTTCACGTAGCCCAGGTTGGCCAGCAGCGTGGCCTGGAAGCCAGTGGTACCGCGGGCGAAGGCCACCTCGCGGGCCGCC
>NZ_MDZA01000092.1 GCF_001816125.1 Hymenobacter coccineus | reverse complement strand
CTACCTGGGCGGCGGCGGCGGCCAGCGCCTGGTGCAGCTGCGGCGCGGCGGCGCGGGCCGTGGGGCCCAGCGGCGGTGCGCGAGGACATGGCCAGCCCGTCGGCCTCGCGCACCGTGGGGAAGGCCACGATTTCGAGGTCGAACGACAAGTCGGCCACCAGCTGCCGCACGATGGCCACCTGCTGCCAGTCCTTCTGCCCAAAATAGGCCCGGTGGGGGCGCGCCGCGTGGAAGAGCTTGCTCACCACCGTGGCCACCCCGTTGAAATGGCCCGGCCGCTGGGCCCCCTCCATCACCCGCTCCAGGGCCCCAAAGTCGAAGCGCAATACCGCCGGCTGGGGGTACATTTCCTCGGCGCTAGGCAGGAAGGCGGCGGTGCAGCCAGCGGCGGCCAGCAAGTCGGTATCGGCCTGGGGCAAGCGCGGGTAAAGGCGGTAGTCGTCGGGGTTGTTGAACTGCGTGGGGTTGACGAACACAGTGGCCACTACGGCGTCGCACTCGGCGCGGGCGGCGGCCACCAGCTGGAGGTGGCCGGCGTGCAGGGCCCCCATGGTGGGCACCAGGCCCAGGCGGTGGCCGGCGCAGCGCGCGGCCTCGGCAAAGGCGCGCAATTCGGCCACGGTAGAAAATATCTGCATGGGAAATGAGCCCGTTGGCCGAGCCCCGGGAAAGAGGGGGTTGAATTTCTGCCCAAAATTGTGTAATTTTGTGCGGCCATCGTATGGCCTTTTCATTTTTTCTTTAAATCCACCTGTATGTCGAAGTTGCGCATCCTCTACGCGGCCACCGAAATTGACCCTTTCCTGAACACGACGAAGGTGGCAGAGCTGCTGCGTCGGCTGCCCGCGGGCATGCAGGAAATGGGTTGTGAGATTCGGATTTTCGTGCCCCGTTTTGGCATCATCAACGAGCGCAAGAACCGGCTGCACGAGGTGGTGCGCCTCTCGGGCATCAACATTGCCGTGGGCGACGACGAGAAGCCGCTGGTTATCAAAGTGGCTTCCATCCCGACGGCTAAGTTGCAGGTGTACTTCATCGACAACGAGGACTACTTCCACCGCAAATCGGCCCTGGTGGACAAGGACGACCACTTCCACGCCGATAACGATGAGCGCGCCATCTTCTTCTGCAAGGGCGTACTGGAAACAGTGAAGAAGCTGGGCTGGTCGCCGAACATCGTGCACTGCTCGGACTGGATGACGGGCCTCATCCCGCTCTACCTGAAAACGACTTACCGCAAAGACCCGGTGTTCAAGGACGCCAAGTCGGTGTTTTCGATCTATAACAACGAGTTTCTGGACAAATTTGAAGGCAACATCCTGGCGAAAGCGAAGATGCTCGACATCGACGACCAGATGCTGAATTCGCTGAAAACGGCTGACTTCAGCGGCTTCGTAAAAATCGGCATGGACTACGCCGACACCGTGGTGCGCTCCGACGAGGATTTCTCCGACAACCTGAACGGCATGTTCCAGGAGTATGCCTCGCGCAAAACCCTGAGCCAGGTGGCTACCGACGAGAACTTGCATTCTTCTTACCTGGCCCTCTACAACGAGTTGGCCAACTAAGCCGCTCGGGGCCCCGGCCATCTTCTTGGCAAGCTGCAATAACAACGCAGCGCGTAGTGGCGGCCCCTATTTTTTTATTTGCTCATTATCAGTTCATTGCTTGGTGCAAATGGTGTGAGGTGGGGCCCGGGGCCCCGCCAATACCCAAAAAACAGTAGCTTCGCCTTTCATTGCTTTGCATTGCTTGTGAACCGCGCTGTATTTGTACTTAACGTTAGCTATTTCCAGCGGCATCCGCTTCGCTTAGTGCGGAGCGCGTAACGTGATTTTTGTGTCGGCGGCCCATCCTTTCTTTGGATGGGCCGCCGGCTTTTTTTCTAGTAATTCTTCAATTATTTAACGCTTTACTACTATGTGCGGCATCGTTGCATACATCGGCCACCGTCAGGCCTGCCCCATTATCCTTAAGGGCCTGCATCGGCTCGAATACCGCGGCTACGACTCGGCTGGCGTGGCCCTGATGAACGACGGGGAGCTGAACGTATACAAGAAAAAAGGCAAGGTGGCGGAGCTGGAGAAGTACATCGCCGAGAAGGACACCCACGCCCGCGTGGGCATGGGCCATACCCGCTGGGCCACCCACGGCGAGCCCAACGACACCAACGCCCACCCGCACTACTCTACCTCGGAGCGGATTGCCATCATCCATAACGGCATCATCGAGAACTACGCGGCCCTGAAAACGCACTTGCAGCAGCAAGGCCACGAGTTTCATTCGGACACCGACACGGAGGTGTTCGTGAACCTGATCGAGGAAATTCAGACCCAAAACCACTGCAACCTGGAAGAAGCCGTGCGCCTGGCCCTGCACGAAGTGGTAGGGGCCTACGCCATCGTGGTGATGAGCCGCGACGCCCCCAACCAGCTCATCGCCGCCCGCAAGGGCTCGCCGATGGTGATTGGCATCGGCGACGGCGAGTTTTTCATTGCCTCCGACGCCACGCCCATTATCGAGTACACCAACGAGGTGGTGTACGTGAACGACTACGAGATTGCCATCATCCGCGACGGGCGGCTGGAACTGCGTAGCAAGGAAGATGTGGAGCAGACGCCCTACATCCAGAAGCTGGAACTGGAGCTGGATAGCATCGAGAAGGGCGGCTACGAGCACTTCATGCTGAAGGAGATTTTTGAGCAGCCGCGCTCCATCATGGATTCGATGCGCGGCCGCCTGGAAATGAATGCCGGCCACCTGAACATGGGCGGCTTCCGGGCCTACGAGCAGAAATTCGTGAACGCCCAGCGCATCATCATCGTGGCCTGCGGCACCTCTTGGCACGCCGGCCTGGTGGCCGAGTACCTGCTGGAGGACCTGGCCCGCATTCCGGTGGAGGTAGAGTACGCTTCGGAGTTCCGCTACCGCAACCCCATCATCACGGAGCGCGACATTGTGATTGCCATTTCGCAGAGCGGCGAAACGGCCGACACGCTGGCCGCCATTGAGCTGGCCAAGAGCAAGGGCGCTACCATCTTCGGCATTTGCAACGTGGTGGGCAGCAGCATTGCCCGCGCCACCGACGCCGGCGCCTACACCCACGCGGGCCCCGAGATTGGGGTGGCCAGCACCAAGGCCTTCACGGCCCAAGTGACGGTGCTGACCCTGCTGGCCATGCTCATGGGCCAGAAGCGCGGCACGATTACCGACACCAAGCTGCGCGAGCTGATGGTGGAGCTGGACACGATTCCGGCCAAGGTGGAGCAGGCCCTGAAGCTGGACGACGAAATCCGTAACATCGCGGCCGTGTTCTGCGACGTGCCCAACTTCTTGTACCTGGGCCGCGGCTACAACTTTCCGGTGGCCTTGGAAGGGGCCCTCAAGCTCAAGGAAATCAGTTACATACATGCTGAGGGCTACCCCGCCGCTGAGATGAAGCACGGCCCCATTGCTCTCATCGACGAGAACATGCCGGTGGTGGTCATCGCCACGCGCGACAGCTCCTACGAGAAGGTGGTGAGCAACATCCAAGAGGTGAAGGCCCGCAAGGGCCGCATCATCGCCGTGGTGACGGAGGGCGACGACGTGATTCCCGGCATGGCCGAGTTCGTCATCGAAGTGCCCTACACCTCGGAGGCCTTGATGCCGCTCGTGTCGGTCATTCCGCTGCAACTGCTCAGCTACCACATCGCCGTGATGCGCGGCTGCAACGTGGACCAGCCCCGCAACCTGGCCAAATCGGTAACGGTGGAGTAAAAAGAATGTGAAAATGAGGGGAAATGTGGGGGATGTGAAAATTGACGAGAATTAATCAATTTTCACATCCTCCACATTCCCCCTCATTTTCACATTCTCCCCATTTTCACATTTAAGCAATGCCCCACCAAATCATCCTCACCGACCAGGCGCCCGCGCCCATTGGGCCCTACAGCCAGGCCGTGCGCGCCGGCAACACCGTGTACGTGTCGGGCCAGATACCGCTGGACGCGGCCGGCCAGCTCGTGCCCGGCGACGTGACCGCCCAGACCCACCAGGTGCTGAAGAACCTCACCGCCGTGCTGGCCGCCGCCGGCCTGCAGCTCACCAACGTGGTGAAGTGCAGCATCTTCGTGAAGGACCTGGGCAACTTTGCCACCATCAACCAGGTGTACGGCACGTACTTCGCCGACGCCACCGCGCCGGCCCGCGAAACCGTGGAAGTGGCCCGCCTGCCGCGCGACGTGGAAGTAGAAATCTCCTGCATCGCCGTAGGTGCCTAGGGCCCCTGGGCCGGGCTGCCGGCTTTTCGCCGGCTGCCCGGTAACCGCTGAACGATACTCCTGGGGTCCCTGGTCTTCGACTTTTAGGGGCCCTAGCAGATACGAAATAGGGCCCCGGGCGCGTTAGATAACCAGCTTATTCCTAATCTTTTTTTGCCTGATTTCCATGAAAGAACTTGGCCTCTTTTTGATATTCGTCGGCATTATTTCGACGGCGCTGCCGATGATCAACCCCAACGGGCAGTACGTTTTTTTAAACTGGATGAATAACTGGGGCCCCAACGCGGCCTGGGCCATCCGGGGCGGCATCACGCTGCTGGGCTTCGTGCTGTGGCGCGTGGGCGGCCGGCGCGGCTAGCCGGGGCCCCCGGCCTTACCTTTGCGGCGCGTTCCGGCTTTATGGCGGGACGCGCTTTTTTTAGTGATATGACCGAGAGAAACGTTCGGGTGCGCTTCGCGCCTTCGCCCACGGGGCCCCTGCACATCGGCGGCGTGCGCACCGCTTTGTACAATTACCTGCTGGCCCGCAAGCTGGGCGGCACCATGATCCTGCGCATCGAGGACACCGACCAGAACCGCTTCGTGCCCGGCGCCGAGCAGTACATCCTGGAGGCGCTGGCCTGGTGCGGCATCGTGATTGACGAGGGCGTGGGCGTTGGGGGCCCCCACGCGCCCTACAAGCAGAGCGAGCGCAAGCCCATGTACCGCCAGTACGCCGACCAGCTCATCGCCGACGGCTTTGCCTACTACGCCTTCGACACGCCCGAGGAACTGGACGCCATGCGCGCCCGCCTGCAGGCCGCCAAGGTGCCCAACCCGCAGTACAACAGCATCACCCGCGCCCAGATGCGCAACTCGCTGACGCTGCCCGAGGACGAAACCCAGGCCCTGCTCGACGCGGGCACGGCCTACGTCATTCGCCTGAAAGTGCCCCGCAAGGAGGAAATCCGCTTCCAGGACATGATCCGCGGGTGGGTGGTGGTGCACTCCAGTGCCGTGGACGACAAGGTGCTGATGAAGTCAGACGGCATGCCAACCTACCACCTGGCCAACATCGTGGACGACCACCTGATGGACATTTCGCACGTCATCCGGGGCGAGGAGTGGCTGCCCTCGGCGCCGCTGCACGTGCTGCTGTACCGCTACCTGGGCTGGGAAAGCACCATGCCGCAGTTCGCCCACTTGCCGCTGCTGCTCAAGCCCGACGGCACGGGCAAGCTCAGCAAGCGCGACGGCGACCGCCTGGGCTTCCCGGTGTTCCCGCTGGAGTGGCACGGCACCGACGCCGAAACCGGCGAGCCCACCGTCAGCCGCGGCTACCGCGAGGACGGCTACCTGCCCGAGGCGCTGGTAAACTTCCTGGCTTTCCTAGGTTGGAACCCGGGCACGGCGCAGGAGATTTTCTCGATGGACGAGTTGATCGAAGCCTTCGCCATCGACCGCGTGAGCAAGTCGCCGGCCAAGTTCGACGTGGCCAAGGCCAAGTGGTACAACGAGCACTACCTGCGCGCCCAGCCCAATGCCGAGCTGGCCCCGTACCTGCTGGAGGCCCTGGCCGCCCACGGCCTGAGCTGCACCCCCGAAAAAGCCGAGCAAATTGTGGGCGTGATGAAGGAGCGCGTGAGCTTCCCGCAGGATTTCTGGCAGGAGGCCAAGTACTTTTTCGACGCCCCGATGGAGTACGACCCCGCCGTGGTGGCCAAAAAGTGGAACCCCCAGGTGGCCGACGCCCTCGCCGCCTACGCCGATGCGTTGTCCGGGGCCCCCACGGCCTCGGCCGAGGGCCTCAAAAACCTGTTCACCCAGACCGTGGAAGCCCAGGGCCTCAAGCCCGGCCAGGTGCTGCAAGCCCTGCGCGTGGCCGTGACCGGCGCCGCCGCCGGCCCCGACCTGTTCGAAACCCTCGTCATCCTCGGTACCGACGAGGTAGCCGGCCGCCTGCGCACCGCCGTGGAGCGCCTGGGGGCCCCGGCCGCGTAGCCCTCCGCACAACCCTTGCCCAAGGCCGCGCCGTATGCACTACGGCGCGGCCTTTTTGCTTGGCAACGGGGCCCCTTGCATTACCACTCACTACCCTCGTTATGGCCAAGAAACCCGTCAAGCCTAAAAAAGCGGCCCCCGACCCCGACAAAAAAGCCCGCGTGCACAAGGAGTTAGAGGGCTTCGAAATCGGGGTGAACCCGCTGGGCGAAATCACCTCCAACTACAGCATCGAGCAAATTAACCAGTTCTTGGGCCGCCACGTGCGCGACAAAAAGCTGGTGGACCGCGCCGGCCAGTTCGGCGAAAAGAGCGAAGACGAAGACGGGGCCCCTGAGCCCGAAGAAACCGACGAGGACTTCATGAAGCGTACCAGCCGCGAGGCCAAGCGTAAGAAATCCGAAGGCGACGACGCTTCCGAAGCCGCCGAAACCCGCGGCGAGCTGCCCGCCACCGACGAATAGGGCCCCGGGTCTTTTAGGTGAGGCTTCAAAAAGCCGGTCATGCTTATCTAGCGTCCGCGCAGCCGAAGCATCTCTCCCGCTGACTAAACCAACCGTTCAGCGATGTGGAAGAGATGTTTCGCTACGCTCTGCATGACCGTTTTTAAGGACTCTATGCTCAGAAGCTGGCCAGTAGAAATTTGTCATTCCGACGAAGGAGGAATCTGAGGCGTATCCTTGATCGGGTCTGTCCAGATTCCTCCTTTGTCGGAATGACAAATTTCTACTGAATGGATTCTTACAGCTGCCCCTTACTGTACGGGGCGGGTTTCGATGAGCTGGCCGTTTTTATAGATTTCGGTAGTGGTGAGGCGGCCGGCCTGGTACACGTCGGTGGCGGTGTGACTGCCGTTGGTGTAGGTTTCGACGGCCCGCACCTGGCCGGTTTCGGTGTAGCGCGTCCAGGGCCCGAACCAGTAGAAGCGGGCCCCCTTGGCGCCAGTCAGCCACTGGGCCTTGCCGCGGCGCTCCACCTGGCCGCCGGGGTACCAGTACGTGACCTCGCAGTAGCCCTCGCGGCCGTAGCGCTCGGTTTGGGCCAGGGCCCCGGTGGGCCCGTAGTAGCGAAACGTGCCCACGGGCCGGCCGTGGCGGTAGCGCCCAGCCGTGAAAGGCTGGGTACGGGCTGCCTCGTCGTAGTAAGTGCGCCAGCGGCCCTGGCTACGGCCGTGGCGGTCGGTGCGGTTGGCAGCGGGGCGGTTGCTGGCGCATGCCCCGCACAATAGTAAGCTCAGCAAGAGTAGGCTACGGCAACGCATGGGCGGAGGAATGGGCGAGTGGCTAAAGGTAGCGAAGTACAACTAATATTTTAGTTGAAACGTTTCGGGTGCGAAAATTATTGCGCCGCCGGGGCCCCATTGCCGGGCGGCGCGGGCGGCTACCTTTGCCCCCGGCCGCGCACCAGCCGGCCCCCGCCGCCATGTTCTCGCACGACGTAGACTACCGCATCTTGGGCACCGACATCCAGGTGCTGGAAATTGAGCTGGACCCCAACGAAACCGTGGTGGCCGAAGCCGGCGCCATGGTGTACATGGAGGAAGCCATTGCCTTCGAAACCAAGATGGGCGACGGCTCGGCCCCCGACCAGGGCCTGATGGGCAAATTGTTCTCGGCCGGCACGCGGCTGCTCACCGGCGAGTCGCTGTTTCTCACGCACTTCACGCACCGCGGCAGCTATGGTAAGAGCAAGGTGGCCTTTTCGGCCCCGTACCCGGGCACCATCATCCCGCTCGATTTGGGTACCCTGCCCCAGGGCCTTATTGTGCAGAAAGACGGCTTTCTGGCCGCCGCCAAGGGCACCAAAATGAGCCTGCACTTCAACCAAAAATTCGGGGCCGGCCTGTTCGGCGGCGAGGGTTTTATTCTCCAAAAGCTCACCGGCGACGGCAAGGCCTTCGTGCACGCGGGCGGCACCATCATCGAAAAGCAGCTGAACAACGAGCTGCTGCGCGTGGACACCGGCTGCGTGGTGGCCTTCGAGCCCGGCCTCGACTTCAGCGTGGCCCGCGCTGGGGGCCTGAAATCGATGATTTTTGGGGGTGAGGGGCTGCTGCTGGCTACGCTGCGCGGCAGCGGCCGCGTCTGGCTGCAATCCATGCCCGTCAAAAAGCTCATTCGGGCACTGGCCCCCGGCGGCGGCAACGCCCAGAAGGAGAGCGGCAGCGTGCTGGGGGGCTTGGTCGGCGGCCTACTGGACGAGTAAGGCGAGGCGTGGGGCCCCCGCAGGCTAACCACGCCCCGTTCCCGGGTTAGTGTACGTTTTGTAAAGAAGTCAAAAGTTGAGGATTAAAAGTTAAAGTGTTGCCTACTAGCAGTTTTAACTTTTAATCCTCAACTTTTATCTCAATGCATAAACGGAAGAACCGCTTTAGCGGGACTGCTCGATGAGCGCGGGCTGGTCGGCCAGGTCGTTGATGCGAATCGATTGCGCTAGCAGGATGCCTACCGCGCCCAATACCACGGCTATCGTAGCTACTAAGACCCATAAAAAAGGCCGGTTTTCAAGGTCATCGGCGGGGCGGTTGCGCTGGGCGGCCTGGCGCCAGCGGCGCGAATCGCGGGGGGGACGGGGAACGGAGAGGGTGGGCAAGGTAAGATAGGATAAGTAGTAAAAATAACCGAACTAGGCACCGGTTGTCAAAAAGACAACAGAATCATAAAAATAAATCCCTAAAATATCCATTAGTGTAATGCCTGTCGGGCAATTACTTACGGACAAATATATAGCTTGGATTGCTTGGTTGCAAACGGAGTTTTGTCCTACGCCGGGGCCCCCGCGGCCACGGCCAGCACCTGCTCCAGCACGGCCCGCGAATTTAGCAAACGGGGCACTTTGTGCTGGCCGCCGAGCTTGCCCTGGCCGGCCAGCCAGCGGGCAAACGTGCCCGGGGGCAGCACCCGCAGCAGGGGCGGGGCCAGGGCCAGGTCGCGGTGGCGCTTGGCGTCGTAGTCGGAGTTGACGCGGCGCAGCGTGGCGTC
>NZ_MDZA01000091.1 GCF_001816125.1 Hymenobacter coccineus | reverse complement strand
GTTTCGGGGCGCGGGATGAGGGTGGCGGGCGTCACTTCCAGCTCCATGCCGGCGAAGTAGGCGGTGCCCAGCACGTACTGCACCGGCTCGTGGGCCAGCAGGCGGGCCTCCAGGGCCGGCAGCTGCTGTTGCACGCCGCGGGCACGCCTCCTGGGCGCGCATGCGGCGCTGGAGCGCATCGAGGCCCAGCACGTGCTCGGCCACCAGCGCGGCGATGGCGGCGGCCTCCGGGGCGGGGTAGGTGGCGGCGAGGGCCAGGGCGAGGTGGTCGGTGAGGGCACGGGTGGTCATCGGGCAAAGGTGGGGCCCCGGGCAACATCCCGCCGGCTTTCCCCGCAGCACCCACCCAAGCCACGGGCCATTGCCGGCCAAAACCACGGAGCCCCTGCCCTTCGAAACCCGGCGGCGCGGCCATTGCGCAGAAGCTCGCGGCTACCAGGCTGGCCTGGCCCGCCTGGTTTTCCGGCTGGGGCCCCGCGCCCGTACTTAGTGGAAAACTACAGGAGCCCAATTTATGCAGACGCTTACCCGTAACCAGCCGATTCCGGTGCATCCGTTCGAGCAGGACGGGGCCACCGGGAGCAACTTGTTCACCATCGTGCGCTCGGAAGGCGACTTGCCCTACGAGGAAAACCTGCTATTGCCGCACCGCAAGGCGTATTACCTACTGGTGTTTGTGAAGCACAGCCGCGGCCGGCACTGGGTAGACGCCACGCCCTACGAGCGCCAGGACAACGCGCTGTACTTCACCGCGCCCAGCCAAATATTGGTCAAGGAAGCCGCCACGCCCTTTTGGGGCACCCGCCTCGAATTTACCGACGAGTTTTTGGCCTTGCAGCAAAACGCGGCCCTGCGGGAGCTGCCCCTCATCCAAAACCCCCACCGCGGGCACGAGCTGCTGCTCACGGCGGCCGATGGGGCCCTAGTGGAGGAGCTGCTGGCCAAAATTGAGGCCGAGCACCACCGCCCCGGCGAGTGGCAGCACCGCATGCTCACCGCCTACCTCACGGTGCTACTCACCTACTTGAGCCGGCTGTACACCGAGCAGTTCACGGGCGCCGAGCCCTCGGCCGACCAGCACCTGCTGAAAACCTACCGGGCCAAAGTGGAGGAATGCTACCGCGAGCTGCACGAGGTGGGGGCCTACGCGGCGCTGCTCCACATTTCGGCGGGGCACCTGAGCGAGGTGGTGAAGGCCCAGAGCGGCAAGCCGGCCATCAAGCACCTGCACGAGCGCCTGGTACTGGAGGCCAAGCGCCTGCTCCTCTACACCCCGCTCTCGCTCAAGGAGTTGGCCTTCGACCTCGGGTTTTCGGAGGCGTCCTATTTCAACCGCTTCTTCAAGCGCGAAACCGGCGTGACGCCGGCCGAGTACCGCGCCACCATCCGCAAAATGTACCAGTAATGCCGCGGAATGGGTGCCAGCCGCGCAAGGGGGCCCCGGTAATTTTGTGTTGTCAACCACCTAAGCAACTGACTAGCATTCTCCATGAAGACAGCACTCATCACCGGCGCCAACAAAAGCATTGGCTTTGAAGCGGCCCGCCAACTGCTCCAGCACGGCTACCACGTGTACCTGGGCAGCCGCGATTTAGCAAAAGGCCAGCAGGCCGCCGACCAGCTCAAATCGGAAGGCTTCGCCGAGGTCGAGCCCATCCAGATCGACGTAACCGACGGTGCTTCCATCGCCGCCGCCCGGCAGGCCCTGGGGCAGAAAACCACCGTTCTGGACGTGCTTATCAACAATGCCGGCATCAGCGGGGCGTTTCCGCAAGAAGCGCTCGGCACCGACGTCCGCGCAATTAAGGAGGTATTTGAAACCAACGTGTTTGGGGTCGTTGGGGTGACGCAGGCCTTCGTCGACCTGCTGCGGCAGTCGCCCGCGCCCCGCATCGTGAACGTGACCTCCGGGCTGGGCTCGCTCACGTTGCACAACGACCCATCCTGGAAGTATTACGCCGTGAAAGCCGCCGCCTACAATACATCCAAGGCGGCCCTGAACGCCTACACCATCATGCTGGCCTACGAGCTGCGCGACACGCCCTTCAAAGTGAACGCCGTGGACCCCGGCTACACCGCCACCGACTTCAACCACCACAGCGGCCCCGGCAGCGTGGCCGATGCCGCCGCGCGCCTGGTACGCGCCGCCACGCTGGGACCCGACGGCCCCACCAGCCAGTTCTTCAGCGACGACAACGCACCCGAAACGGGCATCAGCCCCTGGTAAAACCGGCGGTCTCTGGCCCGTGGCAACAGCCCGGCCGGGCTGCTTTGCCATTGCGTGTGCGCGGGCAAGACAGCCCGGCCGGGCTTGCTGTTTCTCAACAGTTTCTGGCGGAGAAGCACCCGCATCCGCCCGCCGCGCGGGGCCCCACCTATAGCCATTTCGGGACTAGTGGACGTAGGGGCGGGGCTTGCCCCCGCCCGCAGGTCGCGCCCGCCCTACAATTCCGTTCCAGGACGGGCGGGGGCAAGCCCGCCCCTACACTACGCATAAACTCCGAAACCGCTGTAGTTACGGGGTGCGTAAAGGCAATGCTGAGCCCCACCGGCCGGCGCAGCAGCCAGCAGCCCCGCGGTGCGGCGGCGCGGTTACTTTTGCGGCATGGCCGACGCCCCCTTCCCCGACGCTCCCGACGACGCTTTGTTTATGCGCCGCGCCCTCGACTTGGCGCTGCGCGGCACCGGCTACGCCCGGCCCAACCCGCTGGTGGGCTGCGTAATAACGCACCAGGGCCGCATCATCGGCGAGGGCTGGCACGAGCAGTACGGGGGCCCCCACGCCGAGGTGAACGCCGTGGCCAGCGTGGCCGATAAGTCGCTGCTGGCGGAGAGCCGCGTGTTCGTGACGCTGGAGCCCTGCGCCCACCACGGCAAAACGCCCCCCTGCGCCGACCTGCTCATCGCCCACGGTGTGCCCGAGGTGGTGGTGTGCAACGACGACCCGTTTGCGCTGGTGGCGGGCCGCGGCAACGCGAAGCTGCGCGCCGCCGGGGCCCTGGTGAGCACCGGCCTGCTGGCCGCCGAGGGCCGCTGGCTGAACCGGCGCTTCTTCACCTTCCACGAAAAAAAGCGGCCCTACCTGGTGCTGAAGTGGGCCGAAACGGCCGATGGCTTTTTGGCCGGGCGCTACTTCCAGCCGGTGGCCATCAGCGGGCCCCAGGCGCGCGTCCTCACCCACCAATGGCGGGCCGAGGAGCAGGCCATTCTGGTGGGCACCCGCACGGCCCTGCACGACAATCCCCACCTGAACGTGCGCGACTGGCCAGGCCCCGACCCGCTGCGCGTGGTGCTCGACAAAAACCTGTGCCTGCCGCCCACCCACCACGTGCTCGACGGCCAACAGCCCACCCTGTTCTACACCTACCGCCAGCGCCCCGACGCCCCCAACCGCGCCTACGCCACCCTCACCGAGGCCGACGACCTGATGCCCCAGATAATGGCCGACCTTTGGCAGCGGCAGGTGCAGTCGGTGCTGGTAGAAGGGGGCCCCACGGTGCTCAACGCCTTGCTGAATGCGGGGCTGTGGGATGAAATCCGCGTCTTGCGCAGTCCCCGCACGCTGGGGGCTGGCATCCCCGCCCCACGCTTGGGCCTCAGCGGCTTGCAGAGCGTCGAAGACGTGGGCGACGACCAGTTATTTCGCTACCTGAACGAGTAGCGTGGACTCTGCGAGTCCGCGCGTTACTTAATTTAATCTATTTGAACCACCACCTATAAACGCACGGACTCGCAGAGTCCACGCTACCTCCAATGGCCGAAACCCTCGCCCTCACCGCCACCACCAAAGCCGCCCGCTACGCCGAGCTGCTGCCCCAAATCGACGCCCTCACCGCCGGCGAGCCCGACCTCACCGCCAACCTGGCCAACACGGCCGCCGCACTGCGGCAGGCGTTCGGCTTTTTCTGGGTGGGCTTCTACCTCGTGAAGGGCGACGAACTGGTGCTCGGGCCGTTCCAGGGCCCCATCGCCTGCACCCGCATTCGCAAGGGGCGCGGGGTGTGCGGCGGCAGCTGGGCGCAGGCCCGCACCCTGCTCGTGCCCGACGTGGAGCAGTTCCCCGGCCACATCGCCTGTAGCTCCGATTCGAAGTCGGAAATCGTGGTGCCCGTCCTCAAAAGCGGCGAAGTGGTGGCCGTGCTCGACGTGGACAGCGACCAGCTTAACGACTTCGACGCCGACGACCAAGCCGCCCTGGAGCAGCTGATGCAGCAGGCAGCGCAGTGGTTCTAGGTAGGGGCCCTGGGCGGCGGGCGACTCCGCCCCGGGGCTTGATGCCTGGATTAAATAATTATTAATCAGTTTATAATCACAAACAAAAAACCTGGGGCGGAACTTTGGGTGGCACCCTCCTGCCCAACCCCTGCTCCCATGCGCAAGCAATCGTTGTTCGCCGCCCTGCTGGGCCTACTCCTACTAGTGGGCGCGGAGCTACCGGCCGCCGCCCAAGCCACCAACAAAGACCTGGCCGGCAGCATCGCTATGTCGCCCGACCACACCACCCTGCTCAGGGCCCTGCAAGCCGCGGGCCTGGCCGATGCCGCCAAGGGCCAGGGCCCCTACACCGTGTTCGCGCCCTCCAACGAGGCGTTCGACAAGCTGCCCGCCGGCACAGTCGACGACCTGTTGCTGCCCGCTAACCAAAAGATGCTCAGCAACATCCTTACCTACACGTGGTGCCCGGCAGCTATAAAGCTGCCTCCCTTACGGATGGCCAACAGCTCAAAACCGTGCAAGGCGAAATGCTGACGGTGAAGAAACAGGGCGAGAGCGTAATGATTGTGGACGCCAAGGGCGGCTCGGCCACCGTGGAGAAGGCCGACATCACCACCACCAACGGCGTCGTACATTCCATCGATGCCGTGCTGATGCCCAGCAAATAACTGCCGCTCAAGAAACCTAAAAAGCCGGCTGCTCGACGAGCGGCCGGGCCTTTTTAGGTTTCTTGAGCGGCAGTTCCAGATGAGGCCCGGGCGCGGCAGTCCAGGAATTGCCAGCGGGAGCCCCAGCTTAGTTCCTGGGCAGTGGGCAGGTGCTGCCGTTGCAACCTATTGGCTAATTGGCAGCTCCTTGCGGCATGGCTCACCGCGGCTACTTTCTAGCAAGCCTGCTACTGGGGGCCCCAGGGGCAGCCCGGCCCAGGCCCTTATTACCGGCACCGTGGTGGAGCAGCGCACTGGTCAGCCGGTGCCCTTCGCCACGGTGGAGCTGCTGCGCTTGCAGGCCGGGGCCCAAGGCAACGCGGCCGGCGCGTTTCGGCTGGTGCTGCCCGCGGCTTCGGATCCGACCGATTCGCTGGTGGTTTCGGCGCTGGGCTACGGCCCGGGCCGGGTGGCAGTGCCCGCGGCCGGGCCCCTGCGGGTGCAGCTGGTGGCCCTGCCGGTGGCGTTGGGGGCGGTGGTGGTGCGGCCCGGGCCCGTGGTGGTGGTGGGGCCCATCGGGCGCAGCCACCGCCTGGGCTACGCGTGCAGCGGGCCTGGGGCCAGCAGCCGTGGCTACCAGCTGGCGCGCTTTTTTGCTCCGGGCGCGGCCGGCTACCTCCAGCAAGTGGCCTTTCTGCTAGGCAATGGGCTCATCCAAACCCTGGGCACGCCCTGCGATGGCAAAGCCCTGAGCCAGGCCCCGTTCCGGGTGCGCCTCTACGCAGCCGACGGGCCCGGTGGGGCCCCGACACCGACTTACTCACCAAAACCCTGCTCACTACTCCCAGCCGGGAAGGGTGGCACGCCGTCGATCTAACAGGACTCGCCCTCCAAATTTCACCCGCCGGCCGGCTTCTTCGTAGCCCTGGAATGGGTGTACACCGACGACCGTTTTCTGTGCCGCTACGAAACCACGGGGCTGGACAAACAGCCGCGCCCCACCAGCCGCTACGGGCAAGTGCTGCAAGGCATGAGGGAGGCGCAAAACCTGGGCTGGGTCTTCGTGGCGGGCCGCGGCTGGCACCCCCTGCCCGCCTATCAAAACGTGGTGTACAACCCCGCCATTCAGGCCACCATTGCTACCGAATGACGGCGGGTTCAGCCACCAAAAAGGCCCGGCAGCTCGATGAGCTGCCGGGCCTTTTTGGTTGTTAAGCAAACGCTTAGTCTTTCTCGAACACCTTCACGACGAACACGAAGTCTTGCAGCTTCTTGATTTGCTGAGGGCGCGGGGTGCCCACTAGGCGGTTGGTAT
Organism: Hymenobacter coccineus; assembly: GCF_001816125.1. Classification (GTDB taxonomy): domain Bacteria; phylum Bacteroidota; class Bacteroidia; order Cytophagales; family Hymenobacteraceae; genus Hymenobacter; species Hymenobacter coccineus. The sequence goes on along the minus strand of NZ_MDZA01000091.1, from coordinate 3,057 downwards.
GGGGCAGGTGGTAGGGGGCGGCGGGCTGCTTTTTGGCCAGCGAATCGACGAGGCGCAGCAACAGCGACGACTTGGTGGCGAAGGCCGCGCTCTGAGCGTCGCTCTGGCGGCCGCTTACCACGCCAATGAGGTTGCCGTGCTCGTCAAGCAAGGGCCCCCCGGAGTTACCTGGGTTCACCGGAATGCTGACTTGATAGAAGGCCGTGTCGCCGCCGAAACCCGAGCGGGCGCTTAGGGCCCCGTCGCCGTACACCATGTCCTCGCGCGGGTAGCCCAGGGTGTACACCCGCTCGCCCAGGTCGGCCTGCCCGGCCTTGAAGGTGTAGGGCAGGCGGCCAAAGCCGTTGAAGTCGCGGTCCTTGATGCGCAGGATGGCCAAATCGTGGGCCCGGTCCGCGTACACCGTTTCGGCGTGGTAGTGCTGCTGGTCGCGGCCTTCAATCAGCAGCGAATCAGCGCCTTGGATTACGTGGTAGCTCGTGACTAGGTAGCCGTCGGCGGTGAGGGCGAAGCCCGTGCCGCTGAACTTGCCGTTGTTAACGGGCGCTGGGGCCCCGCCCTTGCCGGTATCCACTTGGTTGAGGCTGCGGCTGAGGGCGCGCTGGTTTTTTTGCAGCTGCTTCAATTCCAGACGCAGCATTGTGTAGCCGTACGTCGAGGGCTTGGCACTGAACGTCCGCCACGCTTCCAGGCCCAGCAGCGAGCCAAACACGGCCAGCACCGCCACCGAGGCGGCCACGCCCACGGTGGCCCGGTGCCCGCTCCAAAAATCGCGCAGCACCCGCTCGGTGCGCGAAATGCGCAGCAGCGGGTTCACGGTGGCGCGCAGGGCCCCGGGGGCCGGCGCGTCGGCCGCTGGCTGCTGCGCCGAGGTTTCGGCCAGCATTTCGGCGTGCAGGTCACGCAGCTGCTGGCGCAGGGCGCGGCGCTGGCCCACGGCCCGGAGCGTGCCCGTCAGCTCGTCGAAATCGGCGTAGCGCAGGGCAAAGTCGGGGTCGGCGCCCAGGCGGGCCTCCAGGCCGGTGCGGGCCGGCGGGGCCAGCTCGCCCCGGGCGTAGGCGTCAAATAAGGCGTAGTAATCGGCTTCGGTTTGCATGGCGGCGGCAGCTTTTCAGTTATCAGTTGGCAGTGAGCAGTTATCCATTAGCGGCGGGGGCCCCGGAAAGGGCCAGCTGCAAGCCGGTAACTGCACCTTGTTCACTGTTCACTACTCATTGATAACTGTTCACTGAAATTCTAGATAGGGGCTTCCTTGTAGTGGGCAAAGAAGAGTTTTTTGAGGCGCACGAGGCACTTATATTTTTGGTTTTTGGCGTTGTCGGCGTTGGTATAGCCGAACTCCGCCGTCAGGTCTTGCATGGATTTCTCCAGCAGGTAGAAGCCTTCGAGCAGCGAGCGGCACGGCTCGCCGAGGTGGTCGAGGGCCTCGCTCATGGTGGTGAAGCGGCGGTCCTGTTCCTCGGCGGCGAGCAGGTCGTCCTCGGCCCCGGTGTGGTGCAGGGGCCCCAAGTCTTCGTCTTCCTGCAAGCGCACACCGAAGCGGCTTTTGCTGGTGAGGCGCTTGAGCCAGAGGCGGCGGCACACGGCGTAGAGGTAGGTTTTGATCTGGCAGCTAAGCTCAAGCGAGCCGTCGCGCACCTTTTCATAAAAAACCATCACGCCTTCCTGATACACGTCCTGGGCGTCGTCGTCCGAGCCGCTGTTTTGCAGCACGAAGTGCGACACCATGGGCCAGTGCAGCCGGTAGAGCTGCGCCAGGGCCCGCTCGTCGCCCCCACGGATGGCGGCAATCAAGGCTTCGTCGGGGGCGGGTACCAAGGGAGTCGAAGATGAAGAAGAAGAGTCGCCTCTGCTCATTCGCTTTGGGGGTTAATACAAGGAAGGGTGGGAAGTAACCCGCCGGAAAAAAAGTTTTGACGGGCGGGTTACCTTTTACGGAAAGACGGATAAAGAGCGATTTTCAGTTAAAATCTTTTCAAAAATACCCCAACATGAACAAGCTCGTTAAATTTGCTGCCCTGGGCCTCGCCCTCACCGCTGGTCTGTCGTCGTGCGAGTCGAAGACCGCCGAAACCACCACCACCACCCCGGCTACCACCGAGACCACCACCACCATGAGCACCGACACCACCGCAATGGCTCCGGCCGCTGACGGCGCGATGGCTCCTGCTGCTGGCACCACCACGGCTCCTGCCGATGGCGCCATGGCTCCTGCTGCCACCACCACCACCACCACCGAGGCTCCTAAGTAGTTGCCCGCCGGCCTTCGGGCTGGCTCGTACCCCCCCGGTTGAACAGCCCGGATTTTCCTCATGGAAAGTCCGGGCTGTTTTTTTATGCCCTGTAATGGGCATTAATTATCAGGGTAATAAGCATTGCCTATCAGGCTACCAGGGCCAGCAAATCGGCGGCGATGCCGGGCCAGGGCTGGTGCAAATCGAGGGTGGCCACGCGCACGGGGTGGGGCCCCAGGGTGTAGCGCGCGTCGAGCGGGGGCGCGGCCGGCGCGGGGGCGGCGGGGTACAGCAAAATGCCTTCCAGGGCCTGGCCGGGGGCAGGCGCCTGGTTTTGCAGGTAGGCAAACAGCTGGTAGAGGTGGGGCGCGATGAGGCGCGGGCGGTCGTAGCGCGGGCGCAGGGCGGCGGCGTAGTACTTGGTGTCGAGGATGATTTTGCGGGCCGGGCTCTCCAGCGTCGTGTCGGTGAGCATGGTGGGCAGCAGGTCGAGGTCGGCGGGCGCGGCGGCCTGGGCCTGCCAGGCAATGGTTTCGGCAAACACCCGGTACTGCCGCTGCTCGCGTCGGTAGAAGTTGCGCACAAACTGCTCGAACAGCCGCGCCATCAGCGGCTCATCGCGCCGGAAATCCAGCACCCGGCTGCGGCCCGGGCCCGGCGCGGGCAGCGCGTGCCGCCACACCAGCTCGCACAAGTGCAGGGCAAACGCCGCCCTCGCCCCCCCACCGCTGCCGGTGCAGGGCCCCAAACAAAGCGGCCGACGGGGCCCGGCCGGCCCGAGCCCGGGCCCCCCGGGCAGCCGCCGCCGCAAGTGCTGCACTTC
>NZ_MDZA01000090.1 GCF_001816125.1 Hymenobacter coccineus | reverse complement strand
CGGCCGTGAAGTCGGCGATGGCGGGGCCGTCGGGGCTGGCTGGGGTCCACGATGCCCGCGATGCGGTGGCCGCGGGCGGTGGCCAGGGCTTCCAGCGTGCGGCCCATTTTGCCGTAGCCGATGAGGAGGATGTTCATGCGAAAATATTACTTGAAATGCAGGGCCACGGCCACGCCCGGCACCACCGGAATGCCGGGGCCTCCAGGGGCCCACAGCATGGTGGGCTGCCAGTGCAGGGTGAGGTCGTCGCCCACATCGAAGGTTTTCAGGTGCGCGTCCACAATGGCGTCAAGCGCTTGCAGGCCGTACACGATGCCCGTATAAAAGATGAACCCGTCGCGGTAGTGGCGGTAAAAAACGATGCCGTTCTGGATGGCTTCGGGGCTGTTTTCCTTGCCGGCCCTGGGCCCCAGGGCCGCGATGGGAAACGTCTGGGTGCGAATCGCCGAGTCGGTGCGCAGCCGCTCGCTGGCGTTGCTGTACTCCGTCAGGGCCTGCTGCTCAAAAATTAGGATGCCGGCCACCGTGCCCAGGGCCCCGTACACGAGCGGCAGCTTCCACCAGCGGCGGTTATAAATCTGGCCCAGGCCGGGCACCAGGGCCATGTAGCCGGCCTTGGCGGGGGGCGTCACGCGCATGCCGAGGAATTTCTCGGTGCGGCGCAGCGAGTCCTCCGTATTCTTTTTGCGCTTGTCGGCCAGCGTGGGCTTGCGGATGCGGGCCGTATCGGGCCGCACCACGGGCGGCGCGGCGGGGTTGACGACGTTGGGGTTGGTGGGGTCGAGCACCTGGGCCCGGGCGGCCCGGGGGCCCCAGGCGGCGCCCAGCACCAGCAGCAGCAACGCCGCCAGGTGCAACAAAGACTTATTCATAACCAACGGACTAGCAGTGAAAGGAAACCTCACTAAGCCGGGTGCAGAATGTGCAGAATGCGTTGCATGTCCTCCACCGAATCGAAGGCAATTTTAATTTCGCCGCTGCCTTTGGGGCCCGGGCGCACCTGCACCCGCGAGCCGAAGCGGTCGGTGAGGTGGCGCTCGGTGCGGCGCAGCTCGGCCACCGGCACCACCGGCTCGGCCGCCGGACGGGCGGCGCCCGCGGGGCCCTCGGCCGGGGTACGGCCGAAGCCGTTGCGCACCAGCTCTTCCACGCGGCGCACCGACAGCTCCTCGGCCACGATGCGGCGGTACAGCGCCACCTGCTGCTTGGGGTCTTCGATGCTGACCAAGGCCCGGGCGTGGCCCATCGTGATTTCAGCGTCGCGCAGGCCCACCTGCACGTCGGGCGGCAGCTTCAGCAGGCGCAGGTAGTTGGTTACGGTCGAGCGGTTTTTGCCCACCCGCTCGCCCAGCTCTTCCTGGCGCAGGGCGCACTCGCTCAGCAGGCGCTGGTAGCTGAGGGCGATTTCGATGGCGTTGAGGTTTTCGCGCTGGATGTTCTCGATCAGCGCCATTTCCAGCATCTGCTGGTCGTCGGCCTTGCGGATGTAGGCCGGAATGGCGTCGAGGCCCGCCAGCTTGGAGGCCTGCAAGCGCCGCTCGCCGCTGATGAGCTGGTAGGTGTTGGGGCCCAGCTGGCGCACCGTTACGGGCTGGATGATGCCCTGAATCTTGATGCTGTCGGCGAGTTCGGCCAGCGCCTCCTGGTCGAAGTGCGTGCGCGGCTGGTAGGGGTTGGCCTCGATTTGCTCCACCGGAATCAGGCCCACCGAGTTGGCCGGGTGGGGCACCACGATGCGCTCCCGGTCGCCTTTTTTCTCGTAGCTGCCCTCAATCAGGGCGTTGAGGCCCCGGCCCAGGCCGCTCATCTTGCGCTTGGGCTGCGGCAACAGCGGGTTGAGGGGAGCTTTGTCGTCGTTCTTGTCTACGGTCATCGCGGCAGCTCCTGCGGAAAATGGCGGCAGAAGCAAGTTCAAAATTACGGAAAGCTAAGGGAAGGTCAAGCCGGGGCCCCCGTTCAAATTTGCCGGCCTCCGCGCGGGCCCCGGCCAGGCCGGAAATGGGAAGGGCCGGGCCGGGCCCCGGGGTCCCGGCCGCCCCGAACGTGGGCGGCCCGCTCTCGGGCCCCCAGACTGGCCGGCTTTACCTTGCGGGCCGATGGCTAATTTTTTCGTTAAGGCTGCTCTGCGGGCCGGGCGCCGCTGGGGGCCCCTGTTGCTACTGGGGCTGCTGCTGGGGCTGGGGGCGGCCCTGTACCGGGGCTACGGTATCTCTTGGGACGAATTCACCGACCACAACCTGGGCAACGTGACGGCAAACTACGTGGCCCGCCGCCTGGCCCCGGCCCGCTGGCAGGCCCGCCTGCCCACCGATGCGCGCCTAGCCTGGCTGCCCACGAGCGGCATCATCCACGGCCCGGTGGTGGAAACGCCCGCCGCCGTGCTGGGCCAACTGCTGTACCCGCGGCAGCCGCGCGGCTACTACGCGGTGCGGCACGGCTTCGTGTTTCTGGTGTTTGTGGCGGGCGTGGTGGCCCTGTACGGGTTGGGGCGGCTGCGCTTTGGCCACCGGGGCTGGGCCCTGCTGGCGCCGGCCTTGCTGGTGCTCTCGCCCCGGTTTTTTGCCGAGGCTTTTTACAACGGGAAGGACGTTGGCTTCATGTCCCTGTTTACGGTGGCCATGCTGGCCCTGGCTTGGCTGGCCCGGCGGCCGGCAGCTGGCCGGGCTCTGCTGGCCGCCGGGGCCACGGGGCTGGCCATTGGCGTACGGATGCCGGGCGTGCTCTTGCCCGCGCTTGGCCTGGGCTGGCTGGGGTGGCTGGCCTGGCGCGCCGGGCGGGGCCCCGAGCGGTGGCGGCTGCTGGGCGTGGCGGGGCTGTACGCCGGGGCCACGGTGGCCGCGGTCGTGGCTTGCTGGCCCTACCTCTGGGAGCACCCGCTGGCCAGCTTCCGCTACGCGCTGGGCGTGATGAGCCACGTGCCCTGGCCCGGCACCACGCTGTACGGGGGGCGGCTGGTGCCCGCGCCGGCCCTGCCCTGGCACTACCTGCCCGTCTGGATCGTCATCACTACCCCGCTGCCCTATGTGCTGGCGGCCGGGGTGGGGGCGGCCGGGGCCGCGCGCCAGCTGTGGCGCAGCCGCCACAACTGGCGCTGGGCCGCGCAGCTCGACGGCCTGCTGCTGCTGTGGCTGCTGGCCCCGCTGGTGGCCATCATCGGGCTGCACTCGGTGGTGTTTGATGGGTGGCGGCACGTGTACTTTGTGTACCCGGCGCTGCTGCTGCTGGCGGCGTGCGGGGCGCGGGCCCTGGCCCACCGCTGGGGCCCGGTGCTGCGGGGCCCCAACGGGTGGCGGCGCGGGCTCGTGGGCCTGGCGCTGGGGCTGGTGGCGCTCGACGGGGCCCGCACGCTGCGGTTCCTCGTCCGGGCCTACCCCAACCAGCAAACCTACTTCAGCTGCCTGCCCAACGCCACGGCCGAGCGCCTGTTTGAGCGCGACTACTGGGGCCCCAGCTACCGCTACGGCCTGGAGTGGCTGCTGCGCCACGACCCCAGCCCCCTCATCACCGTGACGGGCCCCCAGCCCGCCATTATATACGTGAACTGGCTGGTGATGAAGCCGGCGCAGCAGCGGCGCATCCGGCTCGTCAACGGCCCGGCGGCCCGCTACTACCTCACTGCTTACCGCTGGCACCCGCAGCCCTACGCCGACAGCCTGGGCCCGAGGTACTGGCCTACCGGCCGGGCGGGGGCATCAAGGCACTTTCCATCTTCCGGCGCGACTCGCTGCGCCGCCCGCTGCCGCCCGCCCCCATTGGGCGCGCCCCGCGGCCCTGAAAAGCCCGGCCGGCCACGCCACGAACTCCGGCGAAGCCCATGCGTTGGCGGCCCTGCACGCCCTGGCGCGCCTGGGTATGGGAGCTGCTGCGGGCTGGGCACCGGGCGCGCCCGGTGGGGCCCCAGGATCCGGGCGGGTCCATTCATTCGGATAGGAGTGGCCCGTGGGCCCTTCGGCACTATTCGGGCATTGCTTTGCACAAACCCGGCTGGCAGTGCGTAGCTTTACTGAAGCCGACTGCCGGCGCTATTCTTTAGCAATAACCGGCCCTCAGACTTCGTTTCTTAAGGGCAACGAGCAGTGCTTCTCCTTCGGGGCTTCCGCTTGCCGAACTGTCCATTTATCTGCCTTCCTATGCCCGCAGCGCTACCCTATTCTATCCTATCCATTACCCAAATTTTTACGCTGCTCGCTAAGGCCGCCCGGCTGGCCAGCGGCCGCCGGGGCCCCAGCGGGCGGTGGCCGGCGGCCGGCTGGCTGCTCGCGCTGCTGCTCCTGCTGCTGGGCGGTGCGGCCACCACGGCCCGCGCGCAAACGGCCCCGGCGGCGCCACCCGAATGTAGCCAGGACGAGAAGTTTGGTAACACTTGGTACTTCGGCTACAAGGCGGGGCTCGACTTTAACGCCGCCAGCGATTCCATCCCACCCACGGTGCTGACGAATGGCCAGATGACGGCCCCCGCCGGCGCGGGGGTAATGTCGGACGGCATGGGCAAGATTCTCTTTTACAGCAACGGCGACACCATCTGGAACGGCAACGGCAGCATCATGGCCAACGGCACGGGCATGGGCGGCAACCGGCTGGTTACCGACGGGCCCCTGCCCATCCGGATGCCCGGCAGCCCGCCCGTGGGGATGCCGGGGGCGGAAACGCGCTACCTCATTTTCACCCAGGACGCAGCGGGCGGCCCCAAAGGCCTGAGCTACTCGGAAATTATCATCCCCGCCGGTGGGGGCCCCGGCACGGTAACGCTCGCCACTAAGAACACGCCGCTCACCAAGGGCACCACCGAGAAGATGACGGGCGTGTTCCACAAAAACGGCTGCGACATCTGGATCATCGTGCACGGCTGGGGGGATGCCAAATCCGGCAACGCCAACCGCGGCGACGCCTTCCTGGCCTACCGCGTGCGCACGACAGGCGTAGACACCATCCCCATCATTTCCCGGGTGGGCTCGCTGCACGCGCCGAGCGCGTCGCCGGTGGGCTACCGCGGGCAGATGAAGGTGACGCCCGACGGCCAGCGGCTGGCCGTGGCCCGCTACAGCGAGGTGCTGGGCGACAGCAGCAGCACCGTCGAGCTGTTCAGCTTCGATACCAACACGGGCATGGTGAGCGCCAATCCGCAGACGCCCTACGTGGTGGACAAGGGCGAGGGCAAGTACTACGGGGTGGAGTTTTCGGCCGGCAGCTACCTCTACGCCACGGTGATGAACCCGCCCAAGCTGCTGCAATTCGACATTAGCGGCCAGGGTCCGGTCAACAAGCAGACAATTCCACTCCGGCAAACTACCCCGGTAAACCTGGGCTCGCTGCAAAAGGCCACGGATGGCAAGATTTACGTGGCCCGCGAAAACCAGCCGGCCCTCGGCTTCATCACCTTTCCCGACTCGCTGGGCCCCAAGGCCCGCTACGCCGACGACAGCCTGACGCTGCGGCTGAGCGGCCGCCGCAGCGGCCTGGGCCTGGTCAATTTCAACCAAAGCTCGCTGCTGCGGTTCGGCTTCGGGGCCCAATCCACGGCGTGCTTGGAGTTTACTTTTCAGTCGCCCCCCGTCGATTTCGACGGAAAGACATATGCCTGGGATTTCGGCGACGGCACCAAGTCTTCGGAAGAGAGCCCGAAGCACACGTTCCCCGCCCCCGGCGACTACGTGGTGACGCTGCGCGTCACGACGAACTGCTTCTGCCGCGAATCCCAGGGCCTGATTCGGGTGCCCGGGGCCCCCACACCGGGCAGCGTCGGGGCGCCCCAGGCGCTGTGCGGCGGGTCCACGCCGGCCCCGCTTACCAGCACGGCCGCGCCCGGCGCCGGCACCGGGCAGTTCACCTTTCAGTGGCAGCAGTCACCGGATAATGCCACCTGGGCCGACATCAACGGCGCCAATGCCCCGGACTACGCGCCGGGGGCCCTGACCGCCACCACCTATTTCCGGCGCTTGGTTACTTCGGGCTTCTGCGCCCCGCGCACGCCCACAGCCTCCGTCGCCATCACGGTGGTTCCGGTGCTAATAGCCGGCAGCATCGCCGCCGACCAAACCGTGTGCGCTGGCAGCGCCGCCGCGCCGCTCACAAGCGCGGCCCCCGCCACGGGCGGCACCGGCACATTTGCTTACCAATGGGAATCGTCGCCAGATGATATTACCTGGACGGCCATCGGCGGCGCCACCGCCGAAACCTACGCGCCCGGAGCCCTGGCCGCCACCACTTACTTCCGCCGCCAAGTGGCGTCGGGGCCCTGCGGCGCAGTATCCAACGCCGTGACGCTGACCGTACTGCCCGCCCTGGCGGCCGGCACCATTGCCGCCAACCAGGCCATCTGCCTCGGCGCGGCACCGGTGCCCCTCACCAGTGAGACACCGGCCAATGGCCCGGGGCCCATTGCCTACCAGTGGGAGTTCTCGCCGGATAACGCGACCTGGAACCTCATCAACGGAGCTACCGGGCTGGCTTATGCGCCGGGTCAGCTCGGCTCCACCGCCTACTTCCGCCGCCGGGCGAGTTCGCCCGGCACCTGCGCCCCGGTTTTCTCCAACGTTGTGGCCATCACGGTGGCCCCGGCGCTGTCGGCTGGCACCGTTGGCCCCGACCAAGCACTGTGTGCGGGCGCTACCCCCACGGTGATCAACAGCACCGCCCCGGCCAGCGGCGGCACGGGGCCGATTGCCTACCAGTGGGAAGCCTCGACTGACAACGCCACTTGGGCGGTCATTGGCGGGGCCACGGGCGCAGCCTTCGTGCCCAATATACCCGCCGTTACTACTTACTACCGCCGCCGGGTAACGTCGGGGCCCTGCGGCCCGGCATATTCAAACGTTGTCGCCCTGAGGATACTGCCACCGCTGAACGCGGGCAGCATCTCTGCCAACCAAACCATCTGCACCGGTGCCACGCCGTCCTCGCTCTCCAGCAACACGGAAGCTGGCGGTGGCACGGGCACCTTTACCTACCAATGGGAAGTGTCGGCAGACAATTCAAACTGGACCGCCATTGCGGGCGCTACCAGCCTGACCTATGCGCCTGGACCGCTTACGACTACCACCTACTACCGGCGCCGGGCAACGTCGGGTACCGGCACTTGCTCCACGGCGGTTTCCAACGTGCTGACGATTCTGGTGCAGCCCATCATCACGCCCACCGTGACCCTGGCGACGCCGCCCGCGCAATGCCCCGGCACGGCTTTCAATTTTGCGGCCGTGGCTACGAACGTGGGCCCCACGCCTTCGTACCAGTGGTTCGTCAATAATGTAGCCGTGGCCACGGGGCCCACGTTCAGCAGTAGCACGCTGGTGAACGGCGACCAGGTGCGGGTAGAGGTGACGCCTACGGCGGGCCTGTGCGTCACGACGAACCTGGTGGCGGCCACGGTGACGGTGACGCGCATACCGACGCCCACACCGACGCTCGCCATCAATGTGCAGCCCGACGGGCCCGTATGCCTGGGCGCGCCGCTCACGTTCAGCATCGCCAGCGTGACGGAGGCCGGCCCGGCCCCCGCTTACCAATGGCAGGTGAACGGCAGCGACGTGAACGGCGCTACGAACCCCACCTTCACCAGCACAACCCTGCGCGCTGGCCAGGTCGTGACGCTGCGCTTGCGCACGACCAACGTGTGCGGGCAGCCCGCCACGGCCATTTCCAACGGCGTGACGGTGCGCATTCAGCCGCCGGTGGTGGTGAATGCGGGGCCCGATAAGGAGATTCTGCTGGGCACCTCGGTGGTGCTGGAGGGCACGGCCGACGGCAACTACCCCGTGACGTGGACGCCGGCGGCGGGGCTCACCATTTCGGCCAGCGACCCGCTGCACCCCGTGGCCGCCCCCACCCAAACCACGACCTACACCCTCTCGGCCGGGGACGGCGGCTGCGCCAGCTCCGACCAGGTGACCGTGACCGTGCGCCCGCCCGTTCGCATCCCCAACGCCTTCACGCCCAACGGCGACGGCCGCGACGATACCTGGCAGATTGAGTTCATCGAGCAGTTCCCCGATAACACCGTGACCGTATTCAACCGCTGGGGCAACAAGATCTTCTCAGCCGACAACTACAGCCGGGCCAACGAGTGGCGCGGCGACATCAACGGCCAGCCCGCACCCGTGGGCACCTACTACTATGTCGTCGTCACGAAGGGGCCCCTGGGCCGGTCCTACGCCGGATCCATCACGGTTCTGTACTAACCAAGTGCCCGGCGGCGGCACTCGTCACCGCCGGGCTCCCTCTTTATAAGTCTTGATTTCAAGGTCCTTACTGTTATGAAAAGAGCTTTATACTTACTGCTGCTGCCGTTGCTGCTGCTGGCCGCCGCGCCGGCTTGGGCCCAGCAGCAGGCGCAGTACAGCCAGTACATGAACAACAACTACCTCCTGAACCCGGGCGCGACGGGCGTGGAGGACTACATCGACGTCAAGGCCAGCTACCGCACCCAGTGGACGGGCCTGGAGGGGGCCCCCAAGACCTACTACGCCAGCGCCAGCTCCTCGCTGGGCAAGTGGCGCAGCACCAGCAAGCGCACCATCCGCGACCGGCAGCGGCCGTTCCACGCCATCGGCGGCCTCCTCTACAACGACGTGACGGGCCCCACGAGCCGGACCGGCGCCTACGTCTCCTACGCCTACAATTTAGTGCTGACGCCCAAAATCCGGCTGGCGCTGGGCCTGTCGGCGGGCATGCAGCAGTTTTCCGTCGATGGCGAGCAGCTGCACTTCTTCGACCCCACCACCCGCGCCGCCAGCGCCGCCTCGCGCGTGCTCGACGGCTCGGTGGGCGTGTGGCTGTACAGCCCCGATTTCTACTTTGGGGCCTCCAGTGCGCAGATTCTGGGCAACCGGCTCAACTTCTCCTACGGCCCCAACTCGGTGGATGCGGGCGCGCCCGGCAACTCGCTGCGGCGCCACTACTTCGCCACGGCCGGGGTGCGGCTGCCGATTGACAACGACTGGTCGCTGGTGCCGTCGGTGCTGGTGAAGGCCGTCAACCCGGCCCCGCTCTCAGTCGACCTTAACGTTAAGCTCAAGTACCAGGATTTGCTGTGGTTCGGCGCCTCGTGGCGCGCCTTCGACTCGGTGGTGGGCATGGTGGGCCTCAGCTACGAGCAGCTTACGGTGGGCTATTCCTACGATGCCGGCATCTCCGGCCTCACCGGCTACCACGGCGGCAGCCACGAAATATTGCTGGGCCTGCGCCTCAAGAAAAAAGCCCAGGTGGTGTGCACCAATAAGTTTTGGTAAGCAGTCTGTTACTAAAAATTTCCGGCTCAACGCAATGAGGCCCCTCGCCGGTAGTAGTAGTTACTACCGGCG
>NZ_MDZA01000089.1 GCF_001816125.1 Hymenobacter coccineus | reverse complement strand
CCACCCTGCCCCCGCCGCCCGCGCCCGCCGCGTGGCCCCTGGTAACGGTGCAGCTGCCCCTTTATAATGAGCAAAACGTGGTGGAGCGCCTGCTCGATGCCGCCGCTGCCCTCGACTACCCGGCCGGCCGCCTGCGCATTCAGGTGCTCGACGACTCGACCGACGCGGGCGTGGCCCTGGCCACCGCCCGCGTGGCACACTATGAGGCGCAAGGCCTGGATATTACGCACGTGCGCCGCCCCACCCGCCAGGGCTACAAAGCCGGGGCCCTGGCCCACGGCCTGGCCGAAACCGACAGCGAGTTCATCGCCATCTTCGACGCGGATTTTCTACCCGAACCCGACTTTCTGCGGCGGGTCATTCCCTACTTCACCCGCCCCGACATCGGGATGGTGCAAACCCGCTGGGGCCACCTCAACGAACAAGTTTCCCTGCTAACCCGCCTCCAGGCCTTCGGGCTGAACGCGCATTTTTTGGTGGAGCAGGTGGGCCGGCAGGCCGGCGGCCACTTCCTCAACTTCAACGGCACGGGCGGCGTGTGGCGGCGCGCCTGCATCGTGGATGCCGGCGGCTGGCACGCCGATACCCTCACCGAAGACCTCGACCTGAGCTACCGCGCCCAGCTGCGCGGCTGGCGCTTCCGGTACCTGCCCCAGGTGGTGGCCCCCGCCGAGCTGCCGGCCCACCTGGGGGCCCTCCAGGCGCAGCAGCACCGCTGGAATAAGGGCGCCGCCGAAACCGCCCGCAAGCACCTCGGCCGGGTGTGGCGCGCACCGGGTTTGGCCTTGGCCACCAAGCTACACGCCACCTTCCACCTGCTCAACAGCTCGGTTTTTGCCGTCATCCTGCTCATGGCGCTGCTGAGCGTACCGCTGGTGTTCGTGCGAGCATACCGGCCCGATTTCGAGCCAGTTTTTCGGCTGGCCGCCGGCTTCGTGCTCACGCTGGCGCCGCTGGCCTACTATTACTACGTGGCCTGGCGGCGGGCGGGGCCCCACGCGGGCCGCTGGTTCGGGCCCACGCTGCTGCTGTTTCTGGCCCTGTCGATGGGCCTAGCCCTGCACAACGCCCGCGCCGTGGTGCAGGGCTGGCTGCGCCAGGCCTCACCCTTCGTGCGCACCCCCAAGCTGGGGGCCGGGGGCCCCGGCAACGGGGCCGCCTACCGCGCTCACCTGACCACTCCCCTACCCCTGGCGCAGGCCGTACTGACGGCCTACTTCCTGGCGGGGCTGGCAGCGGATTTACACTACGGCAGCTACGGCCTGCTACCGTTTCACGTGCTGCTGGTGGCGGGCTTCGGCACGCTTGCGGGCTACACCTGGCACGAGCGCCGGGGCTAGGGCAACCGGCGGGGGGCGCAGCTACGTATTTCGGGGCATGACCTTCTCCTCCTTTGGGCTGCGGCTGGGCGCTGGGCTGCTGCTGCTGGGCCTGGTGGCCGCCTGCCACAGCCGCCAAGCCGATGCCCCGCCCACGACCAATAAGCTGTACTCAGTCATGCTCAACGGCCTGCTCAAAGAGTCGGTGCCCTTCGTGAGCGTGGCTCAGCTCCAGCAGCTGCCCGGCCCGGTGCTGCTCGATACCCGCGAGGCCCCGGAGTTTGCCGTCAGCCACTTGCGCGGCGCGCGGCTGGTGGGCTACGATAATTTTTCGCTGGCCTCCGTGCAGGACGTGCCCAAAAACGCGCCCATTGTGGTGTACTGCTCGGTGGGTGCGCGCAGCGAGAAAATCGGCGCGCAGCTAAAACAGGCCGGCTTCACCGACGTGCGCAACCTCTACGGCGGCCTCTTCGAGTGGGTCAACGAGGGCCAGCCAGTAGTCACGGCGGCGAACCAGCCCACCAACCGCATACACGCTTACTCGCGCACCTGGGGCATCTGGCTCCAGCGCGGCCAGCCGGTGTATTAAAGGGGTTTCAGAGCCTGTTTTACAGAATTAAAAATGTAGGGCTTACGCACTTTCAGCCCCAGCGGGGCGGCCCGTCGGTAGTAAGAAATTGCTTAATAAAACCAAAGCCCCAGTGGGGCGACCCAATCGTCCGGGTCGCCTCGCTGGGGCTTTCTCGTTTGCTTACGGCCATTTGCTACCGACGTTCCGCCCCGCTGGGGCTAAAAAGCAGCGTGTTGCGTAGGTTCTGAAATGGTAAATCAAAGGCTTTAATTCTATGTTTTTAATTCACTGTTTTTTTGATTTCCTGCCTACTCCGGCAGCAGGCGAATGATAAAATTCTTGAGCGGGTTCTTTTTGATGATGGTCACCAGCTGGCCGTTGGCGTACTGGTACTCGTCCTCGCGCCCGTCGCGCATGGCCTGCCAGCGGCCCACCTGGCCCCGGCTCAGGACGAAATAGTCGCCGAAATACTCTGCAAACGCCCGCGCCTGGCCCGCCGGCGGCTCGCCAAAAAACATATTGGTAACGGCGTAGCGAATGGGCTGCGTTTCGGTGGCCTTGTAGTGGTGCTTGTACTGGTCGGCCACGATGTCGTAGTGGTCGCCCTTCCACTCGGCCCGCGAGGCAAAATCGCCCTGGTTGGTGTGCGCCTCCACCGTCGAGAGCAGCAACTGACCGTTGCGGAAACGGTTGGTTACCTGGTAGTAAATTTTGAGGTGGTAGAACAGGAAGTTCACCTTCACATCGCTCACCAGCGCATACGTCACGTCGGGGCCCACCGGGGCCTGGCGCGTGGCCGTCATCGTCCCCACCCGCAGGCCCGCCACCTCAATGCCGTAGTGCCGCACCTCGGCCGCCGCGGCCTTGGGGCCCTGGGCGGCCGCTGCCAGGGGTAGGGCGCTGAGCAGTATTTCATTTAGCATTTAGCAATTAACATTTAACGCCTTCGTTATTAATAAATAAGAACCTGCAACGTACCGCAGCATGCTACGAATTGTTAAATGTTAATTGCTAAATGTTAAATGGAAATTAGCAGCAACCGCCGCCGTCATAGTGGTAGGTCGAGGGCGAGATGAAAATGTCGTCGCGGCCCAGCGCGGCCAGGGCCCCGGCGGTTTTGTCGCACACGGCCAGGGGCTGGTTTTGCATCAGCACGTGGCCTTTGTGGTCATCAAAATATTCGTCGCCGCCGTAGAAAATGGCGGTGCGGCCTGTGAAAATGCAGGGCCCATCGGCCGGCATGGGGTCCTTGATGGCGCAGACTTCCACGCTCTCGATAAATATCACCTCGTCGGTGGCGTAGTGCTGGGGCGAGAGCACCCGGTAGGCGCGCTTAGCCCGCACCTCAATGGTGCCGAAGCCGACTTCGGCAATCATATCGAGGTACTGTTGCAGGGGCAGCGAGCCGGTGAGGCACAGGGCCCGCAGGCGCTCGTCGGCGCGCAGCTCGTCGCTCATGGGCTGCTCGCAGGTGGGGTCCGACATCACGAGGCGGCCGTGGGGCTTGAGCACGCGGTAGGTTTCCTGGAGGGCGCGCCGGAGGTCGTCGAGCTTGAAGATGTTGAACAGGCAGTTTTGGGCCGCCACGTCCACGCTCTCGTCTTCGACGGGCAGGTGCAGGGCGTCACCAGCGCGCAGGTCCACAAAGTCGCTTTTAAACCAATCGTTCTCTTGCTCAGCCGTTTGCATGTTGGCGCGCGAAGCGTCGAGCATTTCGCTCACCACGTCCACGCCAATTACGGCCCCCGGGCGGCGGCTGAAGTAGGCAAATTGCAGCAGCTCCATGCCGCCGCCTACGCCCACGTAGAGCACGGTGGGCGAGTTGGTGAGGTCGCGCGGGTTCACGGTGCTGCCGCAGCCGTAGTTCATGCTCAGCATGCGCGGCGGGATGCTCAGGCCGGGCAGCTGCCACACGGGGTTGGTGGTGCAGCACAAGCCCACCTGGGGCTCCTGGGCCGCCTGGCGGTACACGTCGGCGGTGGTTTCTAAGTAACTCATCTTCGGGTTTTAAGGTAGCATAAGCTAATGCTTATGTAACAAATTCTACTGCTTGTTCAGGTTCCAGTTGTAGTCCAGATAGCTAATCTTGGTGTTGTCGTCCATCTTGGTCGTGGAGTAGCGGTTGACCCACTTCGCCACCGACTGGCCGTTCTTCTGCCAGTCGCCCTTGTACCAATCGAAGTACTTCGAGAGCTGGGCCTCCGACTTACCAATCTTGTTCTTGGCCGGGTTGTTCAGAAAGTCGCGGCCCTGGTCGTCGAGCTGCTTTTCCAGCTGGGCGGCCGTGTAGGCCTCGTTGCGCAGGCGCGGGCACGAGATGGACGCGCACACCAGCGTGAAGTGAATGCGCGGGTCGTCAAATTTCTTGCGCAGAATGCCGTGCTCGATGTTGTCGAGGCTCATGTTTTCGCCGCCGATGCTGAAAAACTTGCTCGCCCAAGGCGTGGTCACGAACGGAATCTTGATTTTTGAGCCAATGTCCTTGATGCTCTCGACCGGGTAGTGGTTGAGGATGAGGCGGATGGTGTAGGCGTTGTAGGCATTAATCCAGTAGGCCATCTGGTCGGCCTTGCTCCAGTTGGCCGCCGGCGGGTTCTTACTCAGCAGGGTCAGGTACTGATTGAAAGCCGCCTCGTCAGCCTTAAAACCCTTATAATCAACCAGCCCCTGGGCGTTGACGTGCTTTTTGAGCAGCTTGTCGTAGGGGCTGTGGTCGACCAGGGCCCCGGTGGCGGCCACGGTGTAGGTGGGCGTTGGCACGGGGTTGAGGCCGGGCACTGCCACGGCTACGGCGGTGAGCGTACCGGCGGCCAGCACCAAAGCCGCCAGGGTCGAGGTTTTCATAAGTTTGTTCATCGCTGTACTATACGGCAAACTACGGCCGGAAAGATTGCCGGCGGTAAGTGGCGGCGCTAGTAGCTTCGCGGCTTCCCGCCATTTCTCCGCTTAATGCTCAGCATAATCATCCCCACCTACAACGAAGCCGCCAACATTAGCCGGCTGGTGGGCGACCTGCGCCGCCACGCCCCACCGGGCACCGTGGAAATCCTGGTGGTGGATGCCAATAGCCCCGACGGCACCGCCGAGGCCGCCCGCGCCGCTGGGGCCACGGTGCTACAATCACCCAAGCCCGGCCGCGCCGCCCAAATGAACCACGGGGCCCAACAGGCGCGCGGCAACGTCTTCTATTTCGTGCACGCCGACGTAGGCATTCACCCCGGCTACGTGGCCACCATCGCGGCGGCCGTGGCCCAGGGCCACGCAGCAGGTTGCTACCGCTTCCGGTTCGACTCGCCGCACCCGCTGCTGCGCATCAATAGCTACGGCACTCGTTTTAAAGGCATTATGAGCCGGGGCGGCGACCAGACGCTGTTCGTTACGCGGGCGCTGTTTGAGCACCTAGGGGGCTTCAATGAGCACTTTGTCATTATGGAGGACTTCGAGCTTATCCAGCGCATCCGGCGGGTGGCCAGCTTCCACATCGTGCCACTCGACGTGGTAGTGTCGGCTCGCAAATACGAAACCAACGGCTGGCTGCGCGTACAGCTGGCCAACCTCACGGCCTTCGCGATGTACTTCCTCAAGCAGCCGCCGCCGCGCATTGCGCGCACTTACAAGGCCCTGCTCAACTATCGCTGATGTCCCTGCCACCTCCGCTCCCCCGCGTGCTCGTAACCGGCGCCAACGGCTTTTTGGGCCGCCACCTCGTAGCCGAACTGCTACGCCGCGGCTACCCCGTGCGGGCCCTGGTGCGGCCCGGCAGCGCGGCGAGCCCGGCGCTGCCGCCCTTACAGGCGCTGCCCATTGAGGTAGTGGAATTTGACCTAGCTCCCGCGGCCACCAAGGCAACCATGACTAGCCTCGCCGCGGGTTGTGGGGCTATTATCCACGTTGCCGCACTGGCCCAAGTAAATCCCGCCCGTAACCCAGCCGTGGTACTCACCAATCTTAGTGGCACTGAAAATACCCTTCGCATGTCGCGGCAGCCTGGCATTGAGCGCTTCGTGTACGTGGGCACGGCCAACGTTTTCGGCTTTGGAACCAAAGCCCACCCCGGCGACGAAACCCGCCCCTACACCGGCCGCCGCTACGGCCTTGACTACATGGACAGTAAGCGCGCCGCCACCGACCGCGTGCTGACCGCCGTGGCCCGCGAGCAGCTGCCCGCCGTGCTGGTGCACCCCACCTTCATGCTGGGCCCCGGCGATGCCCGGCCCACCTCGGGCACGCTGCTGCTGGCGCTACACGCCGGCCGCTTGCCCGGCTACCCCCTAGGGGGCAAAAACTACGTGCACGTGCACGACGTGGCCGTGGCTACCGTCAACGCCCTCACCCAGGGCCGGGTGGGCGAGTCGTATATCCTTGGCAATGAGAATCTGAGCTATAAAGAGGCTTTTGGGCTAATGGCCGAAATACTGGGGGTTAGGGCCCCGCGCTGGCCGGTGCTGCCCCCGCTGGCCAATTTCTACGGCGTAGTATGCGGCCTCAAAGCCCGCCTCACCGGCCGCCCGGCCCAGGTAAATTCAGGCATGACGGCCGTGGCCAACGACGGCCATTACTTCACCGCCCAAAAAGCCCGCACCGAGCTGAGCCTGCCCCAAACCCCCGTCTCCCAAGCTGTGGCTGATGCTTTTGCCTGGTTTAAAACCCACGGCTATGTCTGACAAAAACACGCTTCCGCTGGCGGGCCAGGTCGCCCTGATTACGGGGTCCGAGTCGGGCATCGGCCGCGAAACGGCCCGCGCCTTTTGCCGCCTAGGGGCCGCCGTGGTGCTCAACGGCCGCCAGGCCGAGCGCCTCGAAGCCACCCGCCAGGCCCTGGCCGCCGAGGGTTACCGGGTGGCCGCCTGCTTGGCCGACGTGACCGACTACACTGCCTGTGAAGGGCTCGTGGCCACGGCTCTGGCCCATTTCGGCCGGCTCGACATCCTGATTGCCAACGCCAGCATTTCGCAGCGGGCCTACTTCGCCGACATGCAGCCGGCCGTGTTCCGGCAGGTGCTCGACAGCAACGTGTACGGCGCGGTGTATCCACTCAAGGCGGCCCTGCCGCACCTGCTTGCGGCCCAGGGCAGCGTCACGTTCATTTCCTCCATCTCGGCCCTCAACGGCATGCCCAGCGGCTCGGCCTACTGCGCCGGCAAGGCCGCGCTGGCCAACCTGGCCCACACGCTGCGCCTGGAACTAGCCGGCACCGGCGTGCATTTCGGGGTAGTGCACATCGGCTTTACCCAAAATGACCCCGACAAGCGCGTGCTCGACGCGGCCGGCCGGCCCGTGCCCATCGCGCACCGCTCGCCGCGCTGGCAAAAGTCGCAGGCCGAGGTGGCCGCCATCATCCTGAGCCACGTGCGGCGGCGGCGGCGGCGCACCGTTATTTCGGCCCTGGGCCGCTTCATTTTGGTGGTGCATTCGCTGCTGCCCCGCCTCGGCGACTGGGTGGTGCTAACTTCCCAGCGCCGAATGCGCAATTTTTACGAATAGCCCGCCGGCAATCTACCCGCTGTCCTTTCTTCGTATTTTACTAAAATCCCCCCCGCATGGAAACGTACTACAACCCCGCCGACCTCAAGAAATTCGGCAACATCGGCGAGTTTCAGAAGGAGTTTGCCGATAAATTCTTCGCCTACTACGGGGCCGTATTCGCCGAAGGGGCCCTCACGGCGCGCGAGAAGTCGCTCATTGCCCTGGCCGTGTCCCACGCCGTGCAGTGCCCCTACTGCATCGACGCCTACTCGGCCGACACACTCGAAAAAGGCTGCACCGAGCCCGAAATGATGGAAGCCGTGCACGTGGCCGCCGCCATTCGCGGCGGCGCCACCTTAGTCCACGGCGTACAGATGATGAATAAGGTCAAAGAGTTATCGATGTAAAGTAATAGCGTGGACTCTGCGAGTCCGCGCGTTGTTAGGTTATCCAACGTTCCCACGCGCGGACTCACAGAATCCACGCTACTAACCATGATAAAATCTCTCAAAGCCACCGGTAACCAGTTTGCCGATTCGGCTTTCCAGCTCACCGTGCTGCGCCAGGAAGTGGTGGATGTGCTGCACCTGCCGCCCTTCCACCAGAAGATGCGGGAGGCGAACTTATTCCCCCTGAAGCCGGTGGCCCCGGCGGTGCTGCAAATCAACGTGGGCAAGATGTGCAACCAGGTGTGCAAGCACTGCCACGTGGACGCCGGCCCCGACCGCAAGGAAATCATGACCCGCGACACGATGCAGCTCTGCCTCAACGCGCTGGCCACCACCGATATTCCGACGGTGGACCTCACGGGCGGCGCGCCCGAGATGAACCCGGATTTTCGGTGGTTTGTGGAGCAGATTTCGGCCTTGGGCCGCAAGGTGCTGGTGCGCTGCAACCTGACCATCATCGTGGCCAACAAGAAGTACCACGACCTGCCCGAGTTTTTCAAAAAGCACGGCGTGGAAGTGGTCAGCTCCCTACCCTTCTACTCGGCCGATAAAACTGACCGCCAGCGCGGCGACGGCGTGTTCGACGATTCCATCAGGGCCCTAAAAATGCTGAACGCTGTGGGCTACGGCCAGCCGGATAGCGGCCTGACGCTGAACTTGGTGTACAACCCGGCCGGCGCGTTCATGCCGGGGCCCCAGGCGGCCCTGGAGCGGCAGTTCAAGCAGGCCTTGCTCAAGGACCACGGCATTGTGTTCAACCAGCTTTTTGCCATCACCAACCTGCCGGTGAGCCGGTTTCTGGACTACCTCGTGGAGTCGGGCAACTACGCGGGCTACATGGAGAAGCTGGTGAACGCCTTTAACCCCACCGCCGCCGCCGGCGTGATGTGCCGCGACACCATTTCGGTGGGCTGGGACGGCGGCCTCTACGACTGCGACTTCAACCAGATGCTCGACCTGCACGTGGCCAGCACCAGCCAGCACATCCGCGACTTCGACGCCGCGGCCCTGGCCCAGCGGCCCATCGTAGTCAACCAGCACTGCTACGGCTGCACCGCCGGCGCGGGCTCCAGCTGCGGCGGCACCGTGGCGTAGGGGCCCCGGCTCCCTTCAGCCTTTTTTCTATCTGAGTCAGTCGCCCGCGCCCCACGTGGGCGCTTATTTTGCCAGGCCCCTACCCGGCCCACTTGCATGACGCCTACCCTCCGCCAATGCCTGCTGGCCGAAGTGCTCGGCACGGCCTTTTTGCTGATTTTTGGGACGGGTGCGGTGGTGGTGGACGAGCAGGCGCACAACATTGGCCACGGCGGGGTGGCCGCCGCCTTCGGGCTCATCGTGCTAATTATCATTCAGGGCCTGGGGCACGTGAGCGGCGCGCACGTCAACCCCAGCCGTCACCGTTGGCTTCTGGGCGGCGGGGCGCTTCCCGGGCCGCCGGGTGCTGCCCTACGTGCTGGCGCAGCTGCTGGGGCCCTGCTGGGCAGCGGGGCCGTGGTGGCTGCTGGCGGCCCCGGCTCGTCGGCTGGGC
>NZ_MDZA01000088.1 GCF_001816125.1 Hymenobacter coccineus | reverse complement strand
GCGGCTGGCGGCGGCCACCACAGGCGCCTTGTTCTCAGCAGCAGCGCCACGAGCACCGTGGTAAGGCCCCACGAGAGCGCCAGCCACAGCCCGAACTGCGTGAGCACCACGCCCGCAATGCCCAGGATTTTGCCCATCATGAGCTGGAACGGCTTCACCGACGAAATCATAACTTCCATGATGCGGCTCGATTTTTCCTCGCTCACGCCGCGCATTACTTGTACGCCGTACATAAAGATGAAAAAGTACACCAGAATAGATAGCGCGTAGGCCATGGCGGTGGTCACGCCCACGTCGTTGCGGCGGCCGCCCTGCTGCGTCAGGTCAATGGTGGTCAGTTCAATGCGCGCCTGCAAAGCGTCGATGGTGGCTTGCTTTAGGCCCGAGCGCTCCATTTTTAGGGCCCCCAGGGCTTTGCTCACGGCGGCGCGCACGTCGCGCTGGCGCTTGAGTGGCACGTTGCCGTTGCCCAGCAGCTGAATGCCGCGGGTGCTGTCGATGCTGATGCCGGCGGGCACGTAAAGCAGGGCATCTTCCTTGGTTTTGGACTTCTTAAACGCCGCTTCCGAGGCGGCCAGCGACGTGCCCAAGGCGGGCACAAATTGCACGTCGTCGTTGCTCACCAGCTGCGCCAGCAGGTGCAGCTGGCTCTCGTCGTACACGGCCACGATGTCGGGGCCCCCGCCCGTGCTCAGCTTGCCGATGGCCAGCGACGAGGCCGCCAGCAGCACCGGGGCGAGCAGCGAAATGACCAGAAAACTCTTTTTGCGCACCCGCGTGAGGTATTCGCGCTGAATAATGAGCCAGATTTTATCCATGATGAAAGGCAGATTTTTTGTGGTTATGAGAACGTCAGGCTAAGCGCAGCCGAAGCATCGCTGCTGCTCAACTAATCAGGCTTGCTGCCGCGGGAAAATAATTCCCTACGTTCAGCATGAGCCTTTTGCACGTTCTTAATTGTTGGCGTAGCCAGCCGTTTCGGGCATGGTTTCGCCCACGCGCTGGATAAAAATCTCGTTGATGCTCGGAATCCGCTCGCGGAAGGCGTGCACCTCCACCTGACCGATGAGGAAGCGCAGCAGCTCGTTGGGCGTGGTGCCGGCGTGCAGCCGCACCCGGGCGTAGAAGTGGTCGTTTTCGCGCGCCTTCTGTTCCACCACCTCAAAATCGGGGTGCGAGAGGATGGGGCGGCCCTTGCCCTCCACCTCGTAAGTGTTGGTTCGGAACTGGTTCTTGATGGCCGACACCGGCCCGTCGAGCACCTTCCGCGACTTGTTAATCAGGGCAATGCTGTCGCACAGCTCCTCCACTGACTCCATGCGGTGCGTCGAGAAGATGATGGTGGCCCCCTGTTCGCGCAGCGCCAGAATCTCGTCCTTGATCAGGTTCGCGTTAATCGGGTCGAAGCCCGAAAACGGCTCGTCGAGGATAATCAGCTCGGGCTGGTGCAGCACCGTGGCAATGAATTGCACCTTCTGCTGCATGCCCTTGCTGAGGTCTTCCACGTTTTTCTCGGCCCAAGGCACCAGGTCGAGGCGCGTGAGCCACTGCTTGATGCGGGCCTTGGCGTCGGCCCGCGTCAGGCCGCGCAGCTGGGCCAGGTACAGCAGCTGCTCGCCCACTTTCATCTTTTTGTAGAGGCCGCGCTCCTCGGGCAGGTAGCCGATGCGGCCGATGTGCGCGGGCCCCAGCCGCTGCCCGCGGAAGCGAATCTCGCCGCCGTCGGCCCCCGTAATCTGGGTGATGATGCGGATGAGCGACGTTTTGCCCGCGCCGTTGGGCCCCAGCAGGCCAAAAATGCTTTGCTCGGGAATGGCGAGGCTCACGCCGTCGAGGGCGGTGTGGGCGGCGTAGGTTTTGCGCACGTCCAGGGCTTCCAGAATTGGCGTCATGGCAGAAAGAAAGGAAAGAATAGGAATTTGCAAGAATACGCATGAATGGCCAGGGGCCCCAAGATCAGGCCCCGGGGCCCAGCTCGCGCAGGTTGGCTTCGAGGCGGTCGAGGTGCTGGCCGTAGAGGTGTTGCAGGTACTTTTTGGTTACGCTGCCCACGGGCAGGTACAGCAGTACCGGCAGCACCACCACCAAGCCCACCACGATGAACACGCCGGGCAG
This sequence comes from Hymenobacter coccineus, assembly GCF_001816125.1. Taxonomy (GTDB): domain Bacteria; phylum Bacteroidota; class Bacteroidia; order Cytophagales; family Hymenobacteraceae; genus Hymenobacter; species Hymenobacter coccineus. The sequence continues at coordinate 51,801 of NZ_MDZA01000088.1, read as the reverse complement.
GCTAGCCAGGCCGATGGGGTGCCGCGCGGTGGTAAGCACCATCAGCACGTTCAGCAGCCCCGCCACCGGCAGCATGGCCAGCGTGAACCAATAGTAGAACCGGATGAGGGACCGCAACCCGCTGGCCAGCCGAGCCAGGTGCGCCCGCAGGTCGCCGGCCGGGTCGTCCAAGCGGCGTAGCAGGCGCAGCTTGCGCAGCAGGTAGCCAATGCACACCGCCCCGATGGCCATCAGCAGCCCGCCGCACACCCGCAGCCACAGCGGCGACGCCAGCACCGCCAGCGCCAGGGCCCCCACAATCACCCCGCCGTTCAGCCACAGTTCCAGCCGGGCACTGCGCCGCAGCTTTTCGATAATACCATCAGACTTCCGAGCCAATAATTGGGTAAGCGCGGCCGCATCGAGCGCGGCGGGCGGTTCGGTAGGCTGCCGCCACTGCCGGCGCAAATTGTCGAGTTCCATAGTGAATAGGGCTTAGCGGCGGACTAATAATTGACGGAGCTTTTCCTGCACGCGGTGCATCTTCACGCGCACATTGTTCTGGGTAATGCCTAGGATGTCAGCCATTTCCTCGTAGGACCGGTCTTCCAGGTACAGCAGCACGAAGGCCTTATCGACCTCCGAGAGCCGGGCAATGGCGCGGTAGAGGGCGGCGGTTTCTTCGGGCTCGAAGGCGGCGGCTTCGGGGGCTTGGGCCACTTGCAGCGCGTCGTCGCCGAGGGCCCCGGGCGCCGGGTGGCGGGTGCGGTGGCGCAGGTTGCTCACCGCTACGTTCAGGGCCACGCGGTAGAGCCAGGTGCTGAGCTTGGCGCCCGGCTGGGGCACGTAGCGCGGCCAGGCCCGCCAGAGTTGCAGCACCATTTCCTGGAACAAATCCTGGCGGTCGTCGGCGTCCTGGCAGTAGAGGCGGGCCACCCGCCGCAGCAGCGGCTGGTACTCGTTCAGGGCCCCCACAAAGTCGGGGGCAGTGGCAACGGCGGTCATTGCGGAGCGGTAATTTCGGGAAGTTAATCGCCGCCCGCCGCCGCGCATTACAGGGCCCCCAGGAAAAGTTTTGGTTTGCTTCGGGCTGCCGGCTTTTTCGCCGGCTGCCCGGTAATCGCCGGGGGCCCCAGGCAGCGGTATGCAACGGCGGCAACGATTAGCGGGCAGCCGGCGAAAAAGCCGGCAGCCCGCCCCTACTGCACGGGGCCCCTGCTGCCATCCAAAAAAAACGCCCCGCCCGGCCGAAGCCAAGCGGGGCGCTCCCTGCAACAAGCGGCGGGCGCCTATTGGAAGTACTCTTTCACTTTCTCGAAGAAGCCCTTTTCGTTCTTGCCGGGGTGGGGCACGAAGTTTTGCGACTCGCGCAGCTTTTCAAGCAGGTCGCGCTCTTCGTTGCTCACGCTTTTCGGCGTCCACACGTTGAGGTGAATGAGCTGGTCGCCGCGGCCGTAGCCGTTCAGGTCCTTGATGCCCTTGCCGCGCAGGCGCAGGATTTTGCCCGGCTGGGTGCCGGGGTCCACCTTGATTTTCACCTTGCCCTCGATAGTGGGCACCTCCAGATTGGCCCCCAGGGCGGCGTCCACGAACGAGATGTACTGCTCGAACATGATGTTGTTGCCATCGCGCTTCAGGAACTCGTGCGGCTCCTCCTCAATCTGAATGAGTAGGTCGCCGGGCACGCCGCCGCGCTCGGGGAAGTTGCCTTTGCCGTTCATGCTCAGCTGCATGTCGTTGGCCACGCCGGCGGGGATGTTGATTGGAATCACTTCCTCGTGCAGCTGGCGGCCTTCGCCCTTGCACACGTCGCAGGTAGCCGTAATGGTTTTGCCCTCGCCGTGGCAGGTGGGGCAGGTGCTGCTGCTCATCATCTGGCCCAGCATGGTGTTCACCACTTTTTTCACCTGGCCCTGGCCCTGGCAGGTGGCGCAGGTTTTCAGCTCGGTGCCGTTTTTGGCGCCGCTGCCGCCGCACGGTTGGCAGGCCACGTAGCGCTTCACCTTAATTTTTTTCTCAACGCCGTTGGCCACTTCCTCCAGGTCGAGCTTCAGCTTGATGCGCAAGTTAGAGCCCTTGCGCACGCGCTTGCCGCCGCCCTGGCGCCCGCCGAAAAAGCCCTCAAACCCGCCGCCGCCGCCACCGAAGATGTCGCCGAACTGCGAGAAGATATCGTCCATGTTGGGGGCCCCGCCACCACCGCCGCCCTGCTGGTGGCCAAAGCGGTCGTAGCGCGCCCGCTTGTCGGCGTTGCTCAGCACCTCGTACGCCTCGGCCGCCTCCTTGAACTTGTCCTCGGCCGAGGGGTCGTCGGGGTTTTTATCCGGGTGGTACTTGATGGCCATCTTGCGGTACGCCGACTTAATCTCGTCGCCGGCCGCGGTGCGGGCCACGCCCAACACTTCATAATAATCTGCCTTCGTTGCCATCTTGGTGCACGTATTTATTTGCAGCCGTCCTGCCGAACGAAGTAAGGCTTCTCTCCCACGGCAACAATTCAAGCACTTGAATTAGTCGCGGAAGAAATGCTTCACTGCACTCAGCAGGACGGCTTTTTCGGATAATTTATCTTCTACTGGCCCAGCACCACTTTGGCGTGGCGAATCACTTTATCACCTAAGTAATAGCCTTTTTCTACCTCGTCAACAATCTTGCCGCGCAAATCGTCGCTCGGGGCCGGAATTTGGGTAATGGCTTCGTGCAGGTCCGCGTCGAAGTCGCCGCCCTTCACTTCCATTACCGTCAAGCCCTTCTGCTGCAAGGTTTTGCCCAGCTTGTTGTGGATGATGGCGATGCTTTCGCGCACAGCGTCAGCGTCGGCGGTGGTGAGGGTGGCGGCGCGGGCCCGCTCAAAGTCGTCCAGCACCGGCAGCAGGGCCGTCATCAACTCCTGGTTGGCGGTTTTGAACAACTCGATGCGCTCCTTGGTGGTACGGCGCTTGTAGTTCTCAAACTCGGCAGCCTGGCGCAGGTACTTGTCTTTGAGGTCGGCCAGCTCGGCGCCGGCGGCACTGGCTTCGGGGGTGGGGCCGTCGGCCATTTTGCCAGCGGCGTGGGCGGGGTCAGCGGTCAGGTTGTCGTCCTGGGGCAGGTTGTTATCGTTGGCCATTGTCGGAAATATGCGTCGGAATGGGTTTTTCACGGGGTTGGGCCTTGCGGCAAGGGGCCCGGCGCAAGGAGTTTGCCAAAGGGCTCGCGGCTGCCAGTTTGGCACGGTCCGCACGGCCGTCGCTCATCCAAACCAGGGGCCCAATTCGTACATTGGGCCGGCAAGGAGCTACCACCTTGCCCCGTTGCCCAGTTGCCCCGTCCCGTTAGGCCCTTTCCCATGGCTGCTACCGTCCCCCTCACCTGCGTCGTCGTCGACGACAACGAAATGAACCGGCTCACGCTGGAACATTTAATCGAGCTGACGGACGGGCTTAAGCTAGTGGCATCGCTAGGCGATTCGGTGGGGGCCCTGGACTTTTTGCGCAACAACCCGCCGGTAGATTTGCTGCTGCTCGACATCGAAATGCCTTACTTATCGGGCCTGGAGCTGGCGCGTATCCTGCCCCGGCCCCAGCCCGAAATCATCCTCGTCACCTCGCACCGCGACTTCGCCGTGGAGGCCTTTGCCTTGAACGCGGCCGATTACCTGGTGAAGCCCGTGGAGCCCAACCGCTTCCAGCAGGCCGTGCGCCGGGCCGCCGCCCGCCGCACCGCGCCGCCCGCCGCCACGGCCGAGCTACCGCCCCCCGACGACCACGATCAGCATTTGTTTGTAAAGGTGAACAACAAGCTGGTGCGCCTCGACTTCAGCGACGTGCTGTTTATTGAGGCCCTCTCTACCTACTCGGTGCTGGTGACGGCCACGCAGCGGCACATCGTGTACGCCACCCTCAAAGCGCTGGGCGAGCGGCTGCCCTTCGGGCATTTCCAGCGCGTGCACCGCTCCTACATCGTCAATACCCAGCGCATCGAATCTGTAGAAGACCACTTGCTGCACCTGGGGCCCTACGAAGTGCCGGTGGGCAAGTCGTACCAAGACGCTTTTTACCGCAGCCTGCGCAACCTGTAGGGCCCCAGGAGGCGCCGCCGGGCCCAAGCACAGCGCCCCTTGGGGCCCCGGGGCTGCCTCAATCGGGCAGTTCGGCCGGCAATTCGCGGAGGGCCTGCTCCACGGCGGCCAGCAGGGTGGCCAGGGCTTGGGCGCGGGCACCGGCGGACTCTTCGGCGGGGTGCAGCGTGAGCAGGGCCACGGCCGCCGCGGGCCGCGTAATGCCCAGGGCCAGCAGGTTGGGCTTGATGTGGTGCACCACGCGGGCCACCTGGGGCCAGTCGTGGGCGGCGGCGGCGGCGCGCAGTTGCGCCAGGCTACCGGGGGCGTTGGCGAGGAACGAGCGGATAATTTTCAGCACGAACGGGGCGCGGCCCTGGGCCAGGCGGCGCAGGTGGGCCAGGTCGTAGGCCGGGGCGGGCGGCGGCAGCAAGGCCACCATCTTGTGGTACAGCGTGGCCTCGTCGTAGGGCTTGGCCAGGTAGTCGTTGAAGCCCGCGGCGAGGTAGCGCTCCCCATCGGCCCGAAACGCATTGGCGGTGAGGGCAATGACCGGCGTGGCGGCCAGGCACGGGTCGGGCAGCTGGCGCAGGCGCGCCGTGGCGTCCGCCCCGCTCATGCCGGGCAGCTGGATGTCCATCAGCACCACGTCGTAGGGCGGGGCGGCGGCCAGCTGGGCCAGGGCGGTGGGCCCGTCGGGGGCCTCGTCGAGCTGCGCGCCCCAGGGCTCCAGCAGCATCCGCACCACGGTGCGGCTGATTTCGTTGTCTTCCACCAGCAGCACGCGCGCGCCGGCCAGGCGGCCAGTGTCGTAGGGTGCGGGCCCCCCGGCGGAGGCTTCGGCGGGCGCCTCGGCCTTGGGCAGCACCAGGGTGAAGGCAAAGGTACTGCCCTCGCCCAGCGCGCTGCTAAGGGTGAGGGCCCCGCCCATTTGCTCCACCAGAGCCCGCGAAATGCTCAGGCCCAGGCCCGTGCCGCCGTAGCGGCGGGCGGTATCGGCCTGGGCCTGGGCAAAGCTTTCAAACACGAGGGCCTGCTGGGCGGGGCCGATGCCGGGGCCCGTGTCAACCACGCTGAAGCGCAGGGTGACGGCCGTGGGCGTTTCGCTTAACTGCTCGCTTTTTACCACCACGCTGCCCTGCTCGGTAAATTTCACGGCGTTGCTCACCAGGTTGAGCAGGATCTGGATGAGCCGGTGGGGGTCGCCCAGCACCCACGGCACGGGGCAGGTAGCGCGCAAAGGCCAGGCCTCGAAGGCCAGGCCCTTCTCGCGGGCCTGCGCGGCCAGGGGCTGCAAGGCTTCGGCCAGGGCGTCGCACAGGTTGAAGGCCGTTTGCTCCAGCTCCAGCTTGCCGGCCGTGATTTTGGCTATGTCGAGCACGTCGTTGAGCACCACCAGCAGGTGCTGGCCCGAGGCGCGGACGATGCGCACCATTTCCTGTTGGCGCGCATCGAGGCGGGTTTTGGCCAATTGGGCCGTCATGCCCAGCACCCCGTTCATGGGCGTGCGAATTTCGTGGCTCATGTTGGCCAGGAAGTTTTCGCGGGCGCGGGCCGTGGCCTCGGCCTCTTCGCGGGCCCGGTGGGCGGCCTGCTCGGCCAGCACCCGGGCCGTGATGTTGTGGGCGTGCGAAATGACGTAGGGGGCCTGCCCGGCCTCGCGCACCACCACGTTGCGGTACAGCAGGTGGTGCACCGCCCCGGAGCCGTGCACCCGAACCCGCACCACGCCTTCGGCCTCGCCACCGGCCGCCGTGGCGGCAATGCGGCCCAGGTACCGGGCAAAACCGGGCCGGTCGTCGGCAAGCAGGTAGGCCGCCAGGGGCTGGCCGGGCAGGGCCGCGGCGGGGGGCCCCAGCAGGGCGGCCAGCACGGGGTTGGCCGAGAGCAGGGTGCCCGCCAGGTCGTAGGTGCAGATGAGGGCCTGGGCGTAATGCATCAGGTCGCGGTAGCGCTTTTCGCTGCGTTCCAGCGTGTATTGGGCTTGCTTGAGGGCCGTAATGTCGGTGCTCACGCCCAGCACGTGCACCGCGCCATCGGGGCGCAGCAGCGGGCGCTTCACGGTGTGGTACCAGCGCACCTCGCCCGAAGGCAGCGTCAGGCAATCTTCGGTCACCACTTCCTGCCGGTTTTGCACCACGCGGGCGTCGTCGGTGGCGTAGGCGCGCCGCTCGCCAGCCGCCACGCTGCTCGGGGCCAGGGCGTGCAGGGGAAGGATTTCGCTTCGCAGCACCTGGCAGGCCCGGTTCTGAAACAGCACCTGCTGGTCCAGGTTGCGGACGTAGGTAACGTTGGGCGTGGTGTCGAGCACCAGCGCGGTAAATTCTTGCTGCTCGCGCAGCTGCGCCTCGGCCTGCACCCGGCCGGTGATGTCGGCGTTGTAGGCAATGATGAACTCCAGGGCCCCCGCTGCGCCAAACACGGGCTGGTAGTAGCGCAGGAAATGGCTCACGCGCCCATCGGGTTCGGTGTGCGATTCCTGCCATTCGAGGGCGCGCCGCTCGGCCATGGCCTGAAGCATCAGGCCGTGGCGGCGGGCGGCCACGTCGGGCGAGCGGCCCATGAAGCCGGCCGTGTCCAGCATGGTTTTGCCCAGCCACTGCCGGCGTTCGGCCGCGTCGGGCACGCTGCGGGCGTTGAGGTAGCGGTAGCGCTGGTCGGGGCCAAACACGGCAATCTGGCTGGGCAGCTCGTCCAGCACTCGCTCATAAAATTCTTGCTGCTCAAGCATTTGCTGCTCCGCTTTGAGGCGAGCAGTTACGTTAACCACGTATGCATTCACGCCCCCCGTGGCTGCCGACGGCACCAAGGACACTTGCAGCCCGTGGGGCCCGTGGCGCAGCTCCGTTTGGTACGGGCGGCCGTCGCGCAGGCTTTGGGCGACCAGATTCCGCAGCCGCGCGCGCAGCGCCGCCGCCGCGGGGGCCCCCAGCTCGTGGCGCAGGCGAACGGCGGCGGCGTTAGCGTAGGTGCGCTCGCCGGCCGCGTTGTAGCGCAGCACGGGGTTGGGGTTGTGGTCCGACAGGTCCAGAGCCGGGCCCGGCTGCTGGGCGGCGGCCCGCGCTTCCCGCAGTTCCGCCTCCAGCGCCCGGATGCGGGCCTGGGCCGCGGCAAGGGGCGACGAAGCAACGGAAGCAGCGGGCATGGAACGGTGGGTTAGCAGGCAATAAAGTTACGCCGCCAGCGCACAGCGCCGGGGCCCTAAAGCACGGCCCAAATTTGCTGCCTCGCCCGGGGTTTGCCCTCAAGGGCCAGTACAAGTGGCTTGTTGCCGCAATGGTAGCACGCAAGCGCGGCCTGCCCAACCAAGCACACGCGAGCTACAGCGCAGCGGCCATCGCAAGCCGCGGCCCGGATTGCCCGCCGGGGCCTGGTTCGTGCAGTGGCGCTGTTTCAAGGGCGCTTCAGCAATGGCTCGCCGCGGGGCTTGTGGGGGCCCTAGCGCAGATTGCGGGTTCCGGCTCCAGGCAACAATGGCGGCCCTTGTTGCGGCAGTTTGTGCTTAATGGCGAGAAAAAATACTTGCATCACCGCGGCCGTATCCGCATTGGGGCCCAAATGGGGCATTATAAGCTGCTTACATGATGAAAGCATTAAGTTATCATGCCCCACTTTATTACTCAATTATTTTCGTGCATTATTCGGTGGACAACTAGATTAACTATATAATATTAATAACCTATATATTATAGTTTAGTTAGTTCATTACCAATATTTTTACTTCCTTTAATCTTCTGTTTTTTAATAAAAATTGAAAATACAGAAATTAAATACACCTTTTTTAGTACTGTTGCGAGTGCCATATTTTTCCTAAGTTTATCTCCCATTCAATTCATTCACACTCAATTCATATAAGCTGTATGCAAAATCCTAATAAATACACACCAGCATTATTCTATCACCTATAAATACAATTCAAATACGATGAAAGCAGTCATTTTAGCGGGGGGTTACGGCACCCGCATCAGCGAGGAAAGCAGCATCCGGCCCAAGCCGATGGTGGAAATTGGGGGGCGTCCCATCCTGTGGCACATCATGAAGATCTATGCCCACCACGGCATCAACGAGTTCATCATTTGCTGCGGCTTTAAGGGCCACATGATCAAGGAGTATTTCGCCAATTACTTCCTGCACAACGCCGACGTCACCTTCTGCATGGACACCAACGAGATGAAGGTGCACCGCACCCACGCCGAGCCCTGGACCGTGACGCTGGTAGATACCGGCCAGGAAACCATGACCGGCGGCCGCCTGGGCCGCGTGCGCGAGTACGTGGGCGATGAAACGTTTTGCCTCACCTACGGCGACGGGGTGAGCGACGTGGACATCCGCGCCTCCATCGAGCACCACCGGGCCCAGGGGGCCGAGGGTACGCTCACGGCAGTGCATCAGCCAGGCCGCTTCGGCATGTTCAACCTGACCGAGAACGACGACCGGGTGGGCAACTTTGAAGAAAAGCCCGAGGGCGAAGCCACGCCGTGGATCAACGGGGGCTTCTTCGTGCTGGAGCCCAGCGTGTTCGACTACATCGAAGGCGACTCGACGGTGTGGGAGAAGAACCCCCTGGAAAGCATGGCCGCCGCCGGCTCCCTCTCGGCCTACCGGCACACGGGCTTTTGGCAGCCCATGGACACGCTGCGCGACCGGAACGTGCTGGAGGATATGTGGAAAAGCGGCAAGGCCCCGTGGAAAGTGTGGGACAAAGTCCCGCCCATGCCCGCTGCCATTGAAGGCATTACCGTGCCCCAGGCCGGCATTCTGGCGGCGGCCGGCACCCACTAGGGCCCCAGCGCCCCAGCCCCCAAAAACCTGCCTTAATATCCCTATCCAGCTTACAATTACTTACTGCATGAGCACTCCTATGCGCATTCTGATTACGGGCAACATGGGCTACGTGGGCCCCGGGGTGGTGCGCCACCTCCGCCACACCTTCCCTGCCGCTGAGCTGATTGGCTACGACGCGGGCTACTTTGCCCACTGCCTCACCGCGGCTCCCCGGCTGCCCGAGTCGTACCTCACCCGCCAGGAGTTTGGCGATGTGCGGACGTTGCCCGCCGCGCTACTAGAGGGCGTGGACGCCGTGGTGCACCTGGCTGCTATTTCCAACGACCCGATGGGCCAGACCTACGAGGAGGCCACGCTGGCCGTGAACCACCGCGCCGGCATTCGGCTGGCCGAAATGGCCAAGGCGGCGGGGGTGCGCTCCTTCGTGTTTGCCAGCAGCTGTAGCATCTACGGGGCCGGCGGCGAGGGGGCCAAAACGGAAGACTCGACCCTGAACCCGCTCACAGCTTACGCCCGCTCCAAGGTGCTGAGCGAGCAGGATTTGGCCCCGCTGGCCGGCCCGGACTTCACCGTGACGTGCCTGCGCTTCGCCACGGCCTGCGGGTGGAGCGACCGGCTGCGCCTAGACCTGGTGGTGAACGACTTCGTAGCCGGGGCCGTGGCCAGCAGTGACATCAACATCCTCAGCGACGGCACGCCTTGGCGGCCGCTCATCCACGTGCTCGACATGGCCCGCGCCATTGAGTGGGCCGTGGCCCGGGAGGCCAGCAACGGCGGCGAGTACCTGCGCGTGAACGTGGGCACCGACGTGTGGAACTACCAGGTGCGCGAGCTGGCCGCCGCCGTGGCCGAGGCCCTGCCCGGCACCAGCGTGCGCCTGAACGCCGACGCGCCGCCCGACAAACGCTCGTACCGCGTCGATTTCAGCCTGTTCCGGGAGCTGGCCCCCGACCACCAGCCCCAGCACACCCTGGCCGGCACCATTGCCGAGCTGCGCGACGGCCTGCACCGCATGGGCTTCCACGACGCCGATTTCCGCAGCTCGACCCTGATGCGCCTGCGGGTGCTCGGCGACTTGCGCGCCAGTGGGGCCCTGGGGCCCGACCTGGCCTGGGCCCCCGCCGCTACCGCGCCCGCCCCGGCCGAAGCAATGGCCTAGCATTCTTTTCTAGCAATACTTCTACCTTTCTATCAATGATTTTTACTGAAACCAAACTAAAGGGAGCGTTCATTATCGATGTGCAGCGCCTAAGCGATGAGCGCGGTTTTTTTGGCCGCTCGTGGTGCGAAGATGAGTTTGCCGCCCACGGCATTGCCATGCCGCCGGTGCAGGCCAACCTGTCGTCGAACCCCAAGCGCGGCACGCTGCGCGGCATGCACTACCAGCTGCCGCCCCACGAAGAAACCAAGCTGGTGCGCTGCACCCGCGGGGCCATCGTGGACGTGATTGTGGACCTGCGCGAAGAATCGCCCACCTACAAGCAATGGGTTGCGGTGGAGTTGACGGCGGATAGCTACCGGATGCTGTTCGTGCCCGGGCGGTTTGCCCACGGCTTCCTCACCCTCGAGGACAACACCGACGTGGCTTACCAGGTATCGGCCAAGTACACGCCCGGCGCCGAGCGGGCCCTGCGCTGGAACGATCCCGCCATCGGCATCGAGTGGCCATTCGAGCCCGTGCTGGTATCGGCTAAGGATGCGGTGCACCCCGATTTCCAGCCGCTGCCCGTCGCGGCTGGTTAGGCACCGTGCTTTTTTTTACAATAGACTTTTGTTCAGCTATTTATGATTATTGTTGATAACGCATTAGCAGCGCGTGCCCGCTCGGGCAATCCCATTCGGGTAGGCATGATCGGGGCCGGGTTTATGGCCAAGGGCGTGGCCCGCCAAATTTGCCGCTACGTGCCCGGCATGGAGCTGGTGGCCATTGCCAACCGCACGCTGGCCCACGCCCGGCAGGCCTACGCCGAAACCGACGTGCTCGGCGTGACCGAAGTAGGTACCGTGGGGGCCCTGGAAGCCTGCATCGAACGGGGCCAGCCCGCCATCACCGACGATGCCCTGCTGGTGTGCCAGGCGGCCGGCGTCGATGCCATCATCGAAGTAACCGGGGCCGTGGAATACGGGGCCCACGCCGTGATGGAGGCCATCCGCCATGGCAAGCACGTAGTGCTGCTCAACGCCGAGCTCGACGGCACGGTGGGGCCCATCCTGAAAGTGTACGCCGACCGCGCCGGCATTATCTACACCGTGGCCGACGGCGACCAGCCCGGCGTGACGCTCAACCTGGCGCGCTTCGTGCAGGGCATCGGCGTGAAGCCCGTGCTCTGCGGCAACATCAAGGGCCTGCACGACCCTTACCGCAACCCCACCACCCAGGCGGGCTTCGCCAAGCAGTGGGGCCAGAACCCGAGCATGGTCACGAGCTTCGCCGATGGCAGCAAAATCAGCTTCGAGCAGGCCGTGATTGCCAACGCTTTAGGGATGCGCGTGGCCCAGCGCGGCATGCTGGGGCCCACCGTGGCCCCCGGTACCCCCGTGACGGAAGCCGCCAACTGGTACCCCCACGAGGAGCTGCTGAGCGGCGGCCCCGGCATTGTGGACTACGTAGTGGGGGCCAGCCCGGGGCCCGGCGTATTCGTACTCGGCACCATCGACGACCCGGTGCAGCGGCACTACCTCAACCTGTACAAGCTCGGCGCGGGGCCCCTGTACTGCTTCCACACGCCCTACCACTTGTGCCACTTCGAAACGCCCACTTCGGTGGCGCGGGCAGTGCTGTTCCACGATGCGGCGCTGGCCCCCCGGGGCCCCATGTACGTGGAGGTGGTGACGGCCGCCAAGGTGCCGCTGACCGCCGGCCAGGTGCTCGACGGCATCGGCCACTACCACACCTACGGCCTGGCCGAAAACGCCGACGTGGCCCAGCGCGAAAACCTGCTACCCCTGGGCATAGCCGAGGGCTGCACCCTGCGCCACGACGTGCCCAAGGACCAGGTGCTGACCTACGACGACGTGGTGCTGCCCGAAGGCCGCCTCATCGACCAGCTCCGCCGCGAGCAGGCGGCGTACTTCGGCACTACCGCCAAAGTCGAGGCCACCAGCTAGCGCGCTAAAATATTTCTTACATCGCCCGCGCCCGCTTTTCAAGAAATAGTAATTCCCCCGTTTTTTCCAAAAAGCAGTAAGGCCCGGTTTGATGCAGCAATGCATCGAACCGGGCCTTACCTGCGCTACCCATGCAGGGCCCCTACAGTACGAAGCGCATTATTGGGCAGAATATTAGCGAATTACTGCGCACCAACCATGCTTAATGCAGGGCCTTCCAAATCATGTCCTTCAGCGGCTGGATGTTTTTGTTGGTCAGGCTGGAGATGAACACCGTGGGCGGCAAATCGGTGGGCAGTGAGGCGCGCATTTCGGCCTCCAACTCGTCGTCAAGCATATCAGTTTTGGTGATGGCGAGCAGGCGCGTTTTGTCGAGCAGCTCGGGGTTAAACTGGCGCAGCTCGCCCAGCAATATTTCGTACTCGGCGGCAATGTCGGGGCTGTCGCAGGCTATCATAAAGAGCAGCATGGAATTGCGCTCGATGTGGCGCAAAAAGCGCGTGCCCAGGCCCCGGCCCTCGGCCGCTCCCTCGATGATGCCGGGAATGTCGGCCATCACGAACGACTTGAAGTCGCGGTAGGCCACCACGCCCAGGTTGGGCACGAGGGTGGTGAAGGCGTAATCGGCAATTTTGGGCTTGGCCGCCGACACCACCGAGAGCAGCGTGCTCTTGCCCGCGTTGGGAAAGCCCACCAGGCCCACGTCGGCCAGCAGCTTCAGCTCCAGCACGATGATGGCCTCTATGGAAGGTTCGCCGGGCTGGGCGTACTCGGGGGCCTGGTTGGTGGAGGTTTTGAAGTGGTCGTTGCCCAGGCCGCCGCGCCCGCCGGGCACCAGCACCAGGCGCTGGCCCTGCTCCGTAATTTCGAGCAGTTGCTCGCCGGTTTCGGCGCTGCGGGCCACCGTGCCGAGGGGCACTTGCAGCACAATATCAGCCCCCTGGGCCCCCGAGCGCAGGTTCTCGCCGCCGCCCTCGCCGTCTTTGGCAAACACGTGCTTCTGGTACTGCAAGTGCAGTAAGGTCCAGAGCTGCGAGTTGCCCTCCAGGATGATGTGGCCGCCGCGGCCGCCGTCGCCGCCGTCGGGCCCCCCGTTTGGCAGGCCCTTGGCGCGGAAGAAGTGGTGCGAGCCCGCCCCGCCCTTGCCCGAGCGGCAGACCAGCTTAACGTAGTCGATGAAGTTATTGGAAGCCACAGCGGTAATGATGAGTTTTGAATTATGAATGATGAGTCGTTTGGCAGGGCCGCTAAAGCAAAGAGTTATGAGCTTCGGCGCATGGGCCGAAACTCATAACTCTTACCTCTCAACTCAAAACTGGTTTACGCCCGCACCTCTTTGGTGGCCGCGGCGGGGGTTTCGTTGGCTGCGGCCTGGTGCTGGTCGATAACGGCGCACACCTGGCCAAAGATGTCGTCGATGGCCCCGATGCCGTTGAGGGCATGGAACTTGTGCTGGGCGGCGTAGTAGCCGGCCACCGGGGCGGTTTCGGTGTTGTACACCGCCACGCGGCGGCGGGCTTTTGTTTCGTCTTGGTCGTCGGGGCGGTTGCTGGTTTTGCCGCGCTCCAGCAGGCGCGTCACCAGCTCCTCCTCCCCTACTTCCAGCGCCACCATGCAGCCGATGGTGGTCTGGTGCTGGGCCAGCAGCTGGTCGAGACGTTCGGCCTGCGGCACGGTGCGCGGGAAGCCGTCGAAGATGAAGCCCGCGGCGGCTTTGTTGTCATTCAAGGCGCTGTCAATCATGCCAATCACCACTTCGTCGGGCACCAGCAGGCCTTCGTCCATCAGCTTTTTGGCGCGCAGGCCTAGCTCCGTGCCCTGGGTAATTTGGGCCCGCAGCAGGTCGCCGGTGCTCAGGTGCACGAGGTGGTAGTGGGCGATGAGCTTCTGGCTTTGGGTGCCTTTGCCCGCACCGGGCGGGCCAAACAACACGATATTCAGCATGAAAACGGGGGCTGCGCGCAAATGCGCTGGGTGGGTTGGTGGGGGAAGTTAATCATTCCTTAATAAAGGATAGCGGCCGGGGGCCCTACACGGCCACGTACACTTCGGGCAGGTTGCGGCCCAGGCCGTCGTAGTCGAGGCCGTAGCCCACCACGAAGTCGTTGGGAATTTCCAGGGCGATGTAGTTCAGCGTCAGGTCGTGGCGCAGGCTGGCGGGCTTAAAAAACAAGGCGGCGATTTCTACCGAAGCCGGGTTTTTGGCCAGCAGCGTGGGCAGCAGGTGGTGCAGGGTGGTGCCCGTGTCCACGATGTCCTCCACCAGAATCAGGTCGCGGCCCCGCACTTCTTCGCGCAGGCCCAGCACTTCCTGCACCTGGCCGGTGCTGCTCGTGCCTTCGTACGAGGCCACCCGGATGAAGACGATTTCGCAGTCACCGGTGAAGCGCTTGAGCAAATCGGAGGCAAACATGAAGCCCCCCGTGAGCACGACCACGAACAAGGGCCGGCGGCCGGCGTAATCGGCGCTGAGGCGGCCGGCCACTTCAGCAACGGCCTTATCCAGCTCGGCGGCCGATAAATACGGGCGAAACGCTTTGTCGTGGAGGGTGATGTTGGGGGACGAGCCCATGCGGTGCGGGGAAAAATGGAGCCGCAAAGCTACTGTCCGCACCACGGATTTATCGGATTAGGCGGATGGGGCGGATTTTGGGGGCGACTGGTAACGCGCCATTAGGGCCTCAGGGCGGGGCTGCGTCGGGCTGCCGGCTTTTCGCCGGCTGCCCGGTAATCGTCAGGCTACCGTTGCCGCTACACCGCGGCCAGGCTCGTCAACAAAGTGCTTCCAGAGCCAGGGGCGGTTAAAAAAGCCCAGGGCCTCCCTTTGAAAGCAAGCACGAAGCCCCTAACGATTACCGGGCAGCCGGCGAAAAGCCAGCAGCCCGGGCCGACCGATTACCGCGGCTGGGGCCCCAGCCACCGCCAGCCAATCTCCCCAAAATCCGATAAATCCGCCTAAGTTCGATAAATCCGTGGTTCAAATAATTACTCCCGGTGCAGGGCCGTACGCAGCAGGCGGGCCGCGGCGGGCGCCAGCGCTTCGGAGTAGCGCACGTGGGGGCGGAAGGCCTGCTCGAAGCGCGGCGGTGCGGGCGCTGGCGCGGCGGCGGCCCCAGGGGCCCCGGCGTGCTCGGCAATGTGCGGGGCAATAACCAGCGACACGATGCTCATGAGCTTGATGAGGATGTTCATGCTGGGCCCCGACGTGTCCTTGAACGGGTCGCCCACGGTGTCGCCGGTCACGCTGGCCTTGTGGGCGTCGGAGCCCTTGAACTGCATCACGCCGTTCACCAGCACGCCTTTTTCAAACGATTTCTTAGCGTTGTCCCAGGCCCCACCGGCGTTGCTCTGGAAGATGGCCATCAGCACCCCGCTCACCGTGACGCCCGCCAGCAGGCCGCCCAGCACCTTCGGGCCGAACAGAAAGCCCACCAAGATGGGCGCAAGCAGGGCAATGGCCCCCGGCAAAATCATTTCGCGGATGGCAGCGGCGGTGCTGATGGCCACGCACTTCTCGTACTCGGGCCGGGCCGTGCCCTCCATAATGCCTGGAATTTCACGGAACTGGCGGCGCACTTCCTGCACCATCGCCATGGCGGCGCGGCCCACCGCAGCAATGGCCAGGCCCGAAAAAATGAACGGAATCATGGCCCCCACGAACAGGCCCGCCAGCACATCGGCGTTGCTGATGTCGATGGTATTGATGTGGGCCGTGCCCATGAAGGCCGCGAACAAGGCCAGCGACGTGAGGGCCGCCGAAGCGATGGCGAAGCCTTTGCCCGTAGCCGCCGTGGTGTTGCCCACCGCGTCGAGAATGTCGGTGCGCTCGCGCACTTCCTTGGGCAGCTCGCTCATTTCGGCAATGCCGCCGGCGTTGTCGGCAATGGGCCCGAAGGCGTCGATGGCCAGCTGCATGGCCGTGGTGGCCATCATGCCGGCCGCCGCAATGGCCACGCCGTAGAGGCCCGCCGCCCGGAAGCTGAGCACGATGCCCGCCGCCAGCACCAGAATGGGCAGCACCGTGCTTTCCATGCCCACGGCCAGGCCCCCAATCACGGTGGTGGCGTGGCCCGTGCTGCTCTGCTGCACAATGCTCATCACCGGGCGCTTGCCCATGGCGGTGTAGTATTCGGTAATGATGCTCATCAGCGTGCCCACCCCCAGGCCCACCAGCACGGCGTAGAACACGTGCATGGCGTCGAAGCTCACGCCGCGGATGGTGAGGGCCCCGGCGGGCAAAATCCACACGATGAGGCCGTAAGAGGCCACGGCCGACACCAGAACCGCAATGTAGTTACCCGTATTCAGGGCCCCCTGCACGTTGCCGCCCTCCTTCACCCGCACGCACAGAATGCCCACGAGCGAGGCCAGGATGCCCATGCCGGCAATGGCCATCGGCAGGAAAATGGGCGACAGGCCCCCGAACTGGTCGGCGCTGCCCAGCTGCACCTCGCGCCCCAGCACCATCGTGGCCAGGATGGTGGCCACGTAGGAGCCGAACAAATCGGCCCCCATGCCGGCCACGTCGCCCACGTTGTCGCCCACGTTGTCGGCAATGGTGGCGGGGTTGCGCGGGTCGTCCTCCGGAATCCCGGCCTCGACCTTGCCACGAGGTCGGCCCCCACGTCGGCCGCTTTGGTGTAGATGCCGCCGCCCACGCGGGCAAACAGGGCAATGCTTTCGGCTCCCAGCGAGAAGCCGGTGAGCACCTCCAGGGCCTTTTCCATCTCCTGCCCGTTGGCCAGGCCACTGGGCACGAAAATTTTATAAAACACAATGAACAGGGACCCCAGCCCCAGCACGGCCAGGCCCGCCACGCCCATACCCATCACTGAGCCGCCCGAAAACGACACGTTCAGGGCCGTGGCCAGGCTGGTGCGGGCCGCCTGGGCGGTGCGCACGTTGGCCTTGGTGGCAATCTTCATCCCAATAAAGCCTGCCAGCGCCGAGAACACGCCCCCAATCAAAAAGGCAATGACGATGACCGGGCTGGAATTGCTGCTGGTGCTGCCCAGGTAAAACAGGAAGGCCCCGGCTATCAACCCAAACAGGCCCAGCACTTTGTATTCGGCTTGCAGAAAGGCAATTGCGCCGTCGGCAATGTAGCCGGCAATGGTGGTCATGCGCTCATTGCCGGCGTCTTGGCGGGCCACCCAGCCGGCCCGCACCCAGGTATAAATCAAGGCGAACATGCCCAGCGCGGGCACCGCGTAGAGGTAAGGGGTCATACCAGCAGGAGGTTAGGTGGGAATAGAGAGCCAGTAAATGTAGGCAAGTATTACAGCTCGCGCAACAGCATTTAACACAAGGCCAACATGCTGGCAATGTTGCGCTTATCCACCAGCTCGCCGGGGCAGCCACCTACTTTTGCGCTTTGCTCACGACCAGATTCACCACTAGGATCACACGTTGGAACGGTTCCTGTTCAGCGCCTACCCCACGGGCTTGCCGCTGCATTAAGTGACTGCACTGGCAGAATTGCCTTATTTGCTTAGGATCAAATGCAAGCTTTGGCTAGCTGAGCCCGCACTTAAGCGCACCACGTACAATCCTTCTGGTAAGGAGGGGGCATTAATGTAGTAATTAATCCGCTGGCCCGTCTCGTCCACCGCTAAGCGCTGAACCAATTTACCGGTTCCATCATAAAGTTCCAGGGTATAAGATTGGGTCGACGGCAAGTTTACCTCGACAGTGGCTTGGCCACCGAATGGGTTGGGGTATGCGCTCAGCCCTGGCGCGTTCGAAGCAAAGGCAGTGGCTGAGCAGTTTCTCACGACCACCGCCAGAGGTAGGCGGTCGCTTTCGCACGTGCCCACAACCTGTGCCACGTAATACATCTGGGTGCCCACCGTAGTAATATCGGGGGCGTAGCGGGGACCCGCACCCAACGCAGCCCCGCCAGTTGGACTGGCGTAGAAGCGAAGCGTGGCCCCCGCGGCCACGGGGCTGAGGCTGTTGCCCAAGGGCGCAGCAGGCGCGCCCCAGCAGTAGTTTATGGCCAAACTGCCGCCCAGGATGCGCCCAAAGTTGGCGTAGACGTATTGGGCAATCAAATCGCTGCCGGCCACGTTGGGGTGTAGAAAGTCCTGGCGCAGCGAATGCGGCGGAATATCGGCGGTGTAATCAGCCGTGTCTTGCGCATCGTTTGGGTCATATTCCGATACCAAGTAGCTGCGCACGTTCAGGTAGTGACGGCCGTAGGTTTGCGCCAGCGCACTGTTCAGCGTTGTTATTTGCCCGTACGCGGCCGTGCCCTTACCCTCTCCCTCCCCGTTGCAAACGGACAAAACCAAATAATCGGTGTGAGCCAGGGCCGCTACCATAGCCGCGATGCTGGCTTGTACCTGCGCCGGGTTGCCTGCGTCGTTGCGGCCCACCCAAATGATGGTGGGCCAAGTGTGCTTGGCAACATCGGCCACCATCCGGTCTTTGACTTGTACCGACGTCTGGCCCCCGACGCCGCCGTTGTAAACAGCATAGCTGCTGAGTTGGGCCAACGTCTGAGGGTAGCGACCGTAGTTGGAATCGGTGAAGGAGTCACCCCAGGCCGCAATGTTACTGCCATTGATAGCCAAGGCAGCAATTGGCGTGGGCATTCTAGGTGGGGCCACCACTGTAACCGTCAGCGGCGTCCGTGCGCTCTCACAGTTCCCTACCACTTGCGAGGCGTAATAGGTGGTGGTGCCCACAGCCTTCGTGGCGGGGACGTAGGTGCTCACTAAGGGCGTGTTGGCCACCGCGCTGGCGTAAAGAAGGAGTGACGCTCCAGCTAAAGGCGTGTAGCCGTTGCTCAAGGGAGATGCCGCGCTTCCCTGGCAGTACGTCAGGGGGGCCACTGCACCAGGCGGCACAACCGAGCACACAACCGAACGGCTTGGTAGTGCGCGGACCGGCTTCCAGGCAGCGCCTTGGTTAGTGGACGCTGCAACGGTACGCAGTTGGTCCACCAAATAGGCGTTGGAGCAACCGCTCATTGCCAGGTTGGCCTGGGCCAACGTCTTGCCAGCCCGGGGACTGCTAGTCGCCACGCCATTTCTTAGAGCGGTGCCCACCCTTTTGAAGCCCGCACCAGCCAGGTCAGAGCCTGAAGGAAGGAACTGGGTAACAATTTGGTTGGCAAATGCTTCCGTCTGGCTGAGCCTAAAGTTGTAATAAATGCTAGCGCAACGGGCCGTCAGGACTTGGGATGTGTTGACAGCGCCCAGCAGAAAATTTACGACGGCCCCAGCCGAGGTTCGTTGCAAAGTTTCTTCGCTGGCGTAGCTCACCAATGGTGACGCCGGAGACACCTGCGGGAAATGTACTTTTAAGCAAGTGCAGAGAATACTGCCCGTATAGGATTTGTTGTAGTCGTACTGATGGGTGTAGCTACGGAAACCGCTCGTTTGTGCCGCTAGGGCCGCGGCCCCGGCGGAGTGCCCGCACAACAGCATAATTATTAGCTGCCAAGCCACGAAAACAACCGTGGCCTGCACAGCCGAGACCTTTCGCTGGGCGCCACCAGAACCGGTGCCGAGTAGCAAAAACGTTCCACGGTGCATAAAGTAAAATTGTTCCATAGGCAGGAGTATGCGAGGAGGTTTCCGGTGGCCGTAAGATTCGCTTACGCATTCTCCACATTTTACAAATATCCCTTCTTAAGAATTTCTAAACAAATCATTTTGATGATTATCAGATAAGTACCATTGTAGTTGACGAGGTATACCGACGCAGGCAGCCGTTAGCTGTGCACACGATCGTGCCTGCGGTACATACCGCAAACAACCGCCAACAGGCGCAGACCCAAAGTTTTCATACGAGGTACCGGTTGGGCAACCCCATTCAGTGGCCCGAATAGCCGTGGCTGCTGGGCGTGGTGCCCTACAGTTCGCGCAACAGCACTTGGTAGAGGGCCAACATACTGGCAATGTCGCGCTTATCCACCAGCTCGTCGGGGGTGTGCACGTTGTCCTCCGGGGCCCCCACGAAGCACCAGTCCCAGGGCTGGGCGGCGCGCTGCAGCTCTTTAGCGTCGGAGCCGCCGATGTCCTCCACCTCCAGCTGCACCGCAATGCCCGCCTGGGCCGCAATGGCCCGGATGCGGTCCACGTAGGTGCGGCGCGGAATGAGTGAGTCGCGCAGCGAGATGACGCAGCCCTGGCCCAGGTGCACGCCCCCGGTTACCCACGTAATGTCGCAGATCAGGGCCTGGCGCACGCCGTAATTGTCGTAGATGTATTGGGCCAGAAACGGCACCGTGCCGCCGCCGTGCTCCTCGCCGCACGAAAAGGCGATGATGCCGTGCTCCAGCGTCTCGCATAGGCGGAGGGCAGTCCACACCCCCAGGCGGTTGTCGAGGTAGCAGCTTTGCACCGTGGTGTCGGTTTCGCGGAAGTCGCAGCGGAAGGTCAGCTCGGTGCCGCGGGGCAGCTCGCGGCTGAACTCGTAGCCCAGGGTTTCGGTTTGTTCGTTGATGGTCAGCGCGCAATCAATTTCTCCTTCCGCATCGTGGCCCACCAGGCGGTAGCCGGCCTGGGTTTCGGGGCCCCCAATGGCCACCAGCTGCCGGCCGTAGCGCACCATGAAGCCGATGCTGTCGAGGTGCGCAAATACGGCCGTGCGCGGCTGCCCGAACACCAGCACCACGCAGTCCTGGAAGCCGTCGCCGGCCAGCACCTGGGGCTGGTGCTGCCACTGGGCCTGGTTTTGGCGCACGTAATCAAGCACAAAGGCCGTCATGGGGCCTTCGTGGCCGGACGGCGCCGCAAGGCGGCACAGGGTTTCGAGCAGTTGCATGAGCGGGGGGAAATTCGCCCAAAGCTAGGCCAGCGTACGTACTTTAGGGCCCCCGCCGGCACTCGCCGGTTTCCCCGGGGCCCTGTTCTCCCGCTTTTTTCTATGGTTCGATTGCTTTTCTGTTGGGGCTTGCTGCTGCTGGGCCCCCTGGTGGCCCGGGCGCAGACGGCCGATACCGTGCGCCGCCGCGGCACCATGCGCGTGGTGCACCTCGACAGTGTGGCCGTGGCCCCCCAGGCCATCGACACCAAAGGCTGGCTGCTGCTCAACAAAGACATCCAGCAGGAGCTCGACGGGGCCGTGCACAACCTCTACAATTTCAAGTACGACCGCGCCGAGAAGCAGTTCCGCTCCCTCAAGCGGCGCTACCCCGAGCACCCCCTCGCCTACCTCATGCTGGGCCTGAACACGTGGTGGAAAATTCGCCCCACCAGCTTCCAGACCAAAATCTACGACCGGCCGTTTTTCGCCTACATGGACTCGGCCATCACCAAGGCCGAAGCCCTGTACAAGGCCGATAAGCAGAACTACGAGGCCACGTTTTTCCTGGCGGCGGCCTATGGCTTCAGCGCCCGCCTGCACGCCGAGCGCCACGACTGGCGCCTGGCCACCGTGGACAGCAAACGCTCGCTGAGCTACCTGCAAAAGAGCCAGGAAGCCAACGGCCTTAGCCCGGAATTCCTGTTCGGCCAGGCCTTGTTCAACTACTACGCCGTCTGGATTCCCAACAATTACCCACTGCTCAAGCCCGTCCTTTTCTTCTTCCCCAAGGGCAACAAAGAGCTGGGCCTCCAGCAACTGCGCACCGTGGCCACCACCGGCTTCTACACCGCTACCGAGGCCAAGGTGTTCCTGATGGGCATTCTCAAAAACGAGGAAGGCAACGGGGCCGATGCCCTGCCCGTGGCCAAGCAGTTGGCCGCCACCTTCCCCGACAACGGCTACTTCCAGCGCTTCTACGCCCTGCTGGCCTACGACCAGGGCGAATTTGTGGAGTGCGAGCGGGTAAGCAAGGAAATTCTGGAGAAGATAAACCAGGGCCTGCCCGGCTACGAGGCCATCAGCGGGCGCTACGCCAGCTACTTCCTCGGCTACCTCATGCAGTACCGCTACCGCGATGCTGCCAAGGCCCGCGACTACTACCAGCGCTGCATCGTATTTTCGGAAAGTAGCGGCGACACCAGCGGCGGCTTCTATCTGTTTGCCAACGCCAACCTAGCCCGCCTCGCCGACAAGGAGCGCGAGCTGGCCACCGCCCGGCGCTACTACCTAGTGGTGAAGGACATTGCCGACCACAAATCGGAGCAGTACAAGGAGGCCAGCGCGTGGCTGAAAAAGAACAAGAGCTAAGCCAACCATGGAGCTTTCCGACCTCTTCCTGACGCCGCTCTACCTGGGCATTTTCTACGCCGTGGCGTTCGGCATCCGCGCGCGGGTCACCAACCAGTTCACCAAGCAATTTTTCATTCCGGCCCTCACCCTCAAGTTCGTCGGGGCCATTGCCTTGGGCCTTATTTACCAGTTTTACTACAACGGCGGCGATACCTACAACTACTTTTTCCACACCAAAATCATCTATTCGGCCTTCGGCGATTCCTTTAGCACCGGCCTGAAGCTGCTGCTGGATAACGGCGACAGCACCGATCCGGCCACCGCCCGGTACGTGGCCCAGATGTACTGGCACCAGCCCCACTCCACCGAGTACGCCACGGTGCGGGTTGCGGCATTCTTTGGGTTTTTTTGCTTCAATAACTACTCCGTCATTGCCCTATTTTTTGCCGCTACCAGCTTCAGCGGGTTATGGGCGATGTACGTCACGTTTGTCAAAATCCGGCCCCACGTGTACAAGCAGCTGGCCTGGGTCATCTTCTACATCCCGTCGATGTTCTTCTGGGGTTCGGGGCTGATGAAGGACGCGCTGGCCATGGGGGCCCTCGGCTGGCTGTTCTACGCCCTGTACCGGGGCGCCATCCAGAAGCGCGGCATTCCGCAGGCCGCCGCCGTGGGCTTTTTGGCCGCTTACGCGCTGCTGTCCATCAAGGTCTACATCTTGCTGTGCTTTTTGCCGGGGGCCCTGCTGTGGGTGTTCAATGAGAACAATGCCCTGATTAAAAACCAGACCGTGCGGGTGCTGGCCAAGCCGGTGTTCTTCGTGGTGGGCGGGCTCATTGCCGTTTTTGCCGCCACTAACCTCACCAAGGGCGACGATAAATACGACGTAGACAAAATCGGTGAGCGCAGCAAAATCACCGCTGATTACCTCTACGAAACCAGCGTGGCCCAGAATGGCTCGGCCTACAGCCTGGGCACGCAGGACGGCACCATCGGCGGCATGGTGAAGCTGGCCCCGCAGGCCATCGCCACGGCCCTGTTCCGGCCTATGATTTTTGAGGCCCGCAACCCCATTATGCTGCTCTCGGCTATCGAAGCGGGCTTCTTTCTAATTTTTACGCTCCGCATCTTTTGGCGCACGGGGGTGGTGGCCACCATCAAGTTCGTGGCCACCACGCCGGTGCTGGTGATGTGCTTTGTGTTCTCGCTGATTTTTGCCGCCTCGGTAGCCATCAACAGTTCCAACTTCGGCACGCTGGTGCGCTACAAAATTCCGATGATTCCCTTCTACCTCGGCGGCCTCTACATCCTCCAGAGCATGCTGGATGCCCAGAAGGCCAAGCGCCGCCAGCCCGCCGCGCGGCGCCGCGTAGCGGCGTAGCAGGGCCCCGGGGCCCTATTCTTCGGTAAACAGCGCCAGGAAGTTGGGCGTGTTGGCGGCCACCGAATAGCGGGCCTCCACGGTGGCGCGGGCGGCGCGGCCCAGGTGTTGGCGCAGGGCGGGGTCGGCCAGGAGCTGGCGCAGCCCCGCTTCCCAATCGGCGGGCGTGGCGCACACAAAGCCGTTCTGGCCGTGCTGCACCACTTCGGTGTTCATGCCCACCGGCGAAACCAGCGGCGTCACCCCTAAGGCCATGTATTGCAGGGCCTTAAAGGCGCATTTACCCTGGGCCCAGGCGTCGTCTTCCAGCGGCATCAGCCCCACGTGGAAACCCAGCAAATCGGCAATTTCGGTGTCCTTGCGCCACGGCAGGTACACCAGCGACTGCAAGGGCAGGTGGGGCGGCTGGTTGGAAATAACCCGAAACTCAAAATCGAGCCCCTCGGCCTCCAGCTTCGCCAGCACGGGCACTACTTGGCCCAGGTACTTAAGGGTGGAATGCGTGCCCGTCCAGCCGATGACGAGGCGGCCGGGCGCGGCCTGGTCACGCACCTGGTTGTGCAGGCCCGTGGTGTCGATGGTGGTGGGGTTGACGACGGTGCGCGGGTTGAAGCGCCGGGCGTAGGCGGCCAGAAAGGCGTTGCCGCAGCTATTTTTGTGGGCCCAGCCGCAAATCTGCCCCACCTTTTGGGCCCACTTGAGGCCGGCGGCCAACTGGTTGGCATCCGACGTATTGGCCAGCCAGATGGCGTCGTCGAAGTCGTAAATGAGCCGCTTTTTCAGCACCCGGGCCAGCAGCCACTCGAACACCGGGGGCCCCAGGGGCGCGGCCTCGCGGTGCACGAATACGAAGTCGTAGCGCCGCGCCGCCCACACGTGCCCCAGCCGCCGCCCGAAGCCGCGCAGAATGCCCCCTACCTTGGCCCCGGCCCGCCCCGGCCGGTACAGAATGCCCCAGGTGGCCTCGTCCAGAAACGACGCCTCCCGGTACTGGTGCCCGTGGGCCGTCAAAATATCCAAATACTGCTCGAAGCGGAACCGTTGCGACGGGGCCCGGCCGGCTGGGTAGGGGGTTAAAAACAGGATACGCGCCATGCGGTAGAATTAGCGGCGGTGGTAAAAGTCGAGGACGCCCGCCACCACGCGGGCCTGGTCGGCGGCGCTCAGCTCGTAGAAAAGGGGCAGGCGCACCAGGCATTCGGTGTAGTGCTCGGCCCAGGGCAGGGCGCGGCCGTCGTGCCGGGCGGCGTAGTACGGGCTGCGGTGCAGGGCCAGGTAGTGGAAAACGGCCAGGATGCCCCGCTGCCCCAAGTGCGCAATCAGTGTCTCGCGCTCGGCCCGGTCGCGGCACACGAGGTAGAACAGGTGGCCGTTGTTGGTGGCGTAGGCCGGCAGCGCGGGCAGGCCCACGCCCAGGGGCCCCAGCGGAGCCAGGGCGGCGCAGTAATTGTCCCACAGGGCCGTGCGCTGCCGCTGAATATCGGCCAGGTTTTCAATTTGCGCCCACAAGTAGGCCGCCGTCAGCTCCGAGGGCAGGAACGACGAGCCCACGTCCACCCAGTTGTACTCGGTGGCCTCACCCCGGAAAAAGGCCGACCGCGTGGTACCCTTTTCCCGGATAATCTCGGCCCGCCGCGCAAACTGCAAGTCGTTGAGGGCCAGCAAACCGCCTTCGCCGGCAATGATGTTTTTGGTTTCGTGAAACGAAAAGGCCGCCAGGGCCCCCAGCGTGCCCAGCCGCTGCCCATTGTAGAAGCTGTCGATGGCGTGGGCCGCGTCTTCCACCACCGCCAGGCCGTGGCGGGCGGCGGTGGCCAGCACGGCGCCCATGTCGCAGGCAATGCCGGCGTAGTGCACCGGCACCACGGCCCGGGTGCGGGGCGTCACGAGGCTTTCCAGGGCCCCTGCGTCGAGGTTGGGGTTGAGGGCCGTGCTGTCGGCAAACACGATTTTTGCGCCCCGCAGCACAAAGGCGTTGGCCGTGCTCACGAACGTAAAGGCGGGCACAATCACCTCGTCGCCGGGCTGAATATCGAGCAGCAGAGCCGCCATTTCCAGCGCGTCGGTGCACGAGGTTGTGAGCAGCGCCTTGGCAAAGCCCCAGTGCTGCTCGAAGTAGGCGTGGGCCCGCTGGGTAAATTGCCCGTCGCCGGAAATCTTGCCCGAACGCACGGCTTGCTCGATGTAGCGGGTTTCGTTGCCGGAGAAATATGGCTTGTTAAAGGGGATGGGGGCGTCCATGGGCCCGGCAAAGGTACGCCGGGCCCCCGGCCTACCCGAAGCGCGAGCGGAACTGCCGCAGCGGCAGGGCATCGGCCCCGGCATCGGTGCGCAGCGCGGTGAGGCGCAGCAGCCCCGTGCCGCAGACCACCACCGGCTCCCCGGCGCGCACGAACAGCACCTTGCCCGGGGCGCGGTTTTCAATTACCACGTCGGGCTCGGCTTCGGCGGCCAGCACCCGGTGCAGCTGGCCGCCGAGCAGGGTACTGGCCCCGCGGTAAGGGGCCCCCAGCGCGTCCACGAAGCGGCGCAGGTAGGCACTGTCGCGGTGCCAGTCGATGCGGTAGTCCGCCTCGTCGCGCCAGAGGCTGTAGGTGGCGGCGGCCTCCAATTGGGGCGTGCCCGGCGGCAAGGACCCAGCGCACAGCCCGGGCCAGAGCTGGGCAGTAAGCTCCAGGTAGCACTCCACGGCCAGAGCCACGGCGCGGGCAATGGTGATGGGGTACTGCACAGGCCGGGCCACCTGCGCCAGCACGGGGCCCTGGTCAAATTCGGTAGTAGCGTACAGCGCCGTCACGCCAATCTCGGGCTCGCCGTTGAGCAAGCAGGCCACCAGGGGCGCGAAGCCCCGGTACTGGGGCAACAAACTGTCGTGCAGGACAATAAGTCTATCAATGCCGGTGATCAGCCAGCGCCACGATACGGCCAGCGCCTGCGAGGCCGCGGGTGGGCGCCCCGCCACCCGGCGCTGAAAGGGGATATTTTCCTGCGCGCACAGGGCCTGAATTTCCGCAAAATAGTCGTTGGCCACGTGCGCATCGGGGGCCCCCACTACCAGCGCTACCGCTGTTTTGTCTAGGTGCGCCACAATGTGTTGCAGCACCCGGTACCCTTTTTCGGTCATCAGGAACAGGGTAATCCGCGCGGGCGCAACACCAGGAGCATCCATAGTAGCTTGTTTATTACAAGTATTTTATGCAAACAACAGGCAAGTAATCTGGGGCTACCGCTCGCCGGCTTCTTCGTCCAAAATGTACAGCGGCCGGTTTTTTACCTGCTCGAAGGTCTTGCCGATGTACAAGCCCACCATGCCCAGCACGGCTAGCAGCAGACCCGAAAAAAACCAGATGGAGATGATGAGGCTGGTATAGCCGGGCTGGTAAATCTGCCCGGCCCAATAGCGCAGCAAGGTAATCGGTACCAGCAGAAAAGCCCCACCGGAAATCAGCAACCCCAGTTTTATGGTCAGGCGCAGGGGCTTGTCGGAATTAGCCAGCAGGATGTCGAGGCCCAGGTGCAGGCGCCGGCCCAGCCCGTAGCTGCTGGGCCCCACGGCGCGCTCGGCGTGCGCCACGCCGAGGTAGCCGGTGCGAAAACCCACCCAGCGCACCATGGTGGGGAAGTAGCGAATGCTCTCGCGCATGGCGAGCACGGCCGCAATTACTCGGCGGTGGTAGATGCCAAAATTAGCGACGGCAGGGTCCTGGGGCAGCTCGGTGAGGTAGGACAATACGCGGTAGAACAGCCGCGACAGCAGCTTCTTGTGCCACGCATCCTGCCGGCTGGTGCGCCGGGCCAGTACCAGGTCGTAGCCGCGCTGGGCTTCGGCAAACAGCGCCGGAATTTCCTCGGGTTGGTCCTGCAAGTCGCAGTCCAGCACCACCACCCACTCGCCGCGGCACTGCTCCAGCCCCGCCGTAATGGCCCGGTGCTGGCCGAAGTTGCGGCTCAGGCGCAGGCCCCGCACGCGCGGGTCGCGGGCCGCCAGGGCCCGGATGCGGGCCCAGGAACCATCCAGGCTGCGGTCGTCCACGAGCACAATTTCGAAGCTTCCCCCCAGGGCCTCCCCCACCAGCACCAGGCGCCGCACCAGTTCCGCCACCAGGCTCTCGGCCTGGTACACGGGGCTGACGAAGGAGAACGTAGGGGGCGCGGG
Source organism: Hymenobacter coccineus (assembly GCF_001816125.1). GTDB lineage: Bacteria > Bacteroidota > Bacteroidia > Cytophagales > Hymenobacteraceae > Hymenobacter > Hymenobacter coccineus. The sequence continues at coordinate 24,246 of NZ_MDZA01000088.1, read as the reverse complement.
CAGCATTTAAAACTGAAAAATGGCGATATGGCCGCAAGGTAAAAGCGCAGGGCCCTACGGGCCCCTACCGGCCCAGCACCGCGGCGTACAGGGCCCCTAGCTTTTCGTAAGTGCCAGCCGGCGCGAATTTCTGCCGCACATAGGCCCGGCCCGCCGCTGCAAATTGCGTGCGCAACCCGGCATCGGCCGCCAATTGGGTGATGGCCGCGGCCATGGCAGCCACGTCCCGGTTGGGCACCAGCAGGCCGGAGTGCCCGTTTTCAAACAGCTCGGCCGGGCCGCCGCAGTCACTGGCAATCAGTGGGGTGCCGTAGTAGAGCGCGTCCAGGCAGGTCAGGGAAAATGATTCAGACTCGGAGAAGTTTAGCAGCACGTCGGCCTCCTTAATAGCCTGCTCTACGTCGGCCGCAAACCCCGCGAAGCGAATTACTTCCTGCAAGCCCCCCGCCCGCACCCGCGCCTCCAGCTGCTCCCGAAACTGCCGGTTTTTGGCCATGCCCATGTCGCCCCCCACAAACAGCAGCCGCAGCCGCTGGTCGCGGGCGTAGGCCTGCTCAAAGGCCGCCAGCGCCAGGTCCTGCCCCTTCCCCTGGATGTAATTACTCAAGTACAGGCACTGCACCGTGCCGTCGGGCCGGGCCGGGTGCGCAGCGGCCGGGTACCGCTCGGCCCCGGGCAGCGGGTCGTAGACGACCGCCACCTGCTCCCCTCCGCCAAAGTACTGGCGCACGGCTTCCGACACGCACACCACCCGGTCGGCCCAGTGCTCGGCCATCCACCGCCACGGGCGGCCAGCGGCTGCGGCAGGCTTTGGGGCAAGAACCGCACGTGCGTCACCACCCGCAGCTTGCCCAGGCTCAGCCCCTTGGCCACGTAGCCGGTCAGGTTGTAGAAGTCGTTGAGGTGCACCACCTGGGCCCCCTGGCGCCGGGCCAACTGCCGCAGCCGCCAGCCATTCAGCAGCAGCAGGGGCACGTAGCGCAGCAAGTCGGCTTTGCGGCGACTGATTTCGACAAAGGGCAGCTCGTGTACGCGGTAGCCATCGGCTTCCAGCGTAGCGCGGCCGGTGCTGCCGGTGGGCAATACGTATTCAAAATCCAGACCCGGCCGCAGGGGCCCCGTGGCGTGGCGCATGGCATTCAGGGCCCCCGTCACGGCCCGGGAGTTGTCAACGACCAGTACGAGCGGCTTATCCACTAAATCTCTCATTCGTTAAGTATTTGCACTGCCTGCTAATGAGTAGCGGTTCGCGCAATCTTGGCTTCGCCGTACCGCCACCACCGCTTAATAGCTGGCCTGGCATTACGCTGGCTCCAGCGCCGCCTTAGCGTTCGGCCAGTACTTCGTCAATAAGCTTTTTCCAGCGCTGAAAAGTATTTGCGTGGGTAAAATCATTAGCCCGCTGCCGGGCGGCAGCCCCCAGCTGGGCGCGCTTGGCCGCATCGTTTAGCAGGGCCCCCAGCGCCGCCACCCACACCTGCTCGTCGGCGGCCAGGGTGGCGGCCTCCGTCAGCATCGGCATCAGCAGCCCGTACTCGGCCCACTCGGCCGCCCGGATGGGCACCGCCGGCGTGGCCGAGGCGGGGGCCAGCATTTCGCGGGGCCCGTGGGGCAGTCGGTGCTCACTACCGGCATGCCGCACGTCATGGCCTCCCCAAGGGCCAGCGGGAAACCTTCCCAGGCCGACGGGAAAACGAAGACGCTGGCAGGCCGAATGTATTGAAAGGGATTGTGTTGCAGCCCCACAAAGTACACGTCGAAGTCCGGCGTCAGCGGTTCCGGGCCCCAGGCCTCGTGCACGCGCAGCCCGCGGCTCCGGGCGTGCTGCACCAGCTCATCGCGCAGCTCGCCATCGCCGATGAACACCAGCTTCGCCGCTTGCCCAGCGCGCAACGCGGCAAAAATATCCAGCAGCGGCCGCTGGTTTTTCTGGATGGCCAGCCGCCCCGAGGTCACCAGCACGGGGCCCGCGGCGTACACGGCCTGCATGGCCGGGGGCAGCGGCTCCTGCGCCCGCTCCCACACGCTTTCCACCTCAAAGGAATTGTTGATGGCGCTCAGCTTGCGCACGTCCACCCCGTAATCGTCCACCATTTCCGGAATAATGTCCTGGCTCACGGTCACGATGCGGTCAGCCCGCTTGTAGAGCAGGGGCATCAGCACCCGCTTGCGCAGCCATCCCGTGGGCCCGCTAATGTTGCGGTCATGGGTTTTAGAGCCATGAATCAACAGAATTATTTTCTCCCGCCCCTTACTCAACAGGTTTACATAATCAGCTCCTTCCAAATGGCTGACGCAGATGTCCGTATTTAAGCGCTGTTTGAGCCGCCGCAACTGCCTCACCCGCCGAAAAAAGTTAGTAACCTTGCGCATCGGCCCACCGCCCCCCCTTACCGCTAGGCTTTCCAGCGGGTTACCGGAAGGATACAGGTTTTCACTGTCAAAGTCAAAGACGGCCTCCGTCACGTCATAGTATTTGGTCAGTTCCACGCTGTGATCGTGAAATACCCGCTGGGCCCCTCCCAGACCCAGGTTAGGGATAACCATTAATAGTTTTTTGTGCACTATACCTTAGCTAAATGTAGTCGTTGGTTACCCGATTTAATATTCCTCTTACCGACCGTATTTTTTAGCCAGTGCTATAAACGGCTGTTCAACCAGTCGGTAATAAACGAAAGAGGCAATAAGCGCTGTGGCAATGCACAGCACCGTAATGGTGACCTTCTTCAATTCAGTATCCGGAGAAATTATTTTAATTAATACGAACTCGGCGGTAGTTCCCACCAAAACGTGAATCAGGTAAAACGAATAGGACATTTTGCCAATGGTGGCAAAGACCCCGCCTTTCACCTGTACGCACACAATAAAAAACACTGTTATTATCCCCACGGCCGTAATCACCCATCCTAATTGGAAGTAAGAAAGCGCACTGAACAAGAGCAGCGTAGCGCCGTAGTTCAATAGCTCAATACGTTTACTGTAATACAATAGGGTCACCCCGCCCATGGCGAATAAGGAACTGAAATGAAAGAAGTTTCTAAAGTCACTAAACGGCAGGTACTGCACGGCGTTCACGGCCAGAAACCCCAGAATGAATTGCCACAGCCGGCCACGCTCGAATAATTGCGCGAAAAATAGCCCAATGAAAATGTAAAACTGAAATTCAATCGCCAGGGTCCAGAAAATACCTACCACCCACTTATACTGGGTAAATGGCACCGTAAAAAGCAAGTTATGCACTACCTGCTGCCAGGAAATATTCCCGGTATACACCCGGTTGTGATTAATTAGATAATCAATAATTCCCCACTGCACCAGTACCAACACCATGGCAATATAGGCGGGCGGGTTGATGCGAATAATGCGCTTTAGCAGGTAGGGCCCTATTTGTTTAGCAGCGTAATTTTTACCCAGCAAGCTATACGGAATGATGAAGCCGGATATCACAAAGAACATATCTACTCCAGCCCAGCCGTAGCTAAAGGCAGGTTTCATGTAGATGTTGGTTGCTTTAGGCAGGGCCACGCCGGAGAAGTGGTACAGGCAAACACTCAGGGCAGCAATGGCCCGCAAAAAGTCCAAGCCTTCCACGTGCCTCCGGGCCAGCGGCTTTTCTTCAGAAGATACGGGCGGGGGCCCGGTAATAATAGTAGTGGTGATGCCCATATATCGACGATCTAATCCTCTTGTAATGAATATAATATCACAGAAAATGCTTTAGCGAGGCCAAAAACCGCCGGCGCCACAGCACGGTCGGGTCTTGCTGCACCGCCTTCCAGAGGTAGCGTAGCGTAGCCGCGCGGTGCTGCTTGCTCAGCGCCAACGTGAGCGTTATAAAGGTATAACGGTCGGCGACGAACGCGCCTGTTTGGTTGGGAAAGCGGCGCGCAAACGCGGCGTTGCGCGCCACCAGGGCCCCAAACAGCTCGTCGCGGGCAATAACGGCCGCCGGAGCAATGGTATTCAAACTCCGCCCTTCGTGCTCGCGCAGGACAAACGTTTTGGTTGGGATGCCATGGAAAGGGTATTGGCTGGCCAGCCGCAGCCACAATTCCCAATCCTCGGCCGAAGCCAGCACCCGGTTTTCCTCAAATGGGTTGGCCAGGGCCACGTCGCGCCGCACAAACACGGTGTTGCACGCCATCGGGTTGTCGTGCAGCAGCAGCTCGTTGGTGAGTGGCGGGAAGTTGCAAAACTCGTGCACTACGCGGCCCGCGCCGTTGATAACTTCATAGCCGGTGTGCAAAAATTCCACCTCGCCGTGGGCCGCCAGAAACTCCCGCACCACCCGCAGGTGGTTGGGGTACATCTCGTCATCGGAGTCAAAAAAATTCAGGTACTGCCCACGCGCCTGCCGGGCCCCGTAGTTACGGGCCGCGCCCCGCTCCCCATTTTCCTTGCGTAAGTAACGGATGCGCGGGTCGCGCAGGCGGGCCACCACCTCTTCGGTGTTGTCGCGGCTGCCATCGTCCACTACAATCAGCTCAAAGTCGGCATCCTCCTGCCGCAGAATGGCCTCCAGCGTCGGCGTGATGATATCGGCGCGGTTGTAGCTGGGCACGATCACCGAAAAGAAAGGGGCAGCAGCGGCCATTATACGGGGGAGTTGGTGGCGGTGAGCAGCTCCTGCCGCAGCAGCAGCCGGCGGTACTGCCGGGCCAGGTAACGGTTGGCCGAATTGCCACGGCCCGAGATTAGCAGATTCAACATTTTGGCCAGGTAATAGCTGGCGGTGGACCAGCTGCCGTACTCCCGGCGCAAAAAGCTGTCCTCGTTGCGCAGAATCATGTTTAGCTGGTTCAGCTTCTTCTCCTGCTTAGTGCTCTGCGCAAAGTGGTGCAGAATATGGCCCCCCGGCACGTACTCAATTTCGTAGCCCAGCTTGCGCACGGCGTAGCACCATTGCAAATCCTCGGCGTACATAAAGAAGTCGTCGGGCAGCTTGCCGCCGGGTAGCTCGCTCACTACGTGCCGCTTGATGTGGAAGTAAGTACCCCACACCCAATCGGGGCGAAACGATGTTTCGTGCCCGAAGAACGTGCCCAGCAGCACTTCGCCCCGCTTTTGGGCACTCATGGCTTTTTGCAGGCGCAACAGCTCCACCAGTTGCAGGCGCAGCGACGGAAACCGGCCGCATTGATATTGCAGCCGGCCATCGGGGTAACGGAGCTGCCCCGTGGCAATGCCCAGCTTGGGGTCGGCCATCAGGGCCCCATACGTCAGGGTGAGGGCATCATTGCGCAGGGCCGCGTCGCTGTTGAGCAGCAGCACAGTTTCGCCGGTGGCGTGCGCAATGCCCAGGTTATTGCCCTTGGCAAAGCCGGAGTTTTCGGGGTTGCGCACCAGCCGCACCGCCGGGAAGGCTTCCACAAACCGGCCAGGGTCACATTCGGTAGAGGCATTGTCCACCACAATAATCTCGTACAATACCCCCCGCGTGTGCTGCTGTACCGAAGCAATGGCCTCGCTGGTCAGCCGGAACGTGTTGTAATTGATGATGATGACGGAAACCTGAATCATAGCCTAAGTAGCGCACGCTGCTACAAAGTACGGGCCTGGCCTACGATTTCTTCGAAAAGTGCCTCGTAATGGGCGGCGCACTCGGCCACGTCGTAGGTACTACGCAGGGCCCGGGCCGCGGTGGCGTGCCGGGCCAGCAGGGCTTCGTCGGCCACGTAGGCGCTCATGGCATCCACCAAGTCGGCGAGCTGCGGCGTCGCGTCGGGGTTCATGGCCAGCAGCCGGCCCGCCGGGGCCCCACCGGCGGGCACACCATCTCCGGGATGCCGCCCAGCGGACTGGCCAGCACGGGCACGCCGTTCTCGAAAAACTCGATGATGGAGATGGGCTGCGCCTCCGAAAACCACGACGGGAACAAGCCCACCTGGCACTGGCGCATGTAGGGGTGCGGCGTCTGCACATTGCCCAGGAAATAGATATCGGGGCACTGCGCCTCGTACTCCGCCCGCAGCGTGCGCAGGTAGGGCCCGTCGCCCATCGCCACGAAGGCAAAGCGACGCTCCGGGAAGCGTGCTTTCACCTGGGTATAGGCCGCCAGCGCGTCGCCCCAGCCCTTCTGTTGGTTGCCGCGGCCCACCATGCCAAACACGAAGCTGCCCGCTGGAATGGGCAGGGGCCCCGGCTCCGCCCCCACCGGCGCGTAGCGCGGCACGCCGTTGTAAATCACCTCCACCCGCGTGGTAATGGGCAGCCGGGGCCCCGCCGCGGCTTGCTGCCGGGCATTTTCGTACTCGTGCTGGTAGTCGGTGGCCAGTATTTTTTCGCCGGCCCGGCGCTCCGCATCCGTGGGCACTTCCACCAGGGCCCCGGTAAACAGGTCGGCGGTGTATTGCGACACGCCCACCACGGCCTGGGCCAGGTTGGCGTAGGGCACGTAGCCAAACTCGCCCACCTTAATCAGCATGGAGTAGCCTTGATGGTCGGTTACGACGGTGGGCACGCCCGTGCGCTGCACCAGCCGGGTAATGCGCGACTTAGCCACCAGCGGCTCGTGGCTGTGCATAATGTCGATGCCGTAGCGCCAGCGGGCGTAGCGGCCCAACCAGTCCTTGGCTTTCTCATGCACCGAGAACCGGGCCCCCAGCTTCAGAAACAAAGCGTTCAGCTTCCAGCAAACCGCGTTGTACAGCGGGTAGCGGTCCATGGCCACCACCTGCACCGCCGGGCTCAGGTACTGCGCTACCATGCCCGCATCTACAAGCTGCTCGTTCTGGTTGAAAAAGTACACGGTGTGCTTCTTGGCTAGCTCCGAGGCCAGCGCCAGTGCCAGCACGTGCGAGCCCGCTTTGTCGAGGCAGAATGTGGCTACCAAAATTTTCATGTGGCAAAGGTTGCAGCAGTTTTCCAGCTGATGTACGCAACGGTGGCGTCAATGTGTACCACCATGCTGTGCTTGGTCGCGCTCCGGGGCCCCATGCGAGACCACGATTTACGTGCGAAAACGCAGTAGGGTGCGGGGATGGCCCCCGCCCGCCGTGTGCGCCATTTCAACGATTCTGGTTAACGACGGGCGGGAACCAGCCCCGCACCCTACTGCGCGACGAGTGCAGGCATGAGCATGTACTAGAATAGGCGCTAGGCCTCAGTAACCAAAACGGCCTTGAAAACGGCGCTAACCGGGAAGCTGCGCGAGCGGCTGGGCTCCAGTGGCGACCTTCTCAAATAAGGCTTCGTACTGCTCCACGCAGCCAGCCAGGCCAAAGGCAGACTGCCGCCGGAAAGCGGTTTGCTGGTGCGCGGCGTACAGGGGCCCCTCGGTGGCGTAGCGCCGCATGGCCGCCGCCAGTGCCGGCACGCTGGGGCGCTGGGTAGCGGGGTCCAGCGCCGTGAGCAAGCCAGCCGCGTCGCCGCTGCCGGGCTCCACCAGAATTTCGCGCATGCCGCCCACGTTGGTGGCCACCACGGGCTTCCTGTAAAACAGGTATTCGATAACGGCCAGCGGCAAGGCTTCCCCCGCGAAGTACGAGGGCAGCACCCCCACGTCGAAGCCTGCGATGTAGAAATCGGGGTCGGGTACCCGCCCCACAAAGTGCAGGCCGGGGCCCCGCGTACTGCGCTTGCAGGGCGGTCAGGTAATCGCTGCCCCCCACCAGTACCAGGCACGCCTCGCGGCCCGCCAGGGGCCCCAGCGATAGAAACGCCTGAATGGCGGCCTCCCACCCTTTCTCTGCGATGCCCCGCGCCACCATGCCGTACACGAAGGCCCCGGGCGCAATGCCCAGCTGTGCCCGCATGGCCCCGGCGGCCGGCGGCGCGTCCACCCGAATCCCGTTGAAAATGGTCTGTACGGGCGGCAGCGCTTCCAGAGCCCCTTGCAGTACGTGCCGGCAATAGTCCGAAACCGTTACCACGGCCGCGGCCTGGCGCAGGGTGGGCGCAAAATCCAGCGGCCGCCCCGCCCGCACAAACATCGTGTATTCGCCGTGCTCGGTGATGACCAAGGGAATACCAATACCGCGCAGCACCGGCGCGCACAGCCGGTCCGAATACGTGGCGTGGCTGTTTACCAACTCAATTTTAAAGCGCGCCAGGCAATCCCGGAAGTAAGCCTGCTGGGCCCGTTCGTAGAAGGAATAGCGCAGCCCTAGCCGTTGCCCCAGCGCATTCAGCTTGTATGCCAAGTAGCTGCGGCCGGGCCGGTCGGCCATCGACAGCACCCGCACGCTCGGCGGCAGCAGCCGTTGCACCAGGGCGGCGTCGTGTAACTCGGCCCGCTGGTTAAAAATAGTGACTTGATGGCCCAGCCGATCCAGGCCGGCCGCCAAGTTCATGGCCAGGATCTCGCCGCCCCCCACTTGCAACGACCACGTAGATATCAGGATATTCATAAAATTGCGCTGCCAACCGGCACTGCCAAAAGTACGGCACGAAGACCGTGGGGCCCTACCGCACGGGCATCACCGCCCCACCAGCGCTTTCAGCCGCCGCCACACCGTCACCAGCTCGGGGTGGTCAAAATAGAATTCTATCATCCGAGACCGCCGCAGTTTGGCGCGCTTGTCTTTCGGGAGCTGCACGTTGGTTACGTGGCTCGCCTCGGGCCGCAGCGAGAGCCGAGCGTATTGCTGGTACACGTGCCGCAGCCGGTGCTCGCAGTCGCTGAACCACGGCTTCTTACCGTTGTAGTGAATAATTTTTTGGTCCAGCAAAAAACTACCAAACCCCCGTTTTGGTACCGCTTCAGGCACGTAGAGACGCATTACATTATACTTGGGCTCCAGTTGGTACCAATCATTCCGCAGGGCCATATTCAACGCGTCTTGGTCAGGATAGCCTTTTATCAGGTCCGGTTCCTCGCTAATAATCTTTAGAGCCTTCTCAGAAATGCGGTTGGCTTTCCACTGCGCAATATCAATAAGCAAAACACCTGAATTGAAGTAGTGCTCTACCGAATGAATACCGATGTCGGAGCGCACAGGCATGTCTCTATCGGTCACGGCCCCCACTGTCTTGCCGTTAAGGTCGAGCGCGGCCAAGCCGGCCAAGTCGCCCACTACTAACGTGTCCACGTCAATGTAAAGGAGCCGTTGAACTTCGCTTGGCACCAAGAAGGGAAAAAACAGACGGTAATACATCGCACCAGTCAAAGGATTTTCATCTTTTTCCGGCACTATTAGCTTGGACACGTAATCTAAATCAATATCGTAAAAGATTATTTCGCTGTTGTTTTCTTGAACATAAGTGGTGATATCGTTTTTATCCTTATCAGTAATACCACTAACTATGGTGTGAATAACCACCTCGTTTTGTTTATTATTGATAAATAATGATGCCAGCAATACATAGAATGGAGTTATGTACTTATCATCGAAAGCCAAAGCAAGCTGGACATTATTTTTTTTACTCATCACGAACAACTCTAAATTTTAGAACTGAAAATTATAGCATAAATCATACATGATGAATAAATCGAATATTTTTTGGAATACTTTCCTATGTAGCTGTTTAGAAAGCCTGGACATTCAAAATACAACGCCATGTCAAGCATTCTACGCATTAAGCAGAAACCGAAACATAGCGTGCTGACGGTTTCTTAAAACAACTTTTATATCACTGTGTATTTTACGTAAGCGGCACTAATTTATACAGAGAACCAGTGAGGCGGTGAAAACGAGGTCCTCTTGAGTATTTTACCACCCACAATGTGCTTCAAACCATTAAATTTGTCTTTGCATATCAATTGGAAGGCTTTCTTAATAAATAATGTGGAAAAACTTTTATTCTTATAAGCAAAGTTTTTGTATATTTTCAAATGATTGTGCGCAGAGAAGTTTGAATAGACCATAATATAAAACCACCACTCAAAATTACGCGCCATTGCTAGCGCATACATTTCGGCATTGGGCTCACCATACTGCCGCATCTGGCTAATTGCGTAGGAGAATTGCAGCAGCTCATTACCGCCTTTTACTTTGGATCGCACATTGTTGGTGTGCTGCCGGAAATAGTTAAGTCGCTCTGCCACGTAGGCCACCTTGGTAACCGCTAGAATACGCCCCCAATACAACCAGTCTCCGGCCAGCTTGTAGTCGGTAACGGCCGGACCAATTTCAGCCAATAGCGAACGACGGAGCACCACTGCGCTGGCATTGGGAATCACGTTCACGAAAGACATGTAACGTCTTATCAGGTCAATACCATCGCAAGTGAAACTATGCGCCCATTGCCCTGGATTTACTCGGTGCAAGTACCCCCGATCGGTTAAGTTAACTGTGTTGGCTTCGTCAGTTAGCCACGAGTCGCAATAGGCTATGCCAATGGCCGAATCGGCATCTAGCCGCGCAACCAACACCTCCAAGAAATTGGGGTCAGCACTGTCGTCACTCTCGGCAATCCATACGTATTCGCCAGTTGCCTCCCCGATTCCTTTGTTCCACTGCTTGAAGGTATTGCCGCTGTTCTGCTCATTGTAAACCATACGAATTCGGTCATCCTGTCGAGCATAGCGCTCAATGATTTCGCGGCTATCGTCGGGGGAACAGTCATCTAGAATCACTACTTCCGTATCGCGTAAAGTCTGCGTCAGCACACTTTCAATGCGCTGCACGAGGTATTTCGCATGGTTGTAGTTAGGGATAATAACTGAGACCTTTGGCATCGAGCAAAAAGAGTGGGTGGATTAACCGTTTAAATTTTAGCCCGGAGCAATAGCGCCTAATACCCAACCGAAGGATAAAGCCATTTAGGAGGCCGTCTGGCTGCATGTTAACCGGCACACAGGGCGAAGTTGAGCCGCTGTGCCAATTGAGTTACTAATAAGGAAGAAATACTTCGCCCCCTACACTTTGCGCTGCGTGACGATTAAAATCTTGAGGGGTGAGCTCTAGTTAATACCTTAGTTAAACCCTCCCTGTAAATTTACCACTTGCTGCGCAGCCCCCCAGTAAATGCCACTTCCTTTACTAGCTGCAGGCGCAGCACAGCCCGGTCCAGAATGGTCATTTCTTTTGGAGTGGTGGGTGGGGCAGTAAGTGTATCCAAACGTTGAGAAAATTCAAATGCCAACTGGGAAAGCATTTCCGCACTCTTATTTTTATGCTGCGCAAAAAACAAGCCCAAATGGTACGTAAACATACTTTTTACGCCGCCGTAGCAATAGTGGAGGATGTAGTCACCCGACGAAATTACAGTTGCATGGTTTTGCAATATAAAAGAAGTTGCGAACTGCTCGACGTTGAACAGCGGGCATTTAGCATATAGCTGGTCCGTCAGATCAATTACGTCTTCCAGCAAATGCGCGTTGGCATAGCTTATGCCTAAAATACCGGCGTTCCACATTCTCGTGGCCAGGGGTATTTTAAACTGTTTGGTATGGAGCGTGAAAGCATTTGCTTTCAGCGCCGTACGTAAGTCAAACCAATGCTGCAATTCGTGTACGCCCCCATCGTGCATATCGTATTCATCGCAATTCATTACGCTGCAAGCAGGCGTTATTTGCTTTAGCAAACCAGCTGGGTTCACCATAAACATAGTATCGCCATCCAAATACAACGTATCCTTTTTATACTTATTGAAGCAGTCTTTGATAATGAACGTTTTAACTCGATGGATGAAGTTGCGTTCCCCCATAAACTCAACTATCTGTTCTTTGGTCAGGTCTTCAATTATTACACCGGTATCGCTGAGGTAAGGGCTGAAAAACGCACGATTATCCGTATACAGGACTACTGCGAAATCCTTAAAATCACCTTTGGTGTGATAGTACAGCGTAAGAATAGAAAATACCGTCTGATGGTATACACTTTCTGTACCATGAGCTAGATACACTACTACGTGTTTGGTGGCAGAATTCATCACAGCTGGCTTTATTTTAAACTTATTCGGTGCCCAATTTAAATTGGAGAGGGACTTGATAACCGAGCGTCAGAGGAATAGCATTAACGCAGGAGGCGTAATCGAACAAAGCGCCTAACCATGCCGAGCGACTCCCGGCTCAACGGAGCAATCGAAAGCAATTGCGCAAAAGAGCTGACTATTTTTCCAGAAGGTATTTTGCTGGGAATGAATTTGTCTATGAAATCCAAGATTCCGCGGCGCTCTAACTCGGCGTTTTGCTCCTTTGCTATTTTTATCACGCCAAACGGAAGCTGCTGCTTCCATTTACGTTGGTAGTTCAGGGCATTTGCCAGCCACGCTTCGTTAATGGACCCCTTGGAGTAGTGCTCAATTAAGATATCGAAAGTAACGCAGACGCGGTAGTGGGGAAAGATGGACGTGCAGTAGTCCATGTCGTAGAAGTGGAACGCCGGGAAGGTCTTTTCGTCGAAGGGGTGCTGCTCCCACACCGCTTTGGTCGAGCAGAGCCACAGCCCATCCACCACCGCCACATCGGCTAGGCTTTGTTCCTGCGGGTTGACGAAGTGCAGCGTCGAAGCTTCGCCGGGCACCGAGTGCAACACTTGCTCGCGCATGTAGGCCGTGCCCATGAACCACCACGGCACTGGGGCCCTGAGCTGGTACATCCCGCCCGCTACCCCTAAAACGCCGATGCTGCGGTCGCTCAATATCTCGGCCACTTTGCCGCCCCAATTGGGTGTGTGGAAGCACAGGTCTTCGTGCATGAAGCACAGGACATCGTACTTGCTCCGCTTGGCCCCTAGGTTATAGGCCTGGCATATCCCGTACTCGCCGCGGCTGTTGTCAATGGCGACAACCTCGTGGGCGACGCCAATGGTTTGCTCCACATTTAGAGAAACGTTGCGCAACGTTTCTGAATCGCGAGAGCAGATAATTATTGAAATCATTTAAACAACCACTATGGCATTGCGATGAAGCAACACTAATATATTGGAACTATTTAGGAAACACAATCAAACGCCAATCGAAGCGCAGCCCAACCATCTATTTCGCTTCGTCGAATGACCCAACTAGCACGGGAGAGAGACTTCGGCTCAGCTTAATAATTAAGTTCGATTGAAATTTTTACTAGTAAAAATATATTATTTTCTCAATACTTTATATAGCAACCCATCGCCCAAGAACTGCCTTAAGCCGCTTAGATTGTTACTAATAAAATATTTATTGAGGCAAGTAAGAAAATCTTTAGAAAATTTAGTATTTACTTTTTTTAAATTAGAAAAAATCTTCATGTGAGTTTTAAGCGGAATATTATTTAATATCATCTCGCTAAACCACGTATTGACAAGATCATTAACAGCTATATCAAAGAACTTTCCATTACCCTTTCCGTACTTTTGCATAGCGCGGAGCACTGTTGAGCGTTCACTTAGCGCCACGCCTTTAGCCAATGTCTTGCTACGAACATTGTTTAAGTGAAACCTAAAGTAGTTTAGTTTTTCCGCTACAAACGCCACTTTTACATCAGCAATAATAGCAGCCCAAAATACCCAATCACCGTTTATTTTAAATTTTTCATCTGCCTTACCCACCTTGTCTATTACACTTTTGCGGATAACAACGGCGCTGGCATTGGGAATAATATTTCGGTACGACATGAATCCGGTTATTAATTCCCGGCCATCTACTACGAAGTCTTGCGTCCATAATACAGGGTCAAGCTCGGAGTAAAAGTTATTCAACGCGTTTATTGGCGCATTATTTTCATCTACGGTATTGGAGTCACAATATGCCAATCCGATGCGTGGGTCTTGGTCTAATTGCTTAACTAGCGTTTCTAAAAAATTGGTATCGGCGTAGTCGTCACTTTCTGCAATCCATATGTACTCACCCTTGGCTAGACTGAAACCCTTGTTCCATTGCTTGAAAGTACTGCCGCTATTCTGTTCGTTGAATACTACGTGAATGCGTTCATTCTGAACAGCGTAGTGCTCAATTATATTCCTGCTGTTGTCTGGTGAGCAGTCATCCATCAGAATGACTTCGATATCCTGAAAGGTTTGATTGAGCACGCTCTCAATGCGCTGCGGCAGGTACCGGGCGTGATTATAATTCGGGATGATAACGGTGACTTTTGGGCTCATATAAGTCGTCGTTTAGAATACTCATTTTTCAGATTGAGTACTATGGTGTGAAATTTTAAAGAAATGCGATTTCTTATTTTTTACAGAAAGTAAAATTATTTAATATGCTACAAGAATAATTTTGACTTTACAGCAATAATATCGACTCATATTGTAACACAGACCATAACAGTAAAATTATGTGCGTTTAATTTTACTAGTCCAATGAGAAGATGTTTTAGCATTATCATAATAGTATGATTGCTCCGGCGTCAATAAACGAGTATTTTCGTACCAAGGCAAATGCCGGGCACTGTATGGAAACCTTGTCCGAAACGCCGTTAATATTCCTGCTGGTCCAAATGTGTTGGGCTTGTATAACGCAAACGTAGTATCAATGGGTGCAGCGAATGCTAAACGTTCAACCTTTTCTATTTGATGCTGTTTCTCCCATTTTTGCACCTCCGCTTTGTTTGCATAAGTATCTGGCAGGTCATTAGTCAATAAAGAAAAGCCTGCTTTTCCCAGAGAGTACTTGTGCAGCAAGTAGTGCATAACGACCATAAAATCGTCCGGGCATTCTTCTACCAACTCCAAATCGCTATCCGTATAAACGTAGTATTGATCCTTGAAATAATCAAAAACCGGGCTATCCCATAATGCGCAAAAGCCTACGTTATTTGGTAATCGGAAGACATTGTATTGGGTGTTGTTATAGAAATCGAGCAATGGCTGATAAGTAGAGGCATTGTCGAGAATGTGAATGTTGTGGTAACCTCGTTTTTCAAGCGATGCAATTAGCCTTTTCAGGTAAGTGACGTGGTTCCTGTTGTTGATTATGATTGGAATATTCAAGCATGCCTGATGATGCTTTTTCCTATACTCCTCCAATTCGAACCTCGAACGCAGTGACCGCAACGAGTAGCGGATATTTTTCGTGAAATGACTTGCCGATTGCCGCCAAGCATTTGCTATCCTGCTATTCGGCTCCGGAGCACCAATGGTTTGGCTAGATTCCTTTTTAACAGGAGTAAAAAGTGCTAACTCAGTATCAAGCCGGGCGTACTCTAAAGCAATAAGATGAATGTTGGAAAGCTTGTACCAATTTCCAGTGCGGCTAACGGCCACTTTCGTCACGCATATGTCGCTATGTATGTACGACTCGTGCCCTAGCAGCACTGCTTTTACTATAAAAGCCCAGGCTTGCAAATAATTAATACGACTGTCATAAAAATCGTATTTTATCAGCAAGCTCTTGCGCACTAGCGCAGCTGGCAAGATATTATACTCAACGCCACGGAATGTTTCGGCGGTAATCTGACTAGGAAGGGTTAAAGTATCTTGTTTTCCATCTGGGAAAATTCGCTCCAAATTGCCGTAGATAATGCCATGTGCGTATGCGCTTGGAATTAGTAATTGGGCAATGCTATTTTCGTTGCACAACACAGCTCCGGCAGGCAACAGCAATATATACTCGCCACTAGCCTGCACAATTCCACTGTGGAGCAAGGCGGCAGCGCCCTCCCCATTGTTCACAAGTAAGGCAACTTCATTGGGGAGCGAGACATGCGTTAACTCTGTGCTGCCACTGAGGACCAATACTATGCACTCTACCTCAGGATAAACTTGACTGATAACTGACTGCACAGTAGCACGTAGTCCCGAAAAATCATCGTCAACAGTAATTATGACCGAAACCTTAACGCCTTTATTATGCATAGTGAAAGATGATGCCTGTTGCATCTAAAGCTTTGCCACATTTATTGCGAGCGCAGTAGTGCAGTTGGAATTAAATAGTGCTTGATCAGCTGCCGCAATACCGTTAAGGTTAGCGGCTGGCCGTAGCGACGGGCTACTTGCAAGCACACACGAGCAGCCGGATAGTCATGCTTCCCATTATAGTACTGGACCGCCAACCAAGCATATGTACGAATGAATGTTTTGGCCTCAGCAACGAGAATCCCTACTGGGTAGCGGGTAGGTTTAAACAATTCGAAATCAGAAATTGCAAAGCTCATAAATCCTAGCAAAGCGGGTGGCTGATTTAAGCTCAGCATTACATTATAATAGACTTTATTTCTATCGCCTTCAAATTTCAAATGGTCGACCACTGTTTTGGAAGTCCCGTGCAAACGGAAATAAGTAAGCAATTTATCGGAAAGATGGATACGGCTATGACCTGCTGTTAGCAAGTAGCGGTACCATAAATCGACATCCATTGTGTAATGGAATTGCTCATCGATACCTAGTTGCTTAAATACAGACGCTTTGAAAAAAGTTGATGGCTGGTTGATATGACAAGCAAGCAGGGTATCGCCCACGGTGGCAAATACCCCCATCCGTTCGTTACGCTTGTCGAGATGCGCAAGTTCGTCGACAAAATAGTCACAGGTCCCACACAGCACATCATAGCGGTCAAGGTCAAACTCCTTCGCTAAGGCATGGAATGCCCCAGGTGCTACTAAATCGTCGCTGTTGATCCAGTTAATAATGTCGCCAGTTGCATGGGTTAAGCCTTTTTGAATAGCATGGCTTTGCCCCCGGTCCGGCTCACTGACCCAATAAGTTATATATTCCTCGTACTTTTTGATTACCTCAACCGTATTATCCTTACTAGCTCCATCAATAATAATAAGCTCATAATTCAAGTAGTTCTGGGAGATTATAGAGCAGATTGTTTCCTCCAGATAATGACCTTGGTTGTAACTCGGAGTAATTATGGATATCTTGGGTAGATAAATCATCTAATGAGACAGAGGCAAATTTTTGTACATTCGAATTAGGTTTATAAGTTACTAATAAACTTATCACTTTCTAAATGATACTTTTTCTTCAACCATTCTTTAGCGTAAGCATATGCTTCTATGTATGGGAATGGATGGAATGTACTATTTTCAGTAGAGTTTCCTGTGTTCGACACTAGTGTAACAGGGAAAACGGTTCTATAGAGTGGCCTTATAATATTTTTTATATGTTTCAAAAAGGTGGTTTGTTCTAGTTGTGGAGGTGGCCCATCCAGATAGACACCATAAAGTGCATTGAGCATTTCTGTCTCCTCTTTAATTTTTTTGCTAAAGACAGCTGAATTGCTATTATTATTTAAAATCCTGACATAACACGGAGGTGGGTAAAAAGCGATTTTAATTTTTGAGAATGTGATTCTAAGTGAAAATTCAGCGTCAGCCCTTCTTATTGTAGGGTTAATAAGTCCTAGTAATGGCAAAGATGATTTATTCATCATAGAACCCAACATGCAAAATGAAAAAGCCTTGCTACTTAGTGCATACTCCTTAACCCACTCCTCGTATACCGGTGTAAAGTAATTGATTGTATTGGTTAGCTGAAACTGATAATCAGCCCCTCCAGTAAAAAGAAAGTCCAGTTTAGGATGCTCCAGCATAAATGCTTTACATACTCTTAATCCCTCGTAATTAAAAGCGTCGTCATCAGTTAGGAAAGTTACAATTTTTCCTTTCGAGAGTAAAATGGCCTTATTAAATCCATGTCCCTCACCAGAATCCTTCTCAGAAATAAAGGCATGAATCAGCTGTCTATCCGCTAAATTTTGCAGGAATTCTACGCTTCCATCAGTACTCCCACCGTCAACTACGACTATCTCCTCATCTGCTTGAATATTATTAATTAAATCAGTTAGTACAAGCTTAAGATAATCCACCTTATTAAAGGTAGAAATCATAAATGAAATAGTGGGTTGTTGCATGATATTCAACGCAAAAAATTAAATTTCTTTAATCATTAATCTATCTTCTGAAACGAACACTGTAGCGCTGGCCATAGGATAACATCTTCCCTTACAGAGGTGAACATTCCTCTAGCAATGGATGTCTCATCCATTGGGTCCCACACGCTAAGTTTTAAGATATCAACATGTGATTCATAGCACACTCTCGGACTATGCGAATCTAACGCAACAGACAGGTAGAAATCATTAGCATTTAGAAGATTAGCGGGTATAATAAACTCGGATAAATATGTACCCACAGCCATTTTGTTGCTACCGTCCCAATCTATCGGACTATCGGAGGCAATTATAGCATTAACTCCCATTGGAGTTGTCAGCTGAAAATTTGGAGAGCATGATACACCTCGGATATTCTTCCATTGAATTTCAATTGTTATATTCTCAGTAGTTTTAAATCTATTTCTAGACTCTCCATTTTTACTAACTAAGCGTACATGTTCGATTTTAACTTGATTTTTAGTTTCTAAGTGATGGATGGGATTGTCACCGAAATACTCAGCTGCGTTTCTGGAAACATTGCCCTGTCCATAATTATACTTCTCAACTAGCGTCGCAATGTCTTCTACTCCTTGAGTTTCGCCATTTTCTAAAAACAAGCCGTTTTTGCATAAAGACTGAACCGAAGTCATGCTATGGCTGACGAACAAAACAGTTCGCCCATCATTAACACTTACATCTTTCATACGGCCAAGACACTTTTTCTGAAATTCTGCGTCGCCAACGGCCAGTACCTCATCAATAATGAGAATCTCAGGTTCTAGGAAGGCAGCCACGGCAAAGGCTAGGCGCACGTACATGCCACTGCTATAGCGTTTAACCGGCGTGTCGATATAACGCTCTACGCCCGAAAAGTCAACTATCTCGTCGAATTTGCTTCGGATCTCCGACTTGCTCATGCCTAGGATAGCGCCATTAAGATAAATATTTTCCCTACCTGTCAACTCGGGGTGAAAGCCCGTTCCGACTTCTAGCAGGGAGGCAATGCGGCCCCGCACCTTCATACGGCCTGTCGTCGGTGCCGTAACCTTGGAGAGAATCTTGAGGAGCGTGGACTTGCCCGCCCCATTGCGGCCAACGATACCCAGCACTTCGCCTTGCTTGACTTCAAAATTTACATCGCGCAAGGACCAGACGAAATCACTGTTGCCCTTCTTTGTGCGGTCGTTAGTTTCCCCAACTTTAGCAAATGGGTCTTCCCGGCCCCGAAGCTTTGCCCAAGCCCGCGTCAGGTCACTACCCAATGTACCCGTACCAATTTCTCCTAACCGGTACTGCTTACCTAAATTTTCGATTTTAATCGCAACATTATTCATACTAGCAGCTAATAAATTTGGTATCGAGCATCTTAATCTACGGGTTAAGTCAATTAAGGATACTGAGTGAACACCTTACTAAATTCCTTCACCAAAATTGCGAACGGATACCAATCGATTCACAACCTATCATAGATAAGGAAGATTATTTTATATAGTCAGCACATAATTCAACTTGTAGACGGCCGTTATTTACGCTTGGTTTAATTAATAACCTAGCTGCTTGGCATAGGCCAACATTTTGTCGCGAGGTCTTGTTTTGACAGGCCGGGCCGGAACCCCCACGTACACAGTCCACGGCTCCGTATCCTTAGTTACCAACGAGCAAGCTCCAATTACACTACCTTCAGCAATAATAACATTAGGCATGATAACTACATTGGTGCCGATACCTGCGAAACGTTGGCAGCGAATTGTGCCGAAATCAACAGTATCGCGAAACTCTTCCGGCGCTGTTACACTAGTAAAACCGTCCCCCATGAATCGGTCAGAACCACAAATAAATCGACTACCAGCAGCAATAGTTACAAAGTGCTCAATTATAAGCTCGCTTTTTTCTCCTCCTATAACTGTGATATACGGAGATAAATGCGTGTAATCCCCAATAGTTGCAGCAGTAGTGATATAAACGCCAGAATCAATGGCAACATGATTGCCAATTGATACTAAGTGGGGACGTCTAATCTCGACGTTTGCGCTAATGAAAACGTCGTCTCCAACACTTTTCAGCAATGCTATATCGTATTGTTGAGAGCTTAAACCAGCATTAGAATTCGCCATTTATTTGCTTTATACATTGTTAATGATATACCAACAGATTTATCAATAAGGAAATCTTCCCTCATATCCCGCTGTTGTCTGCCGGATTCCTTCTTGAAAATCAGTAAATTCAAAATCTGGAAACACCTCTCGAAAGTGTACATCATCCATTACCTTGCGAGGAGCACCGTCAGGCTTGCTAGAATCCCACACGATACGGCCCTGGTAATGAAAGTTCGCTTGAATAACATTTACTAGTTCTTTTACACTCAGACCGGCGTTCTGCGCCACGTTTAGCGGTTGTTCCAAACCGAGTCGTTCGGGCCGGAGTAAGACCTGCCACACCAAGCGGCCAAAGTCTTTGGCGTAGAGCCACTCACGCACCGCCACGCCGGTACCCCAGATGGGTAGCTCTGGCTGCACGATCTTTTCGGCTTTCACAAACTTAGATATTAATGCATTTAAGGCATGAGCTTTATTAGGATCGGTCGAATCGTGCGGGCCGTACATGTTCGGCACTAGTAGATGTATGCTGCGCACCGCATGCTGCATCATAAAGCACTCCCCTACCGCCCACAGTAGCCGTCGGGTAGCTCCATAGCTAAGCACCGAGCGGTGCAAATGCCCGTCCCACCATTCCTCTTCCCGAAAAACATTGGACGTAGCAGGATAAGCGCAGTTGGCGACTGGGTTTATTACGATAGCACGGGGGCAAGCTTGGGCCACTGCTTCATACATTCCCAAAATCATGCGGGTATTATCGGCAATCACGGTGGCAGCCTGCTCAGTTACGTAGTTCAGGCTTCCAACATGCGCCGCGCAATTAATAATAAACTCGGGCCGGTGCTGGCGTAGAAATACAGTTGTGGTCGCAGCGTCGCGCAAGTCCAGACCGGTACTAAGAGAGCTTTCAATCGGCTCGACGCCATTCTCGCGAAGTACTTCACTTACGTTTCGGCCCACAAAGCCATTGGCCCCAAATAAGACAATTTTCATAGTTACCAGCCCTGTTTAATGACATCCACAACATACGCAAGCTGCTCATTGGTGAGCGCATCGTGGATAGGAATATGAATCTGCGTTTTATTAAAACGGAGTTGATTGGCCAAATCGGCCCTAGTGCCGCCAAAAAGCGAATTATGGTCGATACCATCGTGGATTATTGATGCCACGATACCTTTTGCTTTGAGTGAGCGAATGAACGCTAAGCGCTGCTCAACGTGAAAGCCAAATAGCCAGTAGGCACCTTCACGGTCACCCTTCTCTTCAAACAGGGTAAGCCCTGGTACGTTCGCGAGTTCTTCCCGGTAGCGGCGCACTAACGCTCGGCGCCGTGCCAGTCGTTCGTTAAAGCCTTCAAGGTTAGCTAGGCCCAGCGCCGCTGCGTAATCGCTAAGATGATATTTAAACCCTACAGCCGAGATATCATACTCTCTTTCCCCTAGCTCAGACATGGGCGAGTTAGCCCGATCAATACCGAACCACCGGCGCTTAAAAGTCTCTTGGACAAGCACCGGGTCAAGGCAGCAAATGGCTCCTCCATCGCCCGTAGTCAGATGTTTAATCGCTTGAAAAGAAAAGCACGTGAAGTCAGAAATAGAACCGATTGCCCGGCCCTTATAAGTAGCCCCAGGCGCGTGCGCAGCGTCTTCAATAACCAACAGCCCATATTTGCGAGCAATGGCGTGGATCTCATCCAAGTCGCACGGATACCCGCCCCAATGCACTGCCATGATGGCTTTCGTGCGCTCTGTAATTCTGCTTTCTATATCGGATGGATCAATATTACCAGTCTCGTATTGAATGTCAGCAAAGACGGGAGTAGCACCCTGCTGCGAAATCACCAAAGCAGAAGCCACAAACGTTTGAGGTGACAAAATAACCTCATCGCCAGGTCCAATGCCCGCTATCACCATCGCTAGATGAAGGGCACTAGTACCGCTATTAAGAGCAGCTGGATGAACCATGCCCAAATCCCTACTTAAACGGGCTTCGAATTCTTTTACTAATTTCCCCTCACTTAAAAACGTCGTGTCGAGTACTTCGGCCACGCGCTGTTTTGCTGTTGGATGAATATAGGTGTGGAAGATCGGTATTTGCATGAGAATAATAAGTTTTGGATACCAATACATTGGCACAAACAATTTAACCAGCTTCAACCACCCTAGTGGTCCTTACAAACCACTCGAACTATTTAGCCTTTCACACTAGTGAATTTCCAGCCATGAGTATTATGCTTGCTCACATTTGTAAGCTTCCAGAAGGTTCTTTAGGGATGGTGTTGAAGCAACGTTTGTAGCCTGTAGGCTTAGCTAAACGAAATGCTAATTCAACCTACGCCCCCGGGATTGATGGGTATTTCATAGCATATGAGCGTATCTACTACAAGTAACTATTATATTCTTGTTACCGTAGGGCTCCCCATGACAATCGAAAGGGGTTTTAACAATTACACCGTATCCGTAAAGCTTTTCTCAACCCGGTTAAATATAACCGTGCCTGCAAACAGAATAATTGCTGTGACAACTGCACTATAAGCTAAGTAAAGCCAGCTGAATGTGCCAGTGCCTAAAAAAGCGTAACGAAAAGTTTCGACAATAGAGCTGAGCGGGTTGGCCAAAATAATGGCCTTGTATTTTAGCGGCAGCCGTGAGAGGGGATAGATAACCGGAGTGGCATACATAAGCAACTGAACCCCGAAGGCCAGCAGCATGGCTAGGTCGCGATACTTAGTGGTCAGGGCACTGAAAATCATTCCCAAGCCCAATGAGAGTAGGCCCATTAATACTAGCAACACCGGCGTAAGTAGCATGTATATGTTGGGATGCAGGGTGTTCTGCGTGACTAAATAATAAGCCCAGACCCCTAGAAACAGCCCAAACTGAATACCGAAGCGAACTAGATTGGAAATCACTATTGAAAGCGGCATGGTCAGACGCGGAAAGTACACCTTGCCAAAGATGGCCGCGTTGCTAATGAACACCGTGGAGGTAGCTGTCAGAGTAGTAGCGAAGTAGTTCCAGATGGTAACGCCAGCCAAGTAGAAGGGCAACTGCGGTAGCCCATCGGTTGAGAGGTTGGCAATTTTCCCAAACACTACCATGTAAGTAATCGTGGTAAGTATAGGCTGAATAAAGAACCAGATGGGTCCTAGTACCGTCTGCTTATAAGTTGAAATAAAGTCGCGCCTCACAAACAGCATGATTAAGTCGCGGTAGCGCCAAACGTCGCCCAGGCGCAGATCGAGCAGGCTGGTACGGGGCTCAATTACTTCAGTCCAGCTTTCCTCCTGCGGGCTGTTTTCAGCTGGCAAGGATTGTGGTTTTTCTAGAACGTTTATCGTGTCCACTAGCAATCAGTAAATAGAAAATATGCCCAGAAGTAGTTGCTTCCGGACGTAAAGGTAACTAACTGGCGGGACATACCTGCCGCAGGGAATTGCACTATGAGATAGGTGTAGCTTGAAACGACTCCTGATAGACGGTTCGCACACCTTCCGGCAGACCGGTTTTGTAGCGCCAGCCGGCTTTGGCTAGCTTCGATACGTCGAGCAATTTGCGCGGTGTGCCGTCGGGCTTGTCGGTGTTAAAGCGCACGTTGCCAGTGTAGCCCACGATGTCGCGCACCAGTTCCACCAGCTCACGGATGGTGAGGTCTTCGCCGGTGCCCACGTTCACGAGTTCTCTACCGTTGTAGTGCAGCATCAGGTGCAGGCAGGCATCGGCCAGATCGTCCACGTGCAGGAACTCGCGGCGCGGCGTACCGGTGCCCCACACTTCCACCTCCGGGGTGTTGTTCTCCTTGGCCTCGTGGAACTTGCGCAGCAGGGCGGGCAGCACGTGCGAGTTGTTCAGGTCGTAGTTATCGCCGGGGCCGTACAGGTTGGTGGGCATCGCCGAAATGAAGTTGCTGCCGTGCTGGTCGCGGTAGGCTTCGCAGAGCTTGAGGCCGGCAATTTTGGCCAGCGCGTAAGGTTCGTTGGTCGGTTCCAGGGGCCCCGTCAGCAGGTACTCTTCCTTAATGGGCTGGGGCGCCATCTTGGGGTAGATGCACGACGAACCCAAAAACAACAGTTTCTTCACAGCCTGCTCGTGGCTGGCGTGGATGACGTTGTTCTGGATTTGCAGATTCTCAAACAAAAAATCCGCCCGGAACGTGTTGTTGGCCATGATGCCGCCCACTTTCGCAGCGGCCAGTATCACGTAGTCCGGCTTTTCTTCCGCAAAGAAGCTGTTCACGGCCTCCGTACTGCGCAGGTCCAGCTCTTTCGAGGTGCGGTAGACGATGTTCTGGTAGCCGGCTTTTTGCAGGCGGCGCACCACGGCGCTCCCTACCATGCCACGGTGGCCGGCCACGTATATTTTGGCGTTCAAGTCCATTGGTTTTGTCTTTAATGATTCACTAATCAGTAGTACTAAATGTAGCGTGACTCTGCGAGTCCGCGCGTCATTTAGTACCTCTGTACTGTGTG
>NZ_MDZA01000087.1 GCF_001816125.1 Hymenobacter coccineus | reverse complement strand
GCGAAGCATCTTTTTAGCGCCAGTAAATCAGGATTAGTAATTTTAAAAAGATGCTTCGCTGCGCTCTGCATGACGTTCTTTTTCTAATGCTGTAAGAAAAAAATTTCATTCCGTAGCGCGGATTACAAAGCCGCTCGACTATCTCAGACCAACCCAAAATGCATACCCTTTTCACCCCCAATGCCCAGCCGCGCCGGCGGGTGTTGGCCATGCTTATCGGCACGCAGGCGGCGGTGCTGCTGGCGCTGTGGGCCTTTTACCCGCTCCAAATCTTCCCCCGGCTCGGCGACGTGCTGGGGGCCCTGGGCGACCTCGTGACCACCCAGGGCCTGGTGCCGGCGCTGTGGGCCAGCATGGTCACGGCCGGGCAGGCGCTGGCGGGGGCCACGGCGCTGGCGCTGCTGATTTCGTACTGCACGGCGCTGCCGTTTTTCCGGCCGCTGGCGTTCGTGGCCTCCAAGCTACGCTACCTCACGCTCACGGGGCTCACGTTTTTCATGGCCCTGCTGCTCAGCTCGGGCCACCAGGTGAAGCTCTCGGTGCTCACCTTCGGGGCCACGGTGTACCTCGTTACGGGCATGACGCGCGTCATCCTCGACACCACGCAGGAGGAAATGGACCACGCCCGCACCCTGGGCCTGGGCGAGTGGCGCAGCTTCTGGGAAGTGGTGGTGCGCGGCAAGCTGCCCGCCATGCTCGAAGTGGTGCGCCAAAACTTCGCCATCGTCTGGACGCTGATTACGCTGGTTGAAACGCTCTACCAATCCGAAGGCGGCATCGGCCTGCTACTCTACAAACAAAACCGCTACCTGCACCTCGACGGCGTGCTGGCCATTCAACTAGTCATCCTCGCCACCGGGGCCCTGCAAGACTACGGGTTCGAAGCCCTGCGCCGGTGGATTTTCCCTTACGCCGCGCTGGGCACCGCGCAGTAGCACGCCCAGCGCACCCGCGCGGCCCAATGGCCACCCCCGGCGCCAAAGCACAACCTCCCCACGCGGGGCCCCACAGCGGCCGCGCTACAAACTAACCTCCCCATGACGCCTTTCCCGCATACCTACAAAGCCCCGCTCCTGACGCTGGAAAACGTTTCGATGCGCTTCGGCGCCGAACTCGTGCTGCGCGACCTCAACGCCCAGGTGCTCGACGTAATCCGCCCCGGCATGAGCCAGGGGCAGGTGGTGGGCATCTACGGGCGCTCGGGCATCGGCAAGTCGGTGCTGTGCCGGCTGCTGGCGGGGCTGGGGCCCCAGCACGGGCACCGTGCGGGTAGGCGAAGCCCAGGCGCCCGTGCGCGCCGGCGCCGTGGGCTACGTGCAGCAGCGCTACCCGCTGTTCAACCACTACTCGCTGGCCGACAACTTGTTGCTGGCCGCCCGCCGCAAGCACGCCCCCGCCGACGCCCTCGCCCACGTCGAACTGTACCTCGACCGCTTCGGCCTGGGGGCCCACCGCCGCAAGTACCCGGCCCAGCTCTCGGGCGGGCAGCGCCAGCGGGCGGCCATTGCCCAGCAGCTGCTCTGCTCCGACCACCTCATCCTGCTCGACGAGCCCTTCTCGGGCCTCGACGTGGCCATGATTGACGAGGTGAAAAAGATCATCGTCGAAGTCACGACCCTCGACGAGCTGAACACGGTGCTCATCGTGTCGCACGACATCGCCACCACCACCGCCCTCGCCGACCGCCTCTGGCTGCTGAGCCACGAACGCGACGCCGCCACCGGCCAGCTCCTGCCCGGGGCCACCATCAGCCCCCGCCACCAATACAACCTGGCCGATACCGGCCTAGCCTGGCACCCCAACGTGGAATCCGAACCCGAATTCGCCCAGTTCGTGGCGCATTTGAAGGACGAGATTCGGGGGAGTTAGGCGAGGTCGCGCACCTGCCAGAGCGCTGGCTTACGCTTATCCAAGTCGTACAGAAAGAAGGGAATCCCCCACTGATACAGCTTTGCCGTCAGCTTTTGATCAAGAATAATCTTGCGGTCCTTTTCAGTCACTTTGCGAAGCTGCGTGGTACGCGCTGGCGCTAACGGCGGCTCTTCCAGAAAAAGCACTACTTCAACCAGCGGCTGCTGACTCAGGCAAGCCATCGGCCGCAGCGACGCATCGCCCAGGCGCTCGGCCAGCACCAGGCTAGCCAGCGTCCCCAACGTTTTGCGTAGCATGGTCTGCCGAAGCTCTTCGTGGCGAAGGGCAACGTCAGCGGTGGGGTCGCGCTTGCGTTCGTCCTTCACCTCAATAAGTTGCAGGCGTTTAGTTTCTCCCGGCAGCCGGCATAAGATGTCCATCCCGCGCACCTGCTGTACGCCGTCACTCAAAATAATACGCCGATAAAACCCAGCCGGCTCGCCACTGGCTGGCTCCGCGTCGTGGTCGTATTTCAATGCGTACCAATCGGGCGGAAAATCAAAGGCTAGGTTGTTCTCCTCGATTGTTGGCATAATACTCTCGGTCTTCGCGGATGAAAATTTCCTCTAATTCGTCCGCTTGTTTTAGTTCTTCCGCTAATGCTACCACATCAGGCAAATACTCGAAATTATCTGTGGTCACAACCCGGGTAGCCTCACCCGGCCCAGCATTCAAACCGAAGTATTTTATCGGCAGTGGCTTAGCATCTTTATGCCGCGAAAGGATATGAAACTCCTTGAGCAAATCCGTACTGTGCGTAGCGAGAATTATTTGAAAACCCTGGCGCGCTAATTCAGCAAGTATGGCTGCTAGCTCTCGTAGCAACGCTGGATTTAAATTTGCTTCTGGCTCGTCCCAATAGAGCGTAGTGCTTTTGGTCAGGCTGCCATTCGCTAGCAGCTTTTGTAGTGTACCGAATTTACGAAATCCTTCAGCAACCATACTTATTGCAGTGCGTCGCCCAGCAGCAGAAACTAAGTAATAATTATCCTTATCTTCTCGTAACTCGCCGCCTAATATATCAGTCAATGCCTGAATAGCTTGTGCTGATTCTGGCTTTCGAAGGGGTAGAAGCCGAAGTTGATTAAGAAGATTTAAATAGGTTTTTTCTATCGGGGCAATTAGCTGTTCTGAACCTGGTAGCATCCAGCTCAGAGTAAGAATTTCCTTAGCTGGAATAAAGACAGGCCTAAATGTATCTTCTGTGATAGGAGAGGCCACTACATCCCCGATACTGCTAGTCTTTTGGCCGAGATCTAAACTAGCTGGAGTTAATTTGAAAGACAAAAGCTCTGCAATGCTAGTACCAAAATCAACATTAATTTCAGATTGGTTATTTACATCCCATCTGATAAGCGGTGCTAATTGCGAAGACAAGAATACGTCCGGCAATATTCTATAAAGTCCGGAAGTCCAAGCAAGAGACTTGGTTAAATCATTCGCCAATTGATCGGCTGTAAGTTGTCTGCTTATATCAAATTTAGTCGTCTCAATAGAGTATCCTAACTTAAGCACATGAGTTTTCCCTGTGCCGTTAGTCCCAACCAGCACATTCAGCCCCGGCCCAAACTCAAAGTCAGCATCGGCAAAAACAGTGAAATTCTTGATATGGAGGCGCTTTAGCATATCCCAAAATTACGCCGCAATTACTGCCATATCCAGCCGGCAGCACATCATAATACTCAAAGCCCCCAAACGCAAATGGGGCGGGTGCGCTGCGGCTACTTGCCGCAATGCATCCACCCCGTTTTCCAGTCAGCGCTTGGGGCCTGGGGGCCCTAATTACCTTATTGCATGTGCACGCGGAACTGCCACACTTGCTTGTCGAGGGCATAACTCAGTTCCTGCAACTGGTTGGAAGTCACCTCGTCAATCTTGCTCTGGTGGTCGATGCGCTGGCGCACGCGCTTGGCCACGGTATTGATGCGCTCGGTCATGATGATGAGCACTTGCTTATCGGAGAGGTAGCCCCCTGGGAACTCGCCCAGGTTGGCGTTGGCGGCCACCACGGCGGTGCGGCCGTCAATGGGGTGGCCCACTTGCAGCACGCGCTCGGCCAGGATGTCGGCGTACTTGCGGTACTCGTCGGCGTATTGCTGCAATTGCTCGTGCAGCGGCAGGTAGATGGGCCCCCGTAGGTTCCAGTGGCTCTGCTTCGCGTCGTGGAACAGTTCCAGCAGCTCCACCACCGTGGCTTGCAGGTCGTCGGTGATGGGTTGGCGCTTGTCGGCTTCTACCGGAATGAGCGGGTCGGCGGCCGGGTTGCGGTAGTCGAGCTTGCCGCTGGGGTCGGCCGAGGGCGTGGCGGTGTTGTCGGGGGCCGTGGGGGTGCCGGTGGCCGGAGCGGCCTGGCTGGTGGTGGCGCGGTTGGCGCGGCGGGTTTGGGCGTTGGCGTGGTAGGGGGCGGCGGCGGCCAGCAGGGCTACCGAAGCCGCAAGGAGGTACACTTTCATAAAAGGAAACAGGATAGGTTGGGCCGGCGGTGGCCCCAGGCGGGCCATCATCCCCAGCGTGAGGGAATGGGCTTTTAACGGCAGCCTGCCTTAGGCGTCGGTTAGCGAAAGCTTAAAATTTCCTTAAGACCACGCCTGGGGCCCCAGACGCGGTACTTGCGGACGCGGACTTACCGTTTAAGTAAGCGGACCTTTGGCCGGCCGGGACGTTGAATTGGTTTCGTAATTGCCACCGCGGCAACCTCACGGACTACGAAACCGCTCTTGGAGCGTTGGAAAACCAACGGTCGAAAGGCAACAATTAATTATTGCCGGCCGCCGCGCGTTGCGGAGCCGTTACGCCCCCAGCTATTCCTATTCTTATGCGACTATTGGTGATTGAGGACGAACCCGGCATTGCCCGGTTCCTGAAGCAGGGGCTGGAGGAAGAGGCGTTTGCCGTGGACGTGGCCGGCACGGGCCCCGCCGGCCTCGCCCTGGCCCTGGCCCAGGAATACGACCTGCTGCTGGTGGACTGGATGCTGCCCGGCCTCAGCGGGCTGGAATTGTGCCAGCAGCTGCGCGCCGCCAACAACCGCACGCCCCTCATCTTCCTCACCGCCAAAGACACCGTGGCCGACACCGTGGCCGGCCTGCAGGCGGGGGCCAACGACTACATTAAGAAGCCGTTCCACTTCGAGGAGCTGCTAGAGCGCATTCGGGTGCAGCTGCGGGCGGCGGGGCCCCCGGCCGCGCCCGAGCGCTTCGGCGTGGGCCCCATTGTGCTCGACGTGGGCAGCCACCAGGTGCACAAGGACGGCGAGGAAATTGTGCTCACCCAGAAGGAATTTGCCCTGCTCGAATACCTGCTGCGCCATAAGGGCAAGGTGTGCCGCCGCCAGAAAATCATCGAAAACGTGTGGGACATCCACTTCGAGTACAACACCGGCGTGATTGACGTGTACATGAACGCGCTGCGCAAGAAGCTGCGGCTGGGCAAGGAAGACGAGTATTTGCAAACCATTCGCGGCATTGGGTATGTCGCCCGCGACTAGCCATGGAGCTGCGTTTTAAAGACCGCGTGGCCCTGCACTACGTGCTGGCCACGGCCGCCCTGGTGGCGGCCGCCTACCTGCTGGTGTTCGGGGTGGTGCGCCACCGCGTGTACACCGACCTCGACGCCAACCTGCGCTTCGAGGCCGCCAAGCACATGGGCGAGCTGACGGTGACGGGCCGCACCGTGCGCTTCGCCAACCGCGGCGAGTGGGAGGAGCGCGAGCACCTGGAGGTGCAAGTTGATCCGGTTTTCATTCAGGTGAACGACGCGCAGGGGGCCCTCACCGACCGCTCGCCCAACCTTAAGGCCGACCGGCTGGCCTTTGACGCCACGCCGGCCGGGCGCGCGCCCCGCAACTCGGTGCTGCGCGGCAAGGCCATCCGACAGGTGCAGGTGCCCATCGTGCGGGATGGGGCCCCGGTGGGCTACCTGCTGGCGGGGTTGTCGTCGGAAGCCGCGCAGCACGTGCTGGGCAGCCTGGCGCTGGTGCTGCTGGGCTCGTTTCCGGTGGTGCTGCTGGCGCTGTTTGCCAGCGCGCGGCGGCTGGCCGGGCGCAGCATAGCCCCCGTGGCCCAGATCACAGCCACCACGGCCCGCATCACGCGCGACAACCTGGCCGAGCGCATTGCCCTGCCCCCGCACCCCGACGAGCTGCACACGCTGGCCAGCGCCATCAACGGCCTGCTCCAGCGCGTGGAGCAGGCCGTGGCCCGCGAAAAGCAGTTCACCGCCGACGCCTCGCACGAGCTGCGCACGCCGCTGGCCGTGCTCCGGGGCACGCTCGAAGTGCTGGTGCGCAAGCCCCGCACCCCCGCCGAGTACGTTGATAACATCACGCTCGGCATCCAGGAAATCGACCGCCTCACGTCGCTCGTAGAGCAGCTGCTGCTGCTGGCCCGCTTCGACGACCACACCCCGGGGCCCCACCGCCAGGAGCTGGCCGTGCGCACCAGCGTGCACGACGTGCTGCTGCGCCACCGCGGGGCCCTCAGCGCTAAGCGCATCCGGGTAGACGTGGCGGATGGCCCCGCCGACGCCATCGCCTCCGACCCCTACCTCGTGGACCTGATCCTGGACAACGTGCTCAGCAACGCCATCAAGTACTCGCCGGCGGGCTCCACGGTGGCGGTGGGGCTGGCGCGCCGGGGCCCCCAGCTGGTGTGCACCGTGGCTGACCAGGGCATCGGTATTTGCCCCGCCGACTTGGCCCGCATCTTCGACCCGCTCTACCGTTCCGACGCCCTGGCCCACAAGCACATCGACGGCACCGGCCTAGGCCTTTCCATCGTTGCCAAGGCCTGCGCTCTGCTGGGCATCGAGCGCACTGTGCAGAGCAAGTTGGGCCAGGGCACGGTGTTCACGCTGGTATTCCCAGCCTAGGGCCCCGGGGTTGTAGCGCGGACTTTGTAGTCCGCGCTACATTTTACGGCATCACAAAGCCCAGGTCTACACTGACCACGTTGGCAGTGAGGCCGGTGGTTTGCCAGTAGTGGCCGTAGCGCAAGTCTAGGGATTTGAACTTGGCCACCCGGTTCCCGAACGGCACTTTGAAGCGGCTGAGCCCGTAAAGCGGGGCGTAGCGGAAGCCCAGGCCGAGCTTTTGGGCGGAAAAGGCCGCTAGGTCGTAGTCGGAAGTATAGAATTCGTCGGCGATGGAGTGGGCTAGGTAGGGCGCGAAGTAGTTGGCCGCCGTTTGGGTGTGGTAGCGGTAGAACGGGTAGAGCGTGAAAAAGGGCGTCACCTTCACCGGCGTTTCCAGCTCGAAGGTGTGCGCCCGGATGCCGAAGTTGTCGTTATAAAAGCGGTAAAAGCCGCGCAGCTGCACCAAATCGGTGGCGTAGTAGGTCAGGCGCAGGCCCACGGGGTACTTGTAGCGCAGGCGCGGCAGCACCTCGGCCTTGGCCGTGCCCAGGGCCCCGGGGGCCCCCAGCAAGGGGTTGCTGTCGGCAAAATACACCCGTTGAAACGGCGTGCTCAGCAGCCCGCGCTGGGCCACGGGCTCGGCGCTGATGGCCACTTGCAGGCGCTTGCTCAACACCTGCGCGTACACCAGCGATAGGTTGAAGCTCTGGCGGTTATCGGAGCCGTACTTCCTGTCGCGTGTACCGCCGGGGCGCAGTTCGGCGGGCAAAATGAGCGTCACGCGGTCGATAAATACCTGGCCGGTGGCGCTGAACTGGCGGTTGCCATCGCGCGAGGTGCGGGCGTAGGAACCCACGAGGTTAAAGGACAGGTAATCGTACTCCTTCGACACGCCGGCCCCGACGCCCACGGTCGTCAGCTTGTCGGCCAGCAGCCGGGCAAGGCCAAAATCGGCGTGGTAGCGCACGTCCTGCGCCGAGGGCGACGAGAGCACCTGGTCGATGCGGTCGGTCGAAGCCGAGGCGTAGTAGTCGAAGCCCACGTTGGCCGAGAGGCGCGTCACCGAATCGAGCGGCACGTTGAGCACAATGGCGGGCGACACGTCGGTGAGGTGCTGGGTGCCGATGCCGCCCTCCACGGCGCTGTGGTCGCCGTTTTGCTGGTAGTAGCTGCCGAGGATGTCCACCTCGGTTTCGCCCACCGACACGGGCCCCCGGCTGAGTGGCGCGGCCGTGGCCGGCACCCCCGAGCCATCGAGGCGGTTGGGCGTGGGCGTGCCCTGGGCCCAGGCCGCGGCGGGCATCGCTAGCAACAACCCCAATGCGAGTAGAAATTTCATAGTCAATGGATTAACCTAAGTACCACAAGCCCGGCCGGGGCCCTAATTGCAGCCGCAGCCGCCGCCCACTTTGCCGCCATTGGCCCCGCCGCCGCCCTCGCGGTAGCTCTCGAAGTTGACCTCCGGCGTTTCCACCTTCTTGGTGGCCAGCTTCATGTCCTCGTCGTTGAGGTAGGCCTTTTGGTAGGCGGCCACCGACACGCAGCTGGGCAGGGCCCCAGCGCCGGCCAGCAGCAGTCCCAACGCAGCAACGCGCAGAAAAACAGTAGGTTTGGTTGTCATAAAGATGCGTTTTGGCGCTAGGGTTTAGCCGCGGCGGGGGCCGCGCTGTGGTAGGAATTGAGCTGCATCCCGCGCGAGACAAGCGTCTGGCCGTCATCGGCGATGAGCGTGCAGTCGACGCCTTTGAGGCGGTTGACCAGGGCCAGGCCTGCTTGGGGCCCCAGCACAAACACGGCGTCGTCGAGGGCGTCGGCCAGCTCCACATCGGGGCAGATGATGGTGACCGAGCGCAGGCCGGTGGCCGGGTAGCCGGTGTGCGGGTTGATGATGTGGCCGTAATATTTGCCGCCCACCGTGAAGTACTGCTCGTAATTGCCGGCCGTGACCACCGCCATGTCGCTCACCGTCAGCCAGGAAGATAGGGTGCGCGGCCGGGCCGGGTCGCCGATGGCAATGCGCCAGCCGCTGCCATCGGCCTGCTTGCCCCAGCAGTACACGTCGCCCGAGCCGTTGATGAGGCCCCCGGCGATGCCCATGCGCTTCATCAGCTCCTGGGCGCGGCGCACGCCGTAGCCTTGCAGCACCCCGGCCAGGTTGATGCGCATGCCTTTATCGGGCAGAAAAACCGCGCGCGTGGCCGGGTCCAGCCGCACCTTCTGCCAGCCGATGCGGTGCACCGAGCGGCGCACCGTGGCCGAGTCGGGCAGGGCCGGGTAGGCCTGGCGGTCGAAATTATAAATCTTGTCGCCGCTGGCAAACGTGATGTCGAAAGCCCCGTCGGTCAGGGCCGAAATCTTCAGCGTCCGGGCAATGAGGTCGTACACTTCGGCGTCCACCACCACGGGCCGCACACCGGCCATCCGGTTAATTTTTACCACTTGCGACGTCGAATCCCAATACGAAAACAAGTGGTCGATGCGCTGGGCTTCGCCCAGGCCGGCGCGCAGGGCCCGCCAGGCCAGCGAGTCGTCGGCCGATACGGCGGTGAACGTGAAGTGCGAGCCCATGAGGTGGGCGCTGCGGGTGTAGGCGCGGGCCGGGCGGGCGGCGGCCACGGTGGGGGCCCCTGGGCGCGG
>NZ_MDZA01000086.1 GCF_001816125.1 Hymenobacter coccineus | reverse complement strand
ACGGCGGCGTTTTCGGCGTCGAGGCCGGCCTGGGTTTGGGCCTGCTGGGCATTGAGCAAGTTCAGCTCCAGCTGGATGACGTCGCTCTGCGAGAGGCGGCCCAGGCGGTAGCGCTCCTGGCCCACGCGCAGCAGTTCGGCGGTGGCCAGGGCGTTTTGGGCGGCCACGGCGGCGTTCACCTGCTGCACCAGCACGTCGAAGTACAATTCGGTGGCGCGCTGGGCCACGGTTTCGCGGTCTTCGGCAAACTGGCGCTGGCTCTCGCGGTAGCGCAGCGGCTCCACGGCCCGGGCCCAGCGCAGCGGGTTGAAGTAGCCAATGGGCTGCGTCAGGCCCAGCGTAAAGGGCTGGTTGTTATACTGCCGGGTGTTGCCGTTGAAGTTATCGAACCGCTGCACCTGCGAGCCCAGCACCACCTGCCCACCCGTCAGGCCGATGTTCTGCGTGAGGGCCACGCCCAGCATCGAGTTGTTGATGCGCACCGACTGGAAGGCCGTGGTGCCGTCGGGCTGCACCACCGGCGCAATCACGCGGCTGAAGTTGGGCAGCACCCCTTGCAGCCCCAGCTGCGGGCGGAAATTAGCCTGGTAAGCGCGGTAAGACCAGTAGCCGGTTTCGCGGTTGGTGCGCGCCTGCTGGCCCACGGCGGCGCGGCCCTGGGCCTGGGCCACCACGTCGGCCAGCGTCAGGCTGTCGGCGGCGGTGGGGCCCTGGGCGCTGGCGGTTAGGAAGGTGCAAAGTACTAGGAGGCAGCCTAGTGCAAACCCCGCCCCCGCCCCCCAAAGAGGGGTGCGTTCAACGATCCCAGAACGTCAGTTACTGGCACCCCTCCCTTTTGGGGAGGGGCCGGGGGCGGGGTTACCCGGCTGAATAGTTTGGTGAAGAGCGTTTTCATGGGCGGGGCGCGTTAGTCGTGGAGCGCCAACTCGGGCGTTTCCAGGTGGTCTTTCATGTCCGATACCACTACCTCGTCGCCGGCTTGCAGGCCGCTGGTTATCTGCACGTAATCGAAGTTGCTGTCGCCGAAGCGCACCACTTTTCGCAGGGCCTTGCCGCCCTGCACCACAAACACCGCCTGCTCCTGCCCACCCTGGTAGAAGGCCCGTTTTTAATGCGCAGCACGTGCGGGTGGGCCCGGGTAATCACAAACACGTCGGCCCGCAGGTTGGCGCGCAGGGCCGGGGCGTGGTCGTTGGCCAGCTGGGCGTAAAACGTCACCACGCCCTTGTCCACGGCCGGGCTGATGCTGGCCACGGTGCCGCGCAGGTCGGTGCCGTTGGCGCGCACCACCACGGGGTCGCCGGGGTGCAGCTGGCCCGCGTAAGCGTCTGACAACGTGGCCCGCACCCGGAAACGGCTGAGGTCGGCCACCCGGGCCAGGGGCTCGCCGGCGGGCACGGCGGCCCCCAGGTTGTCGTTCACCCAAGTCAGCACGCCCGGCTGGGGGCTGCTGATGTCGGCCTGCCGCAGCTTGCCGGCCAGCTCGGCAATGCTGCGCTGCTGCATCGATACGGTGTAGCCCAGCTCGCGCACGTCGGCGGCGCTGGCCCGGCGCTGGTTGGCGAGCTGGCGGGCCAGGCGGTCGGCCTCCAGGCGGGCCACGGCCAGGTTCAATTCGGCCTGGCGCACGGCCTCGGCCGTGCCGCCGCCAATTTCCAGCAGGTGCTGCTCGTCGCGCAGCGTCGATTGCAAGCTCCTGACTTTCACGGCCTGCGAGGCGGCTTGGGCCCCCAGGTCGTTGAGGTGGCCTTCGAGGGCCAGGCGCAGCTGGTCGTTCTTGTTCTGGTTGCGCAGCTGCTCGTCGTCGAGCCTGGCTAGGGCCCCCTGCGAGGCTTCTTTGTCGAGTTCCAGGATGGTTTGGCCCGGCATCACCTGGGCACCCACGGCCACGGCTACCCGCCGGATGGTACTGGCTATCGGGCTGGCAATCACCGCCTCGTGGGCCGGAATGATGGTGCCGGCCGCGGTGAGGGCCGCTTCTACGTCGCCGGTTTCCACGCGGGCCGTCAGCACGTCGGCGCGGCGTAGGCTGGGCTGCAAGGCCTTGCGCAGGCCCCACCAGCCGGCCACGGCCAGCGCCAGGGCCCCCAGGCCCAGCAGCCACTGGCGGCGGCGGCGGTTCGTTTGAACGGATGGGGCAAGGGCTCTGTCCATTTTCGGGCACTGTAGGGGATGGTTCTACCCTACTTTGCCAAGCCGCGTGCCAATTTTATAATTACTTGTATTTCAGTAATTTGTAATCAAAAACGCAGAAAGTTAGGCTGCAAAAACTGTCCATTTTTGGACACCTGTCCGGTGCTGGACAGGTGTTTAGGCCCTCGGCCGGGGGTGAGGTTCCCCCAGCCGAGGGCCCCAGTACAACCCATTCCCAAAATCGGCCTACTTTCGCCCCATGACCCTTCGCCTCTCCCTACTCCTGCTTGCCACTACCCTCCTAAGTGCAGCCCCTACGCCGCAGCAATTGGTGGTGCCGGGCCGCAGCCTGGGGCAGGTACAGCTGGGCCTGGCCCCAGCCACCGCCCACCTCCCCACCACGCCGCCCAACAGCACCGACGGGGCCATGGGCAAGGCCTGGGCCAGTTGGTACGGGGCACGGCCAGCCCACGGGGCCCCCACCGAATTAGATGTGTACACGGCCCCGCCGCCCGGCGACGACGGCAGCCACCGCTCGGTGCAGGTAGTGCGGTCCACGTCGCCTTACTTTCAGCTGGCCAACGGGTTACACGCGGGCTCGAACCTGCGCAGCATCCGGGCGGCCTACGGGGCCCTGCCGCTGGCCACAACCTACAGCGTGCCGGGCGGCGTGCGCTATCTCTACGACGCGGGGCCCAAGGGTATTGCCTTCGAAACCAACGGCAAAGCCTTGGACAGCAAGTGCACCGCCGTTATCGTGCACCTGCCTAAGCTGGCCGCGAAGAAATTCTACGTATCCATGGGCCAGTACCTGCACGGGCGCACTAAGCCGCGCTAGGGGCCCTGGAAGGTTATAAAGATTAGGCAGAACGGTTAACTAAAGACCGCCATGCTGAGCGTAGCCGAAGCATCTCTACTGCTCAACTACTCCAATTGATCGGTATACTGCTGCGGGAGAGATGCTTCGGCTGCGCTCAGCACGACCGTTCTTTTGGCGATTAATCCAACCGCCTAAAGACACACCCGGGGCCCCTAGTTGCCCCATATTTGCCACACCAGCACCGAGGCGGCGTAAGCCAGGCCGGTCATGTACACGAGCTGGGCGGCGGGCCAGCGCCAGCTCTTGGTTTCGCGGTACGTCACGGCCAGCGTGCTCATGCACTGCATGGCAAAGACGTAGAACACGAGCAGCGAAAACGCCCGCGCCGGCGTGAAAAACGGCTGGCCGTCGAGCCCTTTTTCGGCCCGCAGCTTCTGCTGCACGGTGCCCATGTCGGCGTCCTGGCCCACGCTGTAGATGGTACTCATGGTGCCCACGAACACCTCGCGGGCGGCGAAGGAGGTGAGCAGCGCGATGCCGATTTTCCAGTCGAAGCCCAGCGGGCGGATGGCCGGCTCCAGGGCGTGGCCGAACGAGCCAGCGTAGGAGGTTTCGAGGCGGGCCGAGGCCACCTGGCGGCCCAACTCGGCGGGCGTCCAGTGGTGGATAGCGGCTTCGCGGCGGGCCTGGGTCTCGGCCACTTCCTGGCGCTGGCCGGGGCCGTAGCTGGCCAAGCCCCACAGCAGCACCGAGATGGCCACAATTACCTGCCCGGCCTGCCACACGAAGGCCTGCACTTTTTGGTAGATGGTGAGGCCCACGTTTTTCCAGCGCGGCCACTTGTACACCGGAAACTCCATGATGAAGTAGCTCCGCTCGCGGGCCTTCAGCAGCACCTTCAGGAGCCACGCCGAGCCCAGGGCCGAGCACAGCCCGAGCAGGTACAGGCCCATCAGCACCACGCCGCGCAGGTTGAAAAAGCCCACGCTCTCGTCGGGCACCACCAGTGCCACCAGCACCGTGTACACCGGAATGCGCGCCGAGCACGACATCAGGGGCGTCACGAAAATGGTGATCATGCGGTCCTTCCAGCTCTCAATCGTGCGGGCCCCCATAATGGCCGGCACAGCGCAGGCCAGGCCCGAAATCAGCGGTACCACGCTCTTGCCGCTCAGCCCGAAGGGGCGCATCAGCTTGTCCATGAGGAAGGTAACGCGGGCCATGTAGCCGGTTTCCTCCAGCACCGCCAGGAAGGCGAAGAGCAGGGCAATTTGCGGGATGAAGATGAGCACGCCGCCCAAGCCGGCCAGCACACCCTCCGTAAGCAGCTTGGTGAGGGGCCCCGGGGGCAGCGTGCTTTGCAGCCAGCCGCTCAGGGCCCCAATGCCCTGGTCAATCAGGTCCATGGGGTACTGGGCCCAGGCGAAAATGGCCTGGAACAGCAAAAACAGCACGGCCAGAAAAATCAGGTAGCCGCCCACGCGGTGCGTCAGCACGCGGTCGATGCGGTTGCTGACGGGCTCGCGCTGCTCGGTGCGCGTCACCGTCACGGTTTCGAGCAGAATCTCGTTGATGCGGGCGTAGCGCCCAATGGTTTCGCTGGCCTGCTGGGCCGTGCCGTCGAAGGCGTATTCTTGCACCAGACTTTGCACGTAGGCGCGGTCTTCGGCGCCGAGGAAGGCCAGGTACTCGGCCTGCTGGGCGTAGTGCAGCGCCAGGTAGTCGCTGTGCAACCGGAAGTGGTCGCGCAAGCAGTGCACGAGCTGCTGCACCGCCGAATCGGGCTGCCAGAAGCGCACGGGCGGGGCAGCCAAGCGCTCGGCCATCACAATTTTGAGGGCTGCCACGCCGATGCCCTTGCGCGCGTTCATGGGCACCACGGGCACACCCAACTCGGCCTCCAGGGCCCCCAGGTCGATGTGCACGCCGTGGCGCTCGGCCACGTCGGTCATGTTCAGGGCCAGGATGGCGGGCAGGCCCAAATCAGCCAACTGACTGAAAAGCAGCAGGCTGCGGCGCAGGTTGCTGGCGTCCACCGTCACCACCACGAAGTCGGGGTAGCTGGTGGACGACGGGTCGTAGAGCAAGTCGGTGATGACGCGCTCGTCGAGGCTTTTGGGGTAGAGCGAGTAGGTGCCGGGCAGGTCCACAATCTCGGCCCGGCGGGCGGGCGTGAGCTGGGCCCAGCCGCTCTTGCGGTCCACGGTCACGCCGGGGAAGTTGCCCACCTTTTGGTTGAGGCCGGTGAGCTGGTTGAAGAGCGAGGTTTTGCCCGAGTTGGGGTTGCCGATGAGGGCGATGCGCATGGGCCGCGCCGCTGCCTCCGGGGCCCCGGGGCCCGCGGCCGGCGCCGCCGCGAGGATCCGAGCGTCCGCCATCTCCTTGGTCGTTAGTCCTTAAGCAAAATAGTGGCCGCCTCGCTGCCGCGCAGCGAGAGCGTGTACTCCTCGTCGCCGAGCACCAGCATCAGCGGGTCGCCGAAGGGGGCGCGGCCGCTCAGGCGCACCGTGATGCCGGGCACGCAGCCCATGTCGAGCAGGCGCAGGGCCATCACGGGGTCTTCGAGGCAGCAAATGGTGCCGGTTTCGCCCACGCGCAAGTCGCGGGCCGTGCGCCGGGAAGCGGGGATGGGGGAAGGAGCAGCCACAGCGGGGGTATACGGCATTCTATTTAGAAAGGCTTTAAACAAAGGTACGCCACCGGCGCCAATCGCGGAAACCCAAAAAAGGCCCCTGGCGCGGGGCCCCGGACACGGGCGCCAAAACCATTGGCGAGAATTTTCACGTAATTGTTTAAGACAATTTTTTTTATAATATCTTTCGACCTGAATTTGCAGTATTTACCGCTGAACTATCCAATCATGTTAAAACGCTTACTTTTTATTGCATTATGCGGTGTTATGTTACCCGCTTATACTTACGCGCAGTCCGGACAAGTGCTACTTAAGGGCACTATCGTGGATGCCACCACCAAGGAGCCCCTGCCCTTCACGTCCATCGGGCTGAAGGAGGAGCAAGTGGGAGCCCTGAGCAACGAACACGGCCAGTTTGTGGTGCCGGCGCCCACCAAAAATGCGCAGGATACCCTGCTCATCATGGCCCTGGGCTACCTGCGCAAAACCGTGCTCGTGAAGCGCGGCGCCGCCCTCGACAACCTCACCATCGAGGTGCCCAAGCAGGCCGTGGCCCTGAAAGAAGTGACGGTGAAGGCCGGCAAAATCAAAAACGCCGCCCTGGGAGCCCGCACCAACAACCCCGGCGAGGGCATGATCCAGGGCCAGGCAGGCTCGCAGTACGCCTTTTTTGTGAAGAACGACAAACAAAAAAAGCTGGGCGCGGTGCGCACCGTGTCGTTCTACATCGGCGAGAACGGTTTCCCCCGCGAGCCCTTCCGGGTGCGGATTTACAAGGCCGACGGCAACTACAACGCCCCCAACACCGACCTGCTGACGGAGAACGTGGTGGTATCGGCCCCCCAAGGCGGCCAGTGGTACACCGTGGACCTGACGCCCTACAACGTGGTGGCCCCCGACGAAGGGTTTTTCGTGGCGATGGAATGGGTGGTGAGCGGCGACAAGTTCTTCACCACCAACTTCATGGACGACTACACGCCTTACGGCCAGATCATGAAGCCTACGTTTGAATTCAAGGAAAGCCGCACCTGGACCTACAGCATTGGCAAGGGCTGGAACCTGATGACGCTGGCTAACGGCACCGGCCAGCGCTACAACGCCATGATCAAGGCCGACGTGGACATGATTAAGTAAGCGCCAGCAAACCAAGCTATTCACCTGCCTATTTTATTTTTTGGGGCCCCGCGCGCAGCCGCGGCCCCCGCGCCCCGCCGCCGCGCCGCGCCATTTGTTACCCGTTATACCTCCCGCTTCCATGCTGAAGAAACTACTTTTTCTCCTATTGAGCGCCGGCTTGCTACCGGGCCTGGCCCGCGCCCAGGAGGGCCGCATCACCGGCCGCGTCGTGAA
Organism: Hymenobacter coccineus; assembly: GCF_001816125.1. Classification (GTDB taxonomy): domain Bacteria; phylum Bacteroidota; class Bacteroidia; order Cytophagales; family Hymenobacteraceae; genus Hymenobacter; species Hymenobacter coccineus. Next base: position 2,532 of record NZ_MDZA01000086.1, on the reverse strand, counting down.
CCAGGCCACCAAAGACCCCGTGGCGTTTGCCTCCATCAGCCTCCGCGACGAGGGCACTGGGGCCCTGACCAACGAGTATGGCTACTTCCAGCTGGCCATGCCCGAGCGCAGCCTCGACGATTCCATTGTAGTGGAGGCGCTGGGCTTCCGGCGCACGGCCATCCGCGTGAAGCGCGGGGCCAATATGGAAGACCTCATCATTGAGCTGCCCAAGCAAACCGTGCAGCTAGCCGAGGTCACGGTGAAGGCCGCCCAAATGAAGCCCGCCCTGCTGGGGGCACACACCACCTCGCCCGGCATGGGCATGATCCAGGGCCTACCCGGCTCGCAGTACGCGGCGCTGATGAAGAACGACAAGCAGAAAAAGTTCGGCTACATCCGCTCCGTCTCGTTCTACATCGGCGAGAACGGCTTCCCGCGCGAGCCGTTTCGGGTACGCCTTTACCGGGCCGACGGCAACTACAATGCCCCAAACTCGGACCTGCTGCTCGACAACGTGGTGGTGTCGGCGGCCCGCGGCGGCGGCTGGTTCGACGTGGACCTGACCTCGTACAACATCCCGGCCCCCGACGAGGGATTTTACGTGGCCATGGAGTGGATCGTGAGCGGCGACAAGTTCTACACCACCAACTTCATGGACAACTACACGCCCTACGGCCAGATCCTGCGGCCCACCTTCGAGTTCAAGGACAGCCGCACCTGGCTCTACGCCATCGGCCGCGGCTGGAGCCTGATTACGCTAGCCAACGGCGCCTCGCGCTACAATGCCATGATCCGGGCCGAAGTGGACGCTACCAAGTAGAGCCCCGGCAACGCCCCGCCCCGGCCAGCAATGGCCAACAGGATTAGGACTTACATACAACGCTGCTTTTTAGCCCCAGCGGGGCGGCCCGTCGGTAATAAGAAATTGACTAGCTGAACTAAAGCCCCAGCGGGGCGACCCTTGCGATTGGGTCGCCCGCTGGGGCTTTACCTTTTACTTACAGCCATTTGCTACCAGCGGGCCACCCCGCTGGGGCTACTAGAGGGGTTTCGGGGTTGGTGTAGGGGGCACCTTACGAGCCCCCCCGAAAGTGCTCCAAATGCTCGGCTGCGTAAGGCCGGAAGCCTGCAAAAAAGCCCCCGGCAACGTGCGTTGCCGGGGGCTTTTTTACTGCCGTGGGGCCCTACTTTTTGGCGGGGCCCCGCTCGGTAATCCAAGCGCGGATGGTTTCTTCGGCCAGGGGCGAGAACGTGGGCTTGGGCTGGCCGGCCACCACGGGCCACTGCCCAGGCTCGGGCTGGAAGAGGTGGTTGACGCCGGGCAATTTCTTCACCATGAGGCCCTTGTTGGTCTTGAGGCCTTTTTCGAGGGCTGCCAGGTTGGCATCGGCACTCACGAAGCCGTCGGCGGTGCCGTTGAGCAGCAGCACGGGGCAGGCCACAAACTTGAGGTTGGCGGCGGGGTCAAAATCCAGGAAGTAACGGTAGCGGGGGGTGGTCATTTCGGCGGCGCGGCGCTGGGCAGTGGCCGCGTCGGTGGGGCTGCTGCTGTGGCGCAGCAGGTTGGTCACCATCATCCGGGCCAGGTCGTTGTCGGGCGTGCGGCCGATGACGTCGAACACGGCCTGCTGGCGCTTGGCAATGGCGGCCAGCTCCGCGTTGTCGGTGCCGAGCTGCCGCAGCGTGGTGCTTTGCTGCTGGATCACCAGCTCGCGGCCGGGCAGCCCGGCCGCGGCCAACGTTACCACAAAGGCGGGCGGCAGCGGCTGGGCCGCCGCCAGCAGGGCCACGTTGCCGCCCTCGCCGTGGCCGATCAGGCCCAGCCGCGACGAGTCGGCCTCGGGCCGGTTGCGCAGGAAGCTGAGGCCCGCCTGCGCATCGCTCACCAGCTCGGCGGCGGTGGGCTCGGGCCCGGGGGCCCCGCCCTGGCCCATGCCGCGGTCATCGAAACGCAGCACGGCAATGCCGCGCCGGGTGAGGTAATCGGCCAGCTGGCCCAGCGGGGCGTAGCCCTCCACGGCGCCGTTGCGGTCCTGCACGCCGGCGTCGCTCACCAGCACCACGGCCGGGAAGGGCCCCGGGCCCGCCGGCACCGTGAAGGTACCGGCCAGGCGCGCCGACGCCGCCCCGCCGCCAAACGTCACGTTTTCTTCGCGGTAGGGCGGGGTGAGGCGCGTGGACGCGGCCGCGGCCACCGGCACGGCCGAATGCGCCAGCGCCATGGCCACCTTGAAGCCGGGCTGCTGCCAAGTGCCCACCAGCTGCTGCCCTCCGGCCGCCAGCACGCCCACGAAGCGGCTGCCCGCGGCCGGCGCATAGAATTGCACCGTGTCGTGGCTCTGCGTCACCTGCACTTCCAGGTGGCTCACCTTCTGCATGGGCACGTCGAGGGTGCCGAAGTAGTCGCCGCTGGTGAGCTTGAGGAAACGGAAAATGACTTCCAGCGAGCCACCGGGCACTTTCAGGGGGCCTTTCCAGAAACCGTCGAGGGCGCCGGGCACGGCGGCGGGCCGCACGGGGCCCCCGCCGGCCGGCGCGCCGGACTGGGCG
>NZ_MDZA01000085.1 GCF_001816125.1 Hymenobacter coccineus | reverse complement strand
AGGCCACGTTGGCCCCTTCGCCGTGCCCCACCAGGCCCACCCGCCCGCCCGATACCAGGGGCTGGGCGCGCAGGCAGGCCAGGGGCGGCCTGCGCGTCGGTCACGAGGTCGGCGGTGGTGGCGGTGGCGTAGTTGCCTTCCGATTTGCCCACGCCGCGGTCGTCGAAGCGCAGCACGGCAATGCCGTGGCGGGTGAGGTAATCGGCCAACTGCCCAAACATGCGGTAGCCCGACACCTCCGCGTCGCGGCCCTGGGGCCCCAGGTCGGAGAGGAGGACTACGCCCGGGAAGGGCCCTTCGCCGGCCGGCACCGTCACGGTGCCGCTGAGGTGCTTGCGGGTGGTGGTGTTGAGGAACGAGACGTCGGTTTCGCGGTAGGGCGGCGCGGTGCGCAGGCGGGTGGCGGCCTGCTGCGAGGCCACGGCGCGCACCAGCACCAGCGGCGCCGTCAGGCCCGGCTGCGTCCAGGTGCCGCTGAGGCTGGCCCCGTCGTTCAGCACCTTGCCCACGAAGCGGCTGCCGGCCTGCTCGACGCGCAGCGTAAGGTCGTCGCCCTTCACTTCCACCTCCACCGGCATGCGGCTGATGCGCTGCTGCGGGGCATCGAGGGCCGCGTAGTAGGTGCCGTTGCTGAGCGGCACGATGGTGATGATGAGGGTAATCTCGCCGCCGAGCAGCTTCAGCGGGCCCTTCCACTGGCCGTTGAGGGGCGCGGGGCCCGCCGCTGGGGCCCCCGCCGCGCGCGCCGGCTGCCCCAATGAAGTAAAGAGTAATAAAGCGGCGAGTATAAATTTAATCATAAAATAATTATATCAAAAACTGCTTATAAATGACGGTGGGAGTATTTGTGGGTTAAAAGTACAAAAAAGACGTTAATGTCAAGAAATTTCTCGGTGAACGGCGGCTGAGGCCCGATGTTTGGCCGCACGGCGGTGGCTCAGCGGCGGCGGGCTTCCTTTGCAGGGCGGGCGGAAGTGGCCCGCGCCCGCAACCTTTTGCCCCCTGCCCGCTGTTAGCCTGTCTATGCCCAAAAATGACGCTCTGCAAGTGGCCGCCCCCGCGGCCGACCCGATTGACCAGCTCGACCCCCGCGAGTTCATCCTCATCAAAAATGCCCGGGTTCACAACCTGAAAAACCTGAGCGTGGCCTTGCCCCGCAACCAGTTCATCGTCGTCACGGGCCTTTCAGGCTCGGGCAAATCCAGCCTGGCCTTCGATACCTTGTACGCTGAGGGACAGCGCATGTACGTGGAGAGCCTGAGCAGCTACGCCCGGCAGTTTTTGGGCCGCATGGACAAGCCCGACGTGGACTACATCCGCGGCATTTCGCCGGCCATTGCCATCGAGCAGAAGGTCAGCATCAAGAACAACCGCTCGACGGTGGGCACCAGCACCGAGATTTACGATTACCTCAAGCTGCTGTTTGCGCGGGTGGGGCGCACGTTTTCGCCCGTGAGCGGCGCGCAGGTGCAAAAGGATAACGTGGCCGACGTGGTGGATTTTTTAGGGGCCCTGCCCGACGGCACCCGCGCCATGATTTTGGCGCCGCTGCCGCCGCTGGCTCCGGGCCGCACCCTTATTAAAGAACTGGACTTGCTGCTGCAAAAGGGCTACAGCCGCGTGGTGGTGGGGGGTGAAACGGCCTTCATCGAAGACCTACTGGCCGTGGGGGCCCCGGAGCCGAAAGGGGAGGTGTTCATCATGATCGACCGCGCCGTGCTGCGCCCCGGCGACGAGGACCTGCTGTTCCGCCTCTCCGATTCGGTGCAAACTGCGTTTTTCGAGGGCCACGGCACCTGCATTTTGCGTCTGAACGACGACGAGGCGCGCACCTTCTCCGACAAGTTTGAGCTGGACGGGATGACGTTTGAGGAGCCGAGCGTCAACTTTTTCTCCTTTAACAACCCGTACGGGGCCTGCCACACCTGCGAGGGCTTCGGCTCGGTGCTGGGCATTGACGAGGACTTGGTGATTCCGGACAAGAGCATGACGGTGTACGAGGGCGCCATTGCCCCCTGGCGCACCGAAAAGCAGGGCGAGTGGCTGAAGCCGCTGCTGAAAAACGGCATCCGCTTCGATTTCCCCATCCACCGGCCCTACAGCGACCTGAGCGAGGCCGAGCAGCGCCTGCTGTGGACCGGCAACAAGCACTTCCAGGGCCTCGACGCTTACTTTAAGTGGGTGAGTGAGCAGAGCCACAAAATCCAGTACCGTGTGCTGCAAAGCCGCTACCGGGGCCGCACCGTGTGCCCCGACTGCCGCGGCACCCGCCTGCGCAAAGACGCGCAGTACGTGAAAATTGACGGCCGCAGCATTGCCGACGTGGTGCTGCTGCCCATCTCGGGGGCCCTGGAGTTCTTTGCCAATATGGCCCTGAGCGACCACGAAGCCAAGGTGGCCGAGCGCCTCGTGACGGAAATCACCAACCGCCTGGGCTACCTCAACCGCGTGGGCCTGGGCTACCTCACCCTCAACCGCTTGAGCAACACGCTGAGCGGCGGCGAAAGCCAGCGCATTTCGCTGGCCACGTCGCTGGGCTCGGCGCTGGTGGGCTCGATGTACGTGCTCGACGAGCCCAGCATCGGCCTGCACCCCAAGGACGCCGAGCAGCTGATTGGCGTGCTGCGCTCGTTGCAGGAACTCGGTAATACCGTGGTAGTTGTCGAGCACGAGGAGAAGATGATGGAGGCCGCTGACCAGATCATCGACATCGGCCCCGAGGCTGGCAGCGGCGGCGGGCACCTCATGTTCCAGGGCACATACCCCGAGCTGCTGCGCGATACGGCCACCTACACCGGCAAGTACCTCAGCGGGGCCCTGGCGGTGCATGTGCCCGCCGCGCGCCGCCCTTGGCGCAACGCCCTGGAGCTGACCGGGGCCCGCGAGAACAACCTCAAAAATGTGAGCGTGAAAATTCCGCTCGGCGTGATGACGGTGGTAACCGGCGTGTCGGGCTCGGGCAAATCCACCCTCATCAAGCGCATCCTGGCCCCGGCCCTGATGAAGATGCTGGGCGGCGGCGCGGGCGAAAGCACCGGCAAGTTCGACAAGCTGACCGGCGTGCAGGGCCAAGTGTCGCACGTCGAGTTTGTGGACCAGAACCCCATCGGCAAGTCGTCGCGCTCGAACCCGGTCACCTACGTGAAGGCCTATGACGCTATCCGCACGCTGTTTTCGGACCAACCGCTAGCCAAGGCGCGGGGCTTCAAGCCGTCGCACTTCTCGTTCAACGTGGACGGGGGCCGTTGCGAGGTATGCCAGGGCGAGGGCCAGGTGAAGATTGAGATGCAGTTCATGGCCGACATCTACCTGACCTGCGAAAGCTGCGGCGGCCGCAAGTTCAAGCAGGACGTGCTGGACGTGAAGTTTCAGGACAAGGGCATCGACGAAGTGCTGGAGCTGACCGTGGCCGACGCCGTGCAGTTCTTCAAGGGCCAGCCCAAAGTGGCCGAGCGCCTTCAGCCGCTGGAGGACGTGGGCCTGGGCTACATCCGCCTCGGGCAGTCGGCCAACACGCTGAGCGGCGGCGAGGCCCAGCGCGTGAAGCTGGCTTCGTTCCTCACCAAAGGCGCTACGTTGCAGCAGGATAAGATCCTGTTCATCTTCGACGAGCCCAGCACCGGCCTGCACTTCCACGACATTGCTAAGCTGCTGGGGGCCCTGAATGCGCTAATTGAGCAGGGCAATTCGGTGCTCATTATCGAGCACAACGTGGACATCATCAAGTGCGCTGACTGGCTGATTGACCTGGGCCCCGAGGGCGGCCTCAACGGTGGCCACCTGCTCTTCGAAGGCACGCCCGAGGAGCTGGTGAAGCTGAAGGACACCAACCACACGGCCCGCTTCCTGGCCGATAAAGTATAGGGCCCCATGCAGTTAGGCGCCGAAGCCACCGTGGCGGTGGGTACCCCCGATACGCTAATGGTAAGTACCGCCACGGCGGGCACAGCGCAGGTTATTTTTGAGGACGACGGCACCACCGGCTATTTCTACGCCGTGGCGCCGGGGTTCCAAACGGCTATCCTCGACGCGCTGCACGTGTACGACGTGGCCGATGTAGCCGACCGCCGCATTCCTGTGGCGGTGCAGCTATTCTGGACAGTGGGGGAAACGGCGGCCGCGCTCATCATCAATGGCCACTGCCACGCGCTGTACGACTTCCAGCGCCAGGCGGGGTTCTGCCGCAGCGCCTTCCCGCCGGCGCCCCACGGCCAGGTGCCAAAGCGCGAGCTGACTGACGAGCTGGTGGAGCAGTACTTCGGGGCCTGAGCCGGTTACTGGCCGCGCCGGCGCATTTCCTGGCGCCGCATGGGCATCTTGTCCACCGTGCCGAACAGGTCGTCGGGCGCCAGGGGCGTGGCGCTGGTGCGCTTGGTCCCGCCGTCTTTGCCCACCAGCACCACGCCGAACGCGGGTGGCCGCAGGCCCAGGCGCTGCGCCAACTGGCGGTCGGCAGCGCTCAGCTGGTCATAAAACACGTCTATTACTTGCATGTCGCGCGCTTGCAGCTGGTTGGCGGCTGGGGTCAGCAGGGCTTTCTGGCGCTTGAAGTCGGGGTGCCCGGCGCTGGGGGCCCCACCAGCAGGAGGCGGCGCTCGTCGCGGCCGGCGCGCAGGGCTTGCTGCAACGGTGCCGCGGCGGGCGCTTGGGCCGCCGCCCAGGGCAGGGGCCCCAGCAGCGTGGCTAGTAGGAAACAGGCGTATTTCATGGGGCTTTCCGCTTGGTGAAGGGTGGCCGAGCTGCTTCACTGGGCGTCGGCTAGGGTTCTGTACTTCTACGCCGCAAGGTTGTTTTTGAGTAAAAACTACACAAAAAAAGAACGTTACGTAGAGCGCAGCGAGGCACCTGTCTAGAGTGTGAGAACAAATAGTTTTACTAAAAAAAATCACTCATCGCCATGCTGTTACGGACCAGCAGTGGGCAGTCATTGCGCCCTTGCTATCGGGCAAGTAGACAGGCCGAGGGGGTACAGCGCACGGCAACAGCCTGACGCCGGTCGATAGGCCGTGCATTTTCACGGGCCGCCCCACTATCGATGATGGTGAGGAAGACTGCTTTGACGGCCGCTAGGGCCCCGTGCTGCTGCAAAACCAGCCCCTGGCCGCGTGCGACAAACCGCCGGGGCCCTAACCCGACTGGGCCGCGCCGACGTATTCATCTCGCCGCCCACCTACCACTACAACGGGGGGGGCGGCTGCTAGCACTTTGCCCGGGCCCTACTTTGCCGGCCCGTTTTTCAACCTACGCCAACCCTGTTTTTCATGCTTCAGGAACTGCAAACCGTCCTGCTCGGCTACTGGCACCAACTGGTGGCGGCGCTGCCCCGGCTGCTGCTGGCCGCCGTGCTGCTCGGCATCATCTGGGCAATTGCCTCGCGGGTGCGTATTTACCTTGACCACCGCCTGCTGGCCGAATCCGACGACCCGCTGCTGGCCCGCTTCCTTACCAAGCTGGCCCGCTGGGTGGTGCTGCTCATCGGCATCCTGATTTCGCTGCAAATAGTGGGCTTTTCGGGTATCGTGAGTGGCATCGTGGCGGGTGCGGGCGTGTCGGCGGTGGTGGTGGGCTTTGCCTTCAAAGACATTGCCGAGAACTTTCTGGCCGGGGTCATCCTAGCATTTAACCGGCCCTTCAACCTGCGCGATACCATTTCTATCCAGGAGGTGATGGGCCGGGTGGAGTCGCTGGACCTGCGGACCACGCTCGTTAAAACCTTCGACGGCAAGGACGTGTACATTCCCAACGCCACGGTGCTGAAGGAGAAGGTGACCAACTACACCCGCGACGGCTACTTGCGGCAGGATTTCGTGGTCGGCATCGACTTCGACGACAGCGTGGCCGGGGCCACCAAGCTCATTCTGGAGCAAATTCGCCAGCTACCCGAAATCCTGAATACCGAGCCCCACACGCCATTTGTGATAATAAATGAGCTGGCTACCAGTACCGTAAACCTGAAAGTATTTTTCTGGACCACTACCGACGACTACCGGCGCGGGGTGCTGGAGCTGCGCAGCGAGGTGATGGACCGCACCAAAACCGTGCTGGCCGCCAACGGCTATTCGCTGCCGCCCGACATCATCGAAGTGCGGTTGCCCAGCTCCAAGGTGGCGCTGCCCATCGAGTTGCGCCTGGCCCCCGGCCAGGCCCCGCTAGTGCTGCCCACCGCCGACCCTAAAACCCCGCCTCCAGCGCCGAAAGCAGCCCCCGCACCAGCCGCGTAAGGCAGGTCCTTCTGGCTTAACTTGCTGCGCTGGGTAGCCTAAGACCCCTTTTCGGGGCGGTTTCGGAGTAGGGGCGGGGCTTACCCCTGGCCGCACGTGCGCACCAGTTCGGCGGCGCTGTGCAACGACAGGCGAGGGCAAGCCCCGCTCCTACATCGGTCCATACTGCCGGGCCGATTGGTGGCTACTTCTCACTCTAAAGTATCTTGTTTTATGGACGACCAAGCGCCTGACTTTGACCTGATTGTGCTGGGAGCCGGCTCGGCTGGCCTGGGCCTGGCCCTGTTCATGGCTCGCATCAAGCTGCGGGTGCTGCTCATCGACCGCACGGCCGAAGCCGTGGGCGGCGACTGCCTCAACCACGGCTGCGTGCCTAGTAAGGCGCTGATTCACGCGGCCCGGCAGGTGCACCAGGCCCGGCAGGCCGCGCGCTTTGGCCTGCACGTGAGCGGCGCGGCCGACATGGGGCGGGTGATGGACTATATTGAAGAGCGCCAGGCGATTATTCGCCGGCACGAAAACCCCGAGTACCTGCGCGGGCTGGGCGTGGTGGTCGAAATTGGCAGCCCCCACTTTGTGGGGCCCCAGGAGGTGGCACTGAACGGCCGCACTTACCGGGGCCGCAAAATCGTGGTGGCTACCGGCTCGCGGCCCCGGCCGCTGCACGTGCCGGGGGCCGAATTGGCGCGCCTCTACGACAACCAGCGCGTGTGGGACCTGCGCGCGCTGCCCGGCCGCCTGCTGGTGGTGGGCGGGGGCCCCAACGGCGTGGAGCTGGCCCAGGCCATGCAGCGCCTCGGGGCGCAGGTGACGCTGGTGCACCGCGCCGCCCGCCTCCTCGAACGGGAAGACCCCAGCATCAGCGCCGTGCTGGCGGCGAGGCTGCGCGCCGAGGGCATCACGCTGCACCTGGAGGCGGAGGTAACATCCTTTACCTCCGCCACCGAGGCCCGCATCACGTCCCGGCAGGGCGACGAATTTGGGGTAGGTTTCGACATCGGCTACGTGGCCATCGGGCGGGTGGTCGGCTTCGACGGCCTGGCGCTGGAGCAGGCCGGGGTAGCCGTGGATGAGGACGGCCACGTCCGGCTCGATGAGCATTTGCAAACCACCAGCCCCGACGTTTTCGTGGCCGGCGACGCGGCCAACTCACTCAAATTCAGCCACGGGGCCGAGCTGCATATGCGCCTGCTGCTGTTCAACTTCTTCTCGCCCATCAAGAAAAAGCTCAGCTACGACCACTTTTCCTGGGTCACCTTCACCGACCCCGAAGTAGCCCATTTTGGCCTCGACGCCGCCGAGCTGGACCGGCGCGGCACGCCCTACGAGCGCTGGGAAACCGACTTTGCCGACGACGACCGCGCCGTGGTGGACGACTACCGCGACAGCCGCCTGCTGCTGTTCATCGAGAAAAACCGCCTGCCCCTGCCCGGCCAGAAGCGCCGCATCCTGGGCGGGGCCATGGTGGCCCCCGGCGCGGGCGAGCTGGTGCAGGAGCTGATTCTGGCCAACGCCAGCGGCCTGGACATCAGCGCCATCTTCGATAAGATATATCCCTATCCCGTGGCCGCTCGCATCAACCAAAAGCTCATCGTGGACCACCAGGAAGTATCCGGGCTGCTGCAAACGACGCTCGATGTGGCGTATCGGCTGCAATAGTTGCGGGGCCCCAGCCCGCCCAAGGTAACCTCACGGGGCCCCACGCCCGCCCGCTACCCGCGCCAGGCCGCCAGGTCGGCGGCCGAGTCCACGTCGGATAAAGTGGGCAGCTGGGCCACGCGCAAACCCAGGCGGGCGGCATCGGCCAGGGTATCGGGCAGTACGGAGGCGGTGCTCCAGGCTTTGTTGGCGAGTAGCTCGGCTTTTAATTTGTTCATCCCCAGCAGGTAGTATCCGCCGTCGGCGGCTGGCCCTACCACTACCTCGTGGCGCAGCAGTTGGTCGAAGGCCTGCCGCAGCAGCTCGGCGCTCAGGCCGGGGCAGTCGGTGCCGATGATGACCACCCGGCCCGCACCCGCTGCAAACGCCTCGCCGAAAGCCTGCGCCATGCGGCCCCCCAGCGAGTCGGCGGCCGGCTGCACGCGCCAGGGCAGGCCGGGCCATTCGGGCCGGGGCTGGGCGGGGTCGCCCACGGCCGGGGCCTCCGCTAGCCAGAGCGTGGCGGGTATTTGGGCCCCGGCCACGGCCGCCGCCGTCAGGGCCAGCAGCTCGCGGTACACGGCCAGTGCCGCCGCCGGCCCGATGCCCGCCGCTAGGCGGGTTTTGACGCGGCCCAGCACTGGTTCGCGGGCAAATACTAGCAGGTGGGGCGTGGGCATTTTGGTGCTTGGGAATTGGTGCTTGGTGCTTGGGATTTGGTGTTTAGCAGTTTGTGCTTTGGTATTGAACAGCCCAATTACTAAGCACCAACTCCCAGCTACTAGCAAAGCTACACTTTGCCCTGCCGGATGAGCCGCCGGTAGAGCTGCACCAGGCGGCGCTGCGACACGCCCAGGTAGTAGAGTACCACGATGAGGGTGAAGATACCCTGGAGCCGGAAAATGCCGTTGGTTAGGTACTTGCGCGCCGAGGTGGTGACGGCGCGGGGCAGCAGCCGAAACGGCGCTTGCGCCCGCAGGCGGGCCACGAACTCCTGGTCTTCCATCACCAGCAGGTCTTCGCGGTAGCCCTGGAGGCGGTTGAACAAGTCGCGGCGCACAAACAGGCTTTGGTCGCCGAAGCGCACGGCCGTGAGGGGCAGGCGGGTACACCAGGCGCTGAACCGCAAAAACCAGTGCGGGTGGTCGAAGGCCAAGCGGTAGCAGCCCGCCCCGTACCCTTGGCCCAGGGCCCCCCGCACCTCGGCCAGGAAGCCAGGCGGCGGGTACGAGTCGGCGTGCAGGAAGTACAGCACCTCGCCCCGCGCCTGCTGCGCCCCGTAGTTGAGCTGGGCGGCGCGGCCCTTGCGCGGACAGGCCAGCACGGTGGCCCCGGCCAGCTGGGCTCGGCGCGCGGTATCGTCGGTGCTGCCGCCATCCACCACCAGCAGCTCCGGGGCTGGCTCGCCGGCCGTGGCCCGGCGCAGGTAGTGCAGCAGGGGCCCAATGGCTTCGGCCTCGTTGTAAGTTGGGATGATGATGCTGACCGGCAGGCTGGTAGCGGACGGCGAGCCGGGGCTGGCCTCACCACCGGCCCGCGCTGGGGGAGAAATCATACGTACAACTTGTTATCTACGGGGCAACTGCCACCCGCCCCAAGCCAGTAGGTACGCCGGGGCGCGGCGCACGTTGCGCCCGCCGGCCAAAAGCCCGGCCCCGGCTGGCGGCGCGGCCGGCCATTCCGTAGTGTTTTCTCCGAACTTCTTACCCGTTTTCTATGCCGATTTTTCCGGTTTCGCACCCTTTGCTCAAACGCTTCGACCGCTGGGCCGCGCCGGCCCTGGCCCTGCTGGGGCTGGGCCTGCTGCTGCTCGAAACCCGCCAGCCGCTGCGGCGGCGCACCCGCCCGCGCCCGGAGCGCTGGC
>NZ_MDZA01000084.1 GCF_001816125.1 Hymenobacter coccineus | reverse complement strand
ACGTGGCCGAGCTGGATAAGGACATGCAGGACATGGTGGGCAAGTGGGAGCAATTGTATACCACGCTGCGCACCGCAAAGCCCAACGATAAAGTACTGGGCGAGCTGGGGCGTACGTCCTCCATGCTGCGCGACATGCTCAACGAGTCGTTCGACAGTATTTTGGTCGATGCTCCGGCCATGTACGAGGAGATGCGCGACTACTTGCAGAAGATTGCGCCCGACAAGCTCGGGCTGCTGAAGCTGCACAACACCAAGGTCAAAATCTTCGAACACATCGGTATTGAGAAGCAGTTGAAAACGCTGTTTGGCAAAACCGTGACCGTACCCGGCGGCGGCTACCTCGTCATCGAGCACACCGAGGCCCTGCACGTTATCGATGTGAACTCGGGCAGCAAAAGCAACCAGGAGAACGATCAGGAAGCCACGGCTTTAATGATTAATCTGCTGGCAGCGAAAGAGGTAGCGCGGCAGTTGCGCCTGCGCGACATGGGGGGCATCATTGTGGTGGATTTCATCGACATGCGCGCCGCTGAGAGCCGTAAGAAGGTGGAAGACGCCGTGCGTGACGTGATGAAGGCCGACAAGGCCAAATTCACGGTATTGCCCCTGACCAAGTTTGGACTGCTGCAAATCACGCGGCAGCGCGTGCGGCCGGCCGAAACCATCGTAACCGGCGAAGTGTGCCCCACCTGCGGCGGCACGGGCCGTATTTCCGCTTCCATCCAGGTAACGGACGACATCGACAACAGCATCGACGACTTGCTGGTGGCCCAAAATCAATCGGGCCTCACGTTGTCTGTTCACCCCTTCCTGTACGCCTACTATACTAAGGGCCTGGTTTCGCGCCAGATGAAGTGGTATCTGAAGTACTACAAATGGGTGAAACTAGTGAACGACAGTAGCTTGGGTCTCACCGATTACCGAATTGAAGATGAGCGCGGTGAAGAAATTCAGCTTCGCTCGATGGCCGCGGCCATGAGCAAGGTGCAAGATCGGGAAATTGAATTCACCGACTAGGACCGCAGATTAAGCAGATTTAACGGATTTCGCAGATTCGTTTGTCAACCAAAAGCCCCGAACTGCGCTTGCAGTCGGGGCTTTTTGCTGTGCGCTTTATGAGTTAAAACTCAGCAAAATCACGGTTGGTCAGCCTAATCAGTGGTTAGAATTTCATTCCTAGGTCCAGCGCAAACACGTTGTTTTTGATGGTTACGTCGCTGAAGCCTCGGGTTTTTTCAAAATAGTGGTCGAGATTAATCAGGCCGCGGTGGTAGCTGAGGCCAGCCAATAGCTTGGTGCTGCGGCCGAGTTGGTATTCTACTCCAGCCCCTAGTAAAGCGTTGGCGTCGAGGGCAAAGACGTGTTCCGACGCCTTAGTTTCGTTGTTGTTGTCGTAGGGATCCTTGTAAAATTTTTCGCCGTTGATGCGGGTAGCGATGGGAGCCGCTAGCGAGCCGCCAAGCTGAAAATAGAGCCGCGTGGCGGGGGCTAACTCGTTGGTGAAGAGCTTGAGCGTGAGGGGTAGCTCAATGTATTGGGTAGCAATCTTCTGGTTGACCCGGTTACCGCTAGGCCGCGGAGGAACACGCGGATCTTGCTCAAAATATGAAATAGTACCGCCCTTGCCTGTCAGTGCCAGGCCAGTGCCAAATGCGTAGTTTTCGCCGAAGAAGTAATCCACGATTAGGGCCCCACCGAAGCTAACCTTGCTGCTTTCATTGGCAAAATCAGTGGACGAAGGCGATTCGGCCCGCAGGAACGCGACGGAAGGTGATATTTTGACGCCGATTTCAACCTGGGCCGAGGCCGCTGTGGCACTGGCTAGGACGACGGATAAAGCGAGGAAGGATGTCTTCATAGTAGGGGGGCGCGAAAGAATGGGAGCGGCGTGCGGCCGGCCGGGTTATGGCTAAATTTACCCGAAAGTAGAAACGCGTGGATAAGAAAAGAATTACTAAACGAGGGCCTTGGTCCGTTTTGCTGGCCGCGGGGCTAGCGCTGGTGGGCTGTGGCCGGAGCCAACCGGCTGGCTGCCGGCCCGATGCCGCCGCCGACGCCCCCATGCCCGCCGTGCAAGTGCAACGGCTGGAAGCTGCATTTTTTAAGATTCAGGGCCCCGGCGGAGCAGTGGCGTTTATGAACGCGCACCCGGCGTTTGCCCGCTTTTACTTGCAGCGGCGTACAGCTACCGATACCACCGGGGCCTTTGCTCTGGCCCGCCTGGCCACCGAGCCGCACCTACGCGAGTTGGCGCAACAAACGGCCGCGGCATTCCCGGATACCGCTGCCTTAGGCCGCGACCTGGGGGCCCTATTTGGGCGGGTGAAGTATTACTTTCCTGGGTTCCAGGTCCCGCGGGCGGCTACGTTTGTGAGTGGGTTTGAAGGCAAGGATATTTTCGTGAACGACAGTTTGCTGGTGCTGAGCCTCGACTGGTTTGCAGGGCCCCAGGCCAAGTTCCGGCCGGTGGAAATGCCCAAATATATCCTGCGCAACTACACGCCTGCTAGCTTGATGCCTTCGCTAGCGCTGCGGGTAGCAACCAAGTACAACCGCCACGAGCTAACGGCAAACACTATGCTCGACGCGATGGTGAGCGGTGGCAAGGCCTTGTACTTTGCCGGCCGTGTGCTGCCCTGTGCGCCCGATTCGCTGCTGTTGGGCTTTACCAGGAAGGAAGTAGTGGGCGTGACTACTAACGAGGGGAAGATATGGGCCCATTTTCTGGAGCAAAACCTGTTGTACAATACTACGCCTTTCACCATCCAGAAGTACGTGGGCGAGCGGCCCAATGTGCCCGAGATTGACGCTACCTGCCCCGGCCGGGTGGGCCAGTGGGTGGGCCTGCAAATTGTGCGCAAGTACATGAACGAGCACCCTGACGTTACTCTGGCTCAGCTTATGGCCGAGCGCAACGCCCAGAAACTGCTCAACGACTCGCACTACCGGCCCAAGCGGCAATGAGCAAGCGGGCGAACGAGTGAATGAACGCTAGATACACGACTCATTGCTCGTTCGCCCCTTCATACATTCGCTCATTCACAAATGTCCCCGTGCACATTGCGGTCTTCAGCCAGTACCATACCAACCCCGACTGCCCGGCCACCAGCCGGCACTACGCGCTATTAGCGCACATTGCCCAGACGCACCGGGTAACGTTGCTGACCACGCCCGCCTGGCGTGGGCAGCGGCTGACGCAGGAGTTTCCGTGGGTGCCGGCTGGGGTGGAAATCCGCGAAGCCAATATCCCCTACGATAACAAGATGGGCCCCGCGCGCCGGGCCCTATCGTTTGCCCAATACGCGGCGTGGGCCGTGCGGGCAGGGCTGCGCATGGAGAAGCCCGACGTTATTTGGGGCATCAGCACGCCGCTGACGGCGGCTTGGGCGGCGGCGCAGGTGGCGCGCTGGCGGCGGGTGCCGTGGGTGTTTGAGGTGCAGGATTTGTGGCCAGCGTTTCCGGTGGCCATGGGGGCGGTGCCCACGGCCTTGGCCCGGCAGCAGCTGTTTGCGCTGGAGAAACGCTTGTACCACAGCGCCCAGCACATCCTGCCCCTCTCGCCTGATATGACGCGCTACGTGACGGACCTGGGCGTGGCCGCCGAAAAAGTAACCACTGTACTCAACGGCACCGACCTCGACCTAGCCGCCCGGGCCACGCCGGCAGCTATAGCGGCACTGCGGCGGGCCCAAGGCTTGGATGGTAAGAAAGTAGTCCTCTACGCCGGCACTTTCGGCCGGGCCAACGACATCTTAACACTGGTAGCCGCGGCGGAAGCGCTGGTTGCGGCCGACCCCGACGCGGTATGGCTGTTCCTAGGCCACGGTTACTACGAGCCGCTGGTGGCGGCGACGGCGGCGCGCTGGCCCGGGCGCATCCGGCTGGTGGGCGGGCAGCCGCGCCACGCGGTGTTCACTTGGTTTGGGCTGGCTAACGTAGCGGTGGCGTCTTTCCTGAACCTGCCGGTGCTAGATGCCAACTCGCCAGCCAAGCTCTACGACGCGCTGGCGGTGGGTACGCCGGTGGTCGTCACCAACCAGGGCTGGACCAAAAAGCTGGTTGAAACCCACAGCTGCGGCTGGTGTATCCCGGCCGGCGACGCCCCGCAACTGGCGGACCGCTTGCGCGAGCTGCTGGCCCAACCCGCGCAGCTACAAGCAGCCGGCCAGCGGGGTAGGGCCCTGGCCGTTAAAGAATTCGACCGGCAACAGCTGGCCGCGGTAGTACAGCGGGTGTTGGAAAACGCGGGGGCCTAACGGCTGACTGCTGGGGCCCCCAGGTGCGGCTTTGCGGGCTTACTTGGCGTTGGGTTTGGTCTTTACTACGCTGGGTTTTGCCGCTTTCAGCGGGACGAGGCCCCTCAAGGATGCTACTTCCTTTTCAAAGTATAAGCAGCTGGGTGCCAGTGGGCAAATGCCGCACTTGGGGCTGCGGGCTACGCAGGTGTAGCGGCCGTGCAAAATCAGCCAGTGGTGGGCCTTGGGGATGAGGGGCTGGGGGATGTGGCGGACCAGGCCTTTTTCGACGGCGAGGGGCGTGGTGGCGGTCTTGGGCACCAGGCCCAGGCGGTGCGAAACCCGAAATACGTGCGTATCGACGGCCATGGCGGGCTGGTTGTAGATGACGGACACCACCACGTTGGCCGTTTTGCGGCCCACGCCGGGCAGGCGCTGCAGCTCATCGAGTTGGCTGGGTACTTCGCCGCCAAAGTCGGCCATCAGCATCCGGCCCAGCCCGGCGAGGTGCTTGGCCTTGTTGTTGGGGTACGAAACGCTGCGGATAAAGGGGAAAACCTCGTCGGCTGTGGCGGCGCTGAGGGCGGCGGGGGTAGGGAAGGCGGCCAGCAACGCCGGCATTACCAGGTTCACGCGCTTGTCGGTGCACTGGGCGCTCAGCACCACGGCTACAATTAGCTCGTAGGGGTTGCGGTAGAGCAGTTCAGTTTCGGGGGCCGGGAAGTGAACGGTAAAGTAATCGAGGAAGAAGCGAAACCGCTCGGGACGGGTCATAAACGGAGAATTGGGGCGGCCGGTAAGCAAAAAACCATCCCAGGCGCTGCGGTGGGCAGCGCTTAGGATGGCAAAGGTCGGTCGAAATTCCGGGGCTTAGCTGCCGGTCGGAAACGTGCGCGAATATTCTAAAATGCGGGCCGATACCGCCGGGCGGGGCTCGCAGCGCAGGCCTTCGAGGGTGCGCTGGGCCAGCAGCAGGTCGGCGCAGGCGGTGGCCAGCTCGGGGTCGTGCTGGAGGGCTTCTTCTACTTCGGGCAAGGCACTAACTGGCAATTCGTTGTACACGTAGCGCAGTAGGGTCGTATAGGGTAAGGTTTGAATCATAGTAAGGTGGGTTTACGGCCATTTTCTTCCGTAGGTTTATCAGGGCGTAGCGCATCCGGCCAAGGGCCGTATTAATGCTCACCCCGGTGGCGTCGGCAATCTCCTGGAAGCTCAAATCGCCGTAATGGCGCATGAGCAGCACTTCCTTCTGGGCCGGCGGCAGCTCCTGGATGAGCTCGCGCAGGCGGCTGTGGGTTTCTTCGCGGGCCAGGGCATCGTCGGCCCCTTCTTCCGAATGGGCAAGCGAATTGGCCAGGGGCCCGTCGCCGTCGAGGCTGAGGTGGGGCACGCGCTTGCCGCGGCGAAAGGCGTCGATGGCCAGGTTGTGCGCAATGCGGCACAGCCAGGGTCCGAACTTGCCTTCGTCGTTGTAGCGGCCACTTTTTAGCACGTGGATGGCTTTGATGAATGCGTCTTGGAGGAGGTCTTCGGCCACATCTTCGTCGCGGACGATGAGCAGGATGGTCGTAAAAGTCCGGCTTCGGTGCCGCTCAAGCAGCAGCGCGAAGGCGGACTCCTGGCCAGCCAGGTAAAGCGTAACGAGCGCGGAATCGCTCAGCTGCATGGATTCCATAAAGGACTACGGATAAGGAGAACGTAGAGCTTGAACCGATAGTATGCAGCTTTAGAGATTAAGGGAAATAAAACGGAAGATACCGGTTGCAAACAGAACGTTGCAAGCGGTTGCCAAATTTAGTGGCGTGATTAGGTCTTTCGCAAGGCCGCTGAAGCAAAAATGACAAAATATTTTTAATAAATGGCGCAACCTTCCCAAAAACTTCACGTCGGAGCCCGATGTGTGCCTGGGACCCTATTCCGCGGCTTGGGCTAGCCAGAAGTGGGCGGCGGCCTCGTCGGTGAAGGTGGCAATGCGGCAATCAGCATCGGCGGCCGAAACCACGGCTGTAACGGCTTGCTGCGCCCGCAGCGGCGACACCAAAAAGGCCAGTCGCACCGGGGCCCCGTAGCGCTCCCGCAGCTCCGGCGCAAAAGTGGTGCCGAACCACGTATTCACGGCGGGCTCCGTTACGTCTTCGCGGCGGCGCAAGTCGAGCAGCCAGCGGCTGCACCCGGCCGCGTCGGCGGCCGCAAGCACGGCCTGGTAGCCGGTTTGTAACTCGTAGGGCGTGACTTCGCGCTGCCAGCGGGCGATGAGGGCCGGCAGGTCGGGGCGGTACACGAGGTCGAGGCCGTAATTGGACATAGCGAAGGTGGAGGCGTAGCGCAAGATAAGTAGTGGTAGCGCGTACGGCAAGCGTCACCGTGGGCCCGGCGCGGGGTAGGCTACCTTTACCCGGCGGGGCCGCGCACGATACATTGGCCCGGCGTTTTTGTATGGACCCTGCTTCGCCTGCTGCCCCCGCGGCCCCCCACGACCCCTACGCGGCCCTGCGCCTGCCCGACTTCCGCCGCTACGTCACGGCGCGCGCCCTGTTCTCCATCGCCACCCAGATTCAGGGCGTCGTCGTGGCCTGGCAGATTTTCAAGCTCACCAACGACCCGCTCGCCCTGGGCCTCATCGGGTTGGCCGAGGCCATTCCCAGCATCACGGTGTCGCTCTACGCCGGGCACGTGGCCGACTCGGTGCGGCGCAAGCGCATTGTGGTGCCGGCCGTGCTGGTGCTGGTGCTGTGCGCCTTCACGCTGTGGTGGCTGGCCCACCCCCTGCAAGAGGCGCTGCTGGAACGCGGCCGCCTCAACCTTAGGGCCCTGCACGCCACCGTGGTGTGGCCGCTGTACCTGGTTATTTTCGTGAGTGGCATTGCGCGCGGGTTTCTCAGCCCGGCGCTGTTTGCCTTCATGCCGCAGCTGCTGCCCGACCGCACCCACTTGCCCAACGCCATCACCTGGAGCTCCACTACCTGGCAGGCGTCGGCGGTGTTGGGGCCGGCCGTTGGGGGGCTGCTCATCACGTACCTGGGCATCGAGTTTGCCTACGGCGTCGATTCGGTGATGGAAGTGCTGGCGCTGCTGTTTTTCGTCAGCATTGCCAGCCGCGAGCTGCCGCCCATCGAGGGTGAGCGCCTGGGCCTAGCCGAAAGCATTACCAGTGGTATCAAGTTCATTTTCAGCAATCAGTTGGTATTGGCGGCTTTGTCGCTCGATATGTTTGCGGTGCTGTTTGGGGGCGCGGTGGCGCTGCTGCCCTTTTTCGCGGCCAACGTGCTGCACAGCCCCGGCTCGTTTGGCAGCCTGCGCGCCGCCCCCGCCGTGGGCTCGGTGCTGATGGCCATTTTCCTCACCTTCTCGCCCCTCAAAAAAGGCGCGGGCCGCAAAATGCTGTGGGCCGTGGCGGGCTTCGGGGCGGCCACGGTGGCCTTCGCGCTGTCGCGTAACATCTACCTCTCGTTTTTTCTGCTCTTCCTCACCGGTGTATTCGATGCCGTGTCCGTCATCGTGCGCTCCACCTTGGTGCACACCTACACGCCCGAGTACATGAAAGGCCGCGTATCGGCCGTAAACAGCATTTTTATCGGTAGCAGCAACGAAATCGGTAGCTTCGAGAGTGGCGCCGCCGCCAAGGCCATGGGTACCGTCCCCAGCGTAGTTTTTGGCGGCCTCATGACGATGGGCATCGTGGCCTTCACCGCTTGGCGCGCCGACCAGCTGCGCAAGCTGGAAATGGGCGCGGGCAGTAAGTAGCCGCCCGCCGGGGCCCTAATCGCAGCGCACGTAGGGCCGCAGCTTGGCCCAGTCGTCGGGCTTCAGGGTCGGGATTTGCTGTAAATCTTCGGGCTTGCGGTAGGGGCCGTGCTGTTTGCGGTAGGCCACGATGAGGCGGGCCAGTGGCTTGCGGATGTAGGGGTGCAGGTACAGCTCGTCGAACGATGCGGTGTTGACGTTCACCAACTGCGGTGCGAAGCCCGGCCGCACGAATGTGTACTTGCGCAGGCTATCCACCAAATCGGGGGCGTCGCGCAGCACGAATATTTCGCCCAACTGGTCGGCCCGCAGGTAGCCGCCGAGCTGATTGCGGTACTGCACCACCCACTTGGCCCGGCCCGCGCCAATGCCGCGGATTTGCATGAGCTGCGTGGTGTCGGCCGCGTTCAGGTCGAAGGGCTGGAGGTGCTTGGGCTTGCTGGGGAATTTGCTGGGGAATTTGCTGTCGGCGAAAGGCGGGAACTTGCTCGGGGCCCCAGTGGCGGCGTAGGCCGGCCGCTCGCCGCGGCCCGGCAGCGCCTCGGGCAACTGCATGAAAGGCGCCAGCCGCTGGTACACCGAATCTTCCAGCCCATACATCTTCTTGATTTGCGCCTTGGCGCGGAAGCCGCCCGCCGCGTCGCGGTACTTCACAATGCGCCCGGCCACAAAGTGCGGCACGCCGCGGGCCTCCCAGCCCTCGGCCGTGAGGGCGTTGGGGTCGAAGGGCCCCAGAGGCACTTGGGCCACTGCTGGGTAGCGCGCGGCTCGCTCGAATGAACGCGGGGCGTAGGTGCGGCTCGGGGCGCGGTTGGCGGCCAAGTTCGCCGCCAGCTGGTCGAGCTGCTGCTGGTCGGCGGCGGGCAGGTACTGGGGCTGGGCGGGGTGCCAGAGCAGCGGCAGCAGCAGGGCCCCGGCCAGCACGGCCAGCAGCCCCACCATGCCCCGGGCTTCGGCGCGCGAGTAGCCCATGTAGCGCCGCGCCCAGCGCAGGGGCCCCGCATTGGCCCAGGAGCGCCGGGGGCGCGGCGAAGGTTTCATAGCAAATGGGTTGAGTCCCCACCGAAATGGGTGCAGAAAGGAAAACGAGAAGTGCTCGGCGCTGCTTTAGCGTTAAGCACCCACAATGTTACCGGATTGGCTGGGGCCCAATGTGCCCGCTCAACCGCCGGTGAGGGAAGCGGGGTTTCGGACGCAAGCCCCGTAGGCACGGCCCGCAGCGCCACGCGGCGCAGTAGCCCACTGGCTCGTATCAACCAGTACACTGTGCTGCAATACTACGGCCGGCCGCCGGGGCCCTAGCCGCGGGTCCGGGCGGAGGCGGTAGCCTTGCGCGGGGCCGCGCGCTTCACAGTTACGGGTAGTGGGGCCCCGGGCAGCTTGGTTTGGAGCGCCACCACTCGTGGATGTTTTTCAGGGCTTCGAGTGAAAACGTGGGCTGCTGGGCCCCGTCCACCACGGGCCACTCCTCCAGCTCGGGCTGAAACAGGTGGTTCACGCCTTCGAGGCGCGTGGCCGTGGCCTGGCGGTGGGCGCGGTGCAACGCTTTTAGCATGGGCGACATGTTCTGGCGGGCCGATACCTGCAGGTCCTCCGTGCCGTTTAGCAGCAGCACTGGGCATTGCACCTGGGCCAAGCGAACCTGGGGGTCAAAGTCGAAGAAGTAGCGCGACCAGGGCGAGGTGAGCTGCGCCGCCCGGGCCCGGCCATTGTGGCATCGATGCCCGTGTTCACGCCGGCGAGCAGGGCCGTGACCTTGGTGCGGGCCACCGTGTTGTCGGGCGTTTGGCGGATGAGGTACACCGTGCGCTCGAAGGCGTCCTGCGCGGCCTGTTCACGCCGGCGAGCAGGGCCGTGACCTTGGTGCGGGCCACCGTGTTGTCGGGCGTTTGGCGGATGAGGTACACCGTGCGCTCGAAGGCGTCCTGCG
>NZ_MDZA01000083.1 GCF_001816125.1 Hymenobacter coccineus | reverse complement strand
CTACGCCCCACTGCCAGCAGCAGCAAGCCGACGTAGCCGCCTGGCTGGCAGCGGAGCTGGGCGGGGGTCCCGGAATGCCCGCGCTGCCCCTGGGCGGCGCAGCGGTATTTGCCACGCCTGTCACATTCGGCAACGAGGCCGAGGAGCACCTGCGCCAAACGGCCGGCGACTTCCAGCTCGTGCGGGGCCCCGCGCAGTTGCCGCGGCGCTTGCAAACCGCCCGCGCCGAAGCCCAGGCCCTCGATGCGGAGGCGCTAGGGGCCCTGGCCCAGCGCTGGCAAGCCGCATTTGGCGCGGAGGAAGCCCCGGTTTTACCCGAGCAGTTTGTCGCATCATTGGGGCCCCTAGCAGGTTTCTGGGGGCAGCAGGTGCGGCAGCTGTGGCAGTGGCTGGGCGCGGCCGACGTACCCGCCGACACACCCTACGGCGACGCCCCGGCGGCCGCCCTGGCCCAGCACGAGCAGTTGCGCCGCGAGTTGCTGGCCGAGCTGCACCAGCACCGGCAGGCCGCCGCCCGCCACCAAGCGGCCCACGAGCGGGAATTTGCCCAGCTGCGCGCCCAACTGGCCCGGCCTGCCCCGCCCCCGCCGAGTTGCCCGGGCCAGCTACCCAGGCCGCCGCGTGGCACACCGAAGCCGCCGCCCGCAACCAGGCCCTCGACGTGCGGATTCAACAGCTCGGGCACCTCATCGAGCAGCTGCGGGCCCAGGCGGCAGCCCCCGCTGGCCACGCCCCCACGGCGCTGGCGCCCCCCGCCGGGCCCCGGGCACAGGCCGCCAGGGCCCCAGTGCGCCGGGCGGCCCGGGGCCCCTGGCAACTGCCGATGCAGCCCCGGGTGGCCGCCCGAGCCGCGGTGCGGCTGTCGGCCGGGCTAGCCGTGGCGGCGGGCCTGAGCGTGGGCGGCTGGAGCCTGCTGCATACCTGGGGCCCCGTGCGGGTGGGGGCCCCGCAGTTGGCGCAAGTTGTGCCGGCCCCTTTTATGGGCCCAACGGATGCTTCGGATGAAGAAAGCTTGGTTGACTCGACGCAGACCCGGGCATTTTCAGACTCGGAGTTCATTCCGGCCATTGATACTGAACTGGCTATGCCTGACGAGGCTATTAATGCCAGCGAGGCAGCCAGCGAAACGCTGGCCCTACCCGCCTCCGATTCAGTACTGGGTGCGCCCGCGGCGGCACCGGTACCCGATTCGCTGGGGCCCCAGTAGGGTTATTGGTCAGCAGCCTGCCGCCGACCCTCTGGCGTCTTCAATCCTTTGGGCATGCAACGAAATAGGCCATTCGGAACTCCTCCGTTCACCTGTTCTCTCCTTCCTGCCTATTCACCGATTATGAAAGCCCTTTTATTCGCTGTGGCTCTCGGGTGCGCCGCCCAACTGACCACTGGGTGCAAGCACGACGCCGACTTGCAGCCCATGAGCGCTGCTACTAGCTACGACGCTTTTGCGAAAGCCCCTGGGCATTGGGAATGGGATAGGTCCGTCTTCGGTTTTGCCGGTGCCCGCACCCCGACTACGATGGGCTTCACCCGGCAGCTGGTATTTGGGGCGGATAGCGTACTCTACGTAAAGCGCAGCGGCCAGCAGTATTATCAAACTCGCTACCAGCTTTCTAAGCGGCCCAATGCTACTGCGTTCTTGCCGCTGATAACTTACGCTAACGAACCTGGCTTAGCCAACGACGACACCAAAACGTATGATTTGAGCCAGCAAAATGGTCGGCAGGAACTGTTCCTGATAGGCGAACGGGTTCCAGTTGATGGAGGCGCCATCGAAACCTACCACTGGGTAGCCGAGTAAACCGGGGCGAACCATTGGCTGCGGCCACTCCCCTTTTACATGGCAAAACTTGCATTCCTGGGCCTGGGCAACATGGGCTTGGCCATGGCCGCCAACCTGCTCAAGGCCGGCCACACCCTCACCGTTTATAACCGCACCGCCGAAAAGGCCGCGCCCCTGCAAACGCAGGCGCTACTGTGGCTACCACCCCCGCCAAAGCTGCCCGCGGCGCCGAAGCCGTGTTTACGATGGTAACCGACGATGAGGCCCTCACCGAGCTCACGACGGGCCCCGAGGGCCTGCTCCACGGCCTGGCGCCCGGCGCGGTGCACATCTCGTGCAGCACGGTGGCCCCCGCCACTACCACCCGCCTGGCCGAAGCCCACGCCGCCCACGGCTCGGCGTTTGTGGCCGCGCCGGTGTTTGGCAAGCCCGATGCCGCGGCATCGGCCAAGCTGTGGCTGGGCCTGGCGGGGCCCCCGGCCGCCCGCGCGAAGGTGCAGCCCTGGCTGGCGCCGCTGGGCCAGGGCGTGCACGAGTTCGGCGACGACCCGGCCGCGGCCAGCGTGGTGAAGCTCTGCGGCAACTTCATGCTCGGCGCGGCCATCGAGGCCATGGCCGAGGCCTTCACGCTGGCCGAAAAGAGCGGCGTGGGCCGCCAGCCCATCTACGATTTTTTAGTCGGCACGCTCTTCAACTGCCCCGTGTACCAAGGCTACGGGCGCATGATTGCCTCCAAAAACTACACGCCCGTGGGGGCCCTGCCGCCCATCATCCGCAAGGATTTCCGCCTCGTGCTCGACCATGCCCAGCAGCTGGCCGCGCCCATGCCCCTGGCCCAGCTCGTGCACAACCGCATGAGCACCACCGTGGCCCGCGGCGAGGACGACGTGGACTGGACCGCCTTCGCCCGCCGCGTATCGGAAGACGCCGGCCTGGAAGCGTAGGGCCCCTAGTTGTCAGCTATTAGAGCAGTTTCCAGGTTAGTGTACAGCGCAACGGGCAGTAGCGCGAACTTTGTAGTTCGCGTCGCTCGCTTCGTCCGGGCGATGGCCGGGCAGCGACGCGAACTACAAAGTTCGCGCTACTAGCCACTGACTCCGAAACCGCTCTAGAGCAGTTTCCAGGTTAGTGTACATGGTAATGGTACGGGTCGCCACGTACACTAACCTGGAAGCTGCTCTAGTTGTCAGTCGCCGAAGTATACCCGCTTAAATACCTTACCCGACCGGCACGACAATCTAATTATTTCTAAAACAGAAAAGGCCTCCAGCGTACTACTGCAGGCCTTTTCTGTTTCTATGGCCGTTGTATTAACAACCGGCAACTGATAACTAATTATTTCGCCAGCGGCAGCAGCACGCCGTCGATGACGTGGGTGACGCCGTTTTTCGAAATTACGTCGGCGATTTGCACGGTGGCGGGGGCGTCTTTGCCGTTGCCCACCATCACTTTGCCGTCTTTCACCATTACTTTCAGTTTCTCACCGTTCACGGTGGTCAGCTCTTGGCCGTCTTTCAGGTCGGCGGCCAGCAGGCGGCCGGCGATGACGTGGTACGTCAGCACGCCCTTGAGCTTGGCGGCGTTGGCGGGGGCGGTGAGGGCGGCCACGGCGGCCTTGGGCAGCTTGCCGAAGGCGGCGTTGGTGGGGGCAAACACGGTGAAGGGGCCCGTGCCTTTCAGGGTTTCCACCAGGCCGGCCTGCTTCACGAGCGACACCAGGGTGCTCACGCTCGTGGCGGCCGCGGCGTTGTCCACAATGTCTTTGTCGGCCGTCATAGCCACGCCGTCCACCATCACGCCGCCGGGCTTGGCCATGCGGGCCGAGTCGCCGCCCATGGCAGCCATGGAATCGGCGGGGTTGGTGGTCGTGGCGTCAGCCGTGGTGGCGGTTTCGGCGGGCTTGTCGTTGCCGCAGCTGGCCAGGGCCAAGGTCAGGGCGAAAGCGCCGGCGAGGGAGAGGAGTTGCTTTTTCATGAAAACCAGAACGGGAGAATATTGAATTGGTTGGGTACCATACGAATCAATCGGGGGCCCCGGATTGTTTAACCGTCATTGCCCGGGGCAGGCGCTTATTTTTGCAGCGCCCACTTCGGGCGTTTTCCCACCCATTCCCCGTTTTTCGATGAAAACTGCCGAAATCCACACCCCCAAGGGGGTCATGAAAGTCGAGTTCTACGAACAAGACGCCCCCAACACGGTCAAAAACTTCACCGACTTGGCCCAGAAAGGCTTCTACGACGGCACCACGTTCCACCGCGTCATCCCGAATTTTGTGATTCAGGGCGGCGACCCCAACACCAAACCCGGCGCCAAGGGCGCGCCCGGCACCGGGGGCCCCGGCTACAAAATCGACTGCGAAACCAGCGGCGGCCACCAGCACCACGAGCGCGGCGTGCTGAGCATGGCCCACGCCGGCAAAAACACCGGCGGCTCGCAATTCTTCGTGGTGCACTCGCGCGACAATACCGCCCACCTCGACCGCGTGCACACCGTGTTCGGCAAAGTGGTGGAGGGCCTCGACGTCATTGACCAAATCAAGCCGAACGACACGATTGAGAAAATCGTGGTGAAAGACGACAGCGCCGCGTAAGCAGCGAATTGCTCTTCAGTAAGAAGCCCCGCGCACCTTTCGGTACGCGGGGCTTTTTGCTGGCCTAAACCTAAAACCCTGGGGACCCTAGCGGCGGCGGCGGGGCTTTTCTTCCTCCTCGTCTTCGTCGTCGCCTTCGTCAAACTTGGGCATGGTGAACATCGACGAGAGCAGGTCCTTGAACTGGGCCCCGGCGGTGAGGCGGTTGCGCGAAATGAGGCTGTGCTCGCTCAGGCCGTGCAGCAGGAACTCCATCAGGAAGTAAGTCGTGTTGGCGTCCTCGTTGGGGTGCAGCTCCTTCACGATGTCGCGCAGGCCGGGCACTTGGTCCAGCGCGGCGTGGTAGTCGGCGTCGGAGGCGTCGTGCAGCAGGTCGAGGGTGTTGCCGCTGCCGAACCACTCCTGCACCGTTTTGTAGGGCGAAGTGCGGTTCTTCAGCTTCTTCGACTTGTCGGGGTCGGGGAAGTAGTTCAGGAACAGGGTGCGGATGGCCTTGCCCATGAGCTTCTCAGCCACGATGCCTGCGCCTTCCTGCTCGCCTTCGTACACCAACTCCACCTTGCCCGTGATGGCGGGCACGGCCGAGATGAAGTCGCCCACGCGCACGTAGGTTTTCGCCTCGCCGTTGATGAGGGCCCGGCGCTCGGCACCGGCCACCACCTGCTCGTAGGCCGAGATGGTGAGGCGGGCCGACACGCCCGATTTAGCGTCCACAAACTCGGAGCCGCGGGCCTCGACGGCCACCTGCTCCACCAGGTCGTGGGTGATTTCGTTGGTCGTCACCATGCCTTTCTGGTCCTCCTTGATACGGGCTTCCTGCTTGGTGATGCGCTTGCCGATTTCGATGGATTTCGGGTAGTGGGTGATGATCTGGGCGTCAATGCGGTCCTTCAGCGGCGTCACGATGCTGCCGCGATTGGTGTAGTCCTCGGGGTTGGCCGTGAACACGAACTGGATATCCAGCGGCAGGCGCACCTTAAAACCGCGAATCTGGATGTCGCCTTCCTGCAAAATGTTGAACAACGACACCTGGATGCGGGCCTGCAAATCGGGCAGCTCGTTGATCACGAAAATGCCACGGTGGGCCCTGGGGATCAGGCCGAAGTGGATGACCCGCTCGTCGGAATACGGCAGCTTCAGCGTGGCGGCCTTGATGGGGTCGGCGTCGCCGATGAGGTCGGCCACGGTTACGTCGGGCGTGGCCAGCTTCTCGGTGTAGCGCTCGTCGCGGTGCACCCAGGCCACGGGCGTGTTGTCGCCGTGCTCGTCAATCAGTTTTTTGGCAAACACCGACAGCGGCTGCAACGGGTCGTCGTTCAGCTCCGAGCCTTCCACGACGGGCATGTACTCATCAAGCAGGTTGATGAGCAAGCGCGCGATGCGGGTTTTGGCCTGGCCGCGCAGGCCCAGCAGGTTGATGTGGTGCCCGGCCAGAATGGCGCGCTGCAGCTCGGGAATTACAGTTTCGTCGTAGCCGAAGATGCCGGGGAAAACGTCCTCCTTGAGGCGGAGCTTGCGAATCAGATTTTCCCGCAGCTCGGTTTTCACCGAGCGGGATTTGTAGCCAGACTTTTTCAGTTGGCCCAGGGTGGTAATGTGTTGCGAATGATTGGTTGGAAGCTGGTCGTTGGCCATGAAAAGGGTTGGTTGTCGTTCTTTATCTGATAGAGGCGGCGCGAAGAAACTTGCCACGTCCGCGCCGGTAGCATTGGGGAGAGCTGGGAAAGGCCGCCATGGCAGGGTGCTTCCTTGTCAGCAAGACGGGAAATAGGGCCCCTACAGCGACTTGCGCCGGTTCTTTTTGTAGTCTTCAAACACCAAGTGGCCCAGGCCCTTCAGGCCCGAGTAGTAGGCCTTGCCCTGGTTCACCTCAGTGAATTCCTCCACAAACTGCTGGAGGTAAGGATCGGAGGTAATCATGAAGGTGGTGATGGGAATTTTGACGCGGCGGGCGGCAGCGGCGATGTTCAGCGTCTTATTCACCACCTTGCGGTCGAGGCCGAAGCTGTTTTTGTAGTACCCGTTGCCCTCCTTGAGGCAGGTGGGCTTGCCGTCGGTGATCATGAAAATCTGCTTGTTCGGCGTTTTGCGCTTGCGCAGCAGGTCCATCGCCAGCTCCAGGCCGGCCACGGTGTTGGTGTGGTAGGGCCCCACTTGCAGGTAGGGCAGGTCCTTCACCTCAATCTGCCAGGCGTCGTTGCCGAACACAATCACGTCGAGCGTATCCTTGGGGTACTTCTGCTTCACAAGCTCGGCCAGGGCCATGGCCACCTTCTTGGCGGGTGTGATGCGGTCTTCGCCGTAGAGGATCATCGAGTGCGAAATGTCAATCATCAGCACCGTACTCGTCTGCGACTTGTGCTCGTTTTCGCGCACTTCCAAGTCGCCCTCGGTCAGCATAAAGCCATCGTCCACGCCGTGGTTGAGCTGGGCATTGCGGATGGATTCAGTCATCTGGATCTGCTCCAGCGAATCGCCGAAGCGGAACTCGCGCAGATCGGTGCTCTGCTCGTCGCCCTGACCGGTTTGGGGCGTGCGGTGGTTGCCGGTGCTGCTCTTCTTGAGCTTGCCGAAGATTTCCTCCAGCGCCGACTTGCGCAGCTGCTGCTCCGACTTGGCGGTGATGTGGAATTCGCCCTTTTTCTGCTCGTCTTCGTCGATGTAGCCCTTTTTCTTTAGGTCATCAATGAAGTTGCCCATACCGTAGCCGTCGTCGGTCAGGCCGTATTGTTTATCGAGTTCGTTAAGCCAGGACAGAGCCTCGCCCACGTCGCCGGAAGTGATGGTAACCAGCTGCATAAACAGCTTAAAGAGCGACTCGAAGCCTTTTTCGGGCTGCTCATCGGGCACAAAATCGCGGAAGCGGAAGCCAGTGGCCATAAATTCGAGAGGATTCGGGAGGAAAGGAATAGGCCGCGAAAACAACGCCCGCGGCGGCAATGTTCATTTGCTGTACCTGCTTGCCCCCACCCTTCACCTTCCACCCCATGAAAGCCATCTGGAACGACACCGTCGTGGCCGAAAGCGACGCCACCGTTGTGGTTGAAAACAACCACTATTTCCCCGCCGACAGCCTCAAAAAGGAATATTTCGAGGACAGCATTGCCCACACCTCTTGCCCCTGGAAGGGCCGCGCCAGCTACTACTCCCTGCGCGTAGACGGCGAGCTGAACAAAGACGCCGCCTGGTTTTACCCCGAAACCAGCGAGGCCGCCCAAAACATCAAAGGCTACGTAGCCTTCTGGAAAGGCGTGAAGATCAGCCAATAAGTCATTTAACAGTTAGCAATTAACATTTAACAGCCGTTCAACTTGCCGCATTTGGCTTGATGAACGGCTGTTAAATGTTAATTGCTAACTGTTAAATGATTTACGGCACGATAACCACCTTACCAGTGGTATGCTTGGTTTCGATTTGCTCAAAGGCTTTTTTGACGTCGGCCAGGGAGAAGGTTTCGGCCACGGGCACTCGCAGTTTCCCGGCGTCGGCCAGCGCGGCCAGGTGGTCAAGGTCAGGCACGCTGGGCTGGGCCATTACGTGGGCGAAGCGGATGCCGGGGCCCAAGTCCAGCGCCTTGCCGTCGTTGAGGACCGAAATGAGGCGGCCGTTGGGCTTTAGGGCCCCCAGACTTTGGGTGAGCGTGTCGCCGCTCACGGCATCAAACAGCAGGTCTACGCCGTCGGGGGCCACTTTTTTCACAGCCTCGCCTACCGGGCCGGCCTTGTAATCGATGGTGAAGTCG
The DNA here is from genome assembly GCF_001816125.1 of Hymenobacter coccineus. GTDB lineage: Bacteria > Bacteroidota > Bacteroidia > Cytophagales > Hymenobacteraceae > Hymenobacter > Hymenobacter coccineus. The sequence continues at coordinate 1,931 of NZ_MDZA01000083.1, read as the reverse complement.
GCGCCCAGCGCCTGCATGTAGGCCGCGCTCCTGGCGCTGGCCACAGCGATGACGGTGGCGCCCACGTTTTTGGCCAGCTGGATGGCCGTGCCGCCCACGCCGCCCGACGCGCCGAGGATGAGCACGGTTTCGCCCGCCTTCAACTGACCGGCGGTGATGACCGACTGGTAGGCCGTAAGGCCCGCTAGGGGCAAGCCGCCGGCCGCTTCCCAGGTCAGCTTTTCGGGGCGCGCGGCGAGGTAGCACTCGGGCACCACCAGGCGCTCGGCGAAGGTACCGTGCTGCACCACGGGGCGGCGCACGTAGCCGTACACCTCGGCCCCTTCGGCGAAGCGCGAGGCCCCATGGCCGCACTTTTCGACCACGCCGGCCACGTCCCAGCCCGGCACAGCTGGGAAGGCGTTGGGCACCACGGCCTGGAAGTGGCCTTCGCGCACCACGTGGTCGACGGGGTTGATACCGGCCGCTTTCACGCGTAGCAGCACCTCGCCTTCGCCCACTTCGGGCAGGTCTAGGGGCCCTACTTGGATTTTATCGATGCCGCCAAACTCGGTGTAGTAGGCAGCTTGCGTTTGCTGAGGCATGGGAATTTTGGGGTTGGGAATGAAATAGGGCACCGGCGCGGGTTTGTGGCGGCGGCCCCCTGGGCGAGCCTACTACGCAAAAAGCCGCCTCCCGGACAGGGAAGCGGCTTTTTCAACGCTAAGCAAGGCGCGGGGGCCCTACGAAATCCACTTAAACTTGTACTCCAGCTTGGGCACGGCCATGCGGTCGCTCACGCGGCGCAGGCGTGCGGGCAAGGCCATCACGTAATCACGGGCCTTTTCAGCGCGGCCGTTCAGGCCCGTGATGCTGCCAATTTTCCAATCCGCAATCAGCGTGTCGAGGATGTCGGTGTAGTCGGCGCTCGTGTACACGCCCAGGCGCTGGGCGGCGTCGGTGAAGTGGCCGTAGGTTTTGCCCATGTCAATGCCCAGCTCGCGCATGTAGTGGGCGGGCATCACAATTTTCTTGCGCATCATGTCTTCGAAAGCCAGCATCATTTCCGATGGGTCCACCTCGAAAATCTTCTCCACGAAGGTTTTGTAGGCGCGGGCGTGGCGGTTTTCGTCGCCGGCAATCATGCCGCAGATTTTGGAGAGGCCGTCGTCGCCGGCGGTGCGGGCGAGTTGGCCCACGCGGCGGTGCGAGATATTGGTGGCCATTTCCTGGTAGCTCGTGTACACGAAGGCGCGGTACGGGTCGTGAGCCGTGCCCAGGTCGAAGCCGTCGTTGATGAGGTACTGGGTGCTCACCTCGAATTCGCGCATGTTCACGCGGCCCGAGAGGTAGAGGTAGCGGTTGAGCAGGTCGCCGTGGCGGTTTTCCTCGGCCGTCCAGCCCCGGATCCATTGGGCCCAGCCGTTGTTGTCGTCGCGGTTCAGGTCGTCGAGCTCGTGGAACCAGGCCTCGTAGTTGGGCAGGGCCTCCTCGGTAATGGTGTCGCCGATGAGCACAGCCAGCAGGTCGTAGCTCAGGCCCGAGGCCTTGTCGCGCAGGTCTTTCACCTCGTCGAAAAAGGTATCGCGGCGCGAATCTGGCAGATAATCGGCTGGTTGCCAACTATCTTCCACCTTCTTGAGAAAGTTGTAGATATTTTCTTTGAGGAAACCCTCGAGGTGTTGCAGGACCTCGCTGCGCGAAATCATCGTGGAACTGAGCATGGCGCGGAAAGTCGAAAACGTGTGATTGTGATGAAGCAACGGTTTTCGGACCGCAAAGGTCCATTACCGGGCTGTTGGGTGGGGTACAACATTATGTTGTACGGCGCAGCCTATGGTGAGGATGCAGGCCGGGATAAACGCGCACCCGGGGCCCCGGGGAAATAGAAGTGCAAAGTAGTATCTGCGGCCAGCGCGGGGCCCCGGCGCAGGGCCCAGCGCTGGGGCGGG